>MFIX01000178.1:0-7983 GCA_001780825.1 Candidatus Glassbacteria bacterium RIFCSPLOWO2_12_FULL_58_11 | reverse complement strand
ATTGCCTTTTAAGGCCTGGCAGCCTTTCCACCTCCTGCCCGAGCCTAGTCTTTGCCACTGGCCGGCCAAGCAGGTAATCGGCCCCCTCCACGGAATCTCCGGCCGGCCTCCCAGTCAGGGTGATTATATTTTCCTGATCGAGATATGGTACATTCTTGATGTGCCGGAGAGCTTTCGCCCTGACGATTGCATCCTGGGCATTGTTCAGGATCACGAATTCGGGCTTGAAAATGACCTGCATTTTTCTGCTTTCGAAACTGTAACATGCGGCCTGGAGAGTGGTAATATTTTCTTTTTCTATTTGAAACTTTCCCGTTCAGGCATTCGTATCACTTAGTAGCGGAATTCTGAAAAGAATTGAAAGAATAACATGTTCGAATTTTCAACAATGGTTGAGCCGACAACCGAGTTTGAGAATTATTAATCTGCCAGGATGAGACAGTCCTATTAGTCTGGTTAAGGAGCGGTAAAACCTGCAATAAGCCTGCGGCGGGCGAGTCGGTTTCCGGCGCGATGTTTCCATCCGGATCAACTGCCGGCCCGGCGTGTCCTGGTATGTTCCTTTAACTTGTTATATTCCAACTCGTTGAGAGTTAACACTGCCCGGAGTTTTTTCTTTTCAAACCGCAGTCAAAGTGTTAATATTAATGGTTAAGTAAGATGTGGATATTAAGCGGAATAGCATCGGTTTTCGGAAAATACTTGAAGTTATCAACTCGTGAAGCTAAAATTACTGGATGGCGAATCAGATGACCAGAGTGATCGCGATTGCCAATCAGAAGGGCGGGGTGGGGAAAACCACCACGGCGATCAATCTGGCGGCCTCGCTGGCGGTTGCGGAGTTGAAGACCCTGCTGGTGGATATCGATCCGCAGGCCAACTGCACCAGCGGCATGGGCGTGGCCCGGCAGCAGGTCGAGCGCGACATATACGATGTGGTGATCGGCGAGCAGGAACTGGAGCAGGTGATCTTGTCCACGGAGCTCGAATACCTGGACCTGGTGCCTTCCAGTACGGACCTGTTCGGGGCGGAGGTCGAGCTGGTCGGGATGGAGAGCCGCGAGGAGCGGCTGCGCAGGGCTTTCAGCCGGATCAATGGAACTTACAGTCACGTGATTATCGATTGCCCGCCCTCGCTGGGTATCCTGACTCTGAATGCGCTCACCGCTGCCGATTCGGTGCTGATACCGATCCAGTGCGAGTATTATGCGCTGGAGGGGCTCAGCCAATTGATGAACACGATCCGGCTGGTCACCAAAAGGCTCAATCCGGACTTGGTGATCGAAGGTATCCTGATGACCATGTTCGATTCCCGGCTCAACCTTTCGCATCAGGTGGTCGAGGAGGCGCGCAATTATTTTTCCGATAAAGTCTATCAGACAATAATCCCCCGCAACGTTCGCTTGAGCGAGGCGCCGAGTTTCGGCAAGCCGATCGTGCTCTACGATGCGCTTTCGACAGGCGCGAAAACTTACCTGCAGCTGGCCCGGGAACTGATCGAGAATGAGCAAAAAAAGAAGGCTGGGTAGAGGACTCGGCGCGCTGATCGACGAGGCGGATGCCGAGAGCAGCGCTTTTCCCATCGAGAAGTCTCTCGCTCCGGCGCCCGGCGGCGAGAACAGCCTCCCGGTGGAAAAAATCGGCCGCAACCCGTTTCAGCCCAGGCGCGCTTTCGACCCGGAGGCGATTGCCGAGATGGCCGCCTCGATTCAGACCCAGGGGTTGATCCAGCCGGTGGTGGTCAATGACCGGGGGGATGGGACTTACGAGCTGATCAGCGGCGAAAGGCGGCTGCGGGCGGTAAAGAAGCTGGGTTGGGCAAAGATTCCGGCCCTGATCCGCAAGGTAAGCCATTCCCGGCTGCTCGAGATGACCCTGGTCGAGAACCTTCAGCGCGAGGACCTCAACCCGATCGAAGAGGCGACAGGCTATCAGGTGCTGGCTGAAAAATTTTCCCTGACCCAGGCCCAGATCGCCGACCGGGTAGGGAAAGACCGGGCCACGGTGGCCAACACCCTGCGCCTGCTGCGGCTGCCAAGGGTGATCCAGCAGTCGGTGGCCGAGGGAGCCTTGTCTGCCGGACATGCCCGGCAGCTTTTGATGATCGAGGATGAGGCTGAGCAGATCGAGCTGGCCCGCAAGATTATCGAAGGGGATATCTCGGTCAGAAAGCTGGAAATCATGATCCGCGAGAGGAACCTGACCTCCAGCGGATCCAAAGCCGGGAGTTCGGCAAAAAGCGCCGAAGCGGGGCGTAAGGCTTTTATCGACGATCTGGAAAACCGGCTGCGGCAGACTCTCAGCACCCAGGTGCGAATCAGGGAAGCGGGCAACGGGCGGGGAAAGATCGAGATCGAGTTTTACTCGTTTGAGGAATTCGAGAGACTGATGGAATTGCTGCAGGTCCCGGCGGATTGAAAAACTGTCCCGGACCGACAAGCCGCCGGTGAGTGACTGAAACGGGAGGCGGAGAATGAAATATTTGACCCTGATGATTATCCCCTTTCCGGGGGCTGCGGTCCGAAGCTTCCGGATCCGGCATCGCACGCTGAAACTGATCTCCGTGGCTGCAGTGCTGCTATTCTGCGGAGTGGTCGGATCGCTGATTTACCTCAGACCGATCCTGAATAAGGCGAAAGATTATGATCGCCTGCAAGCCGAAAACCAGCTGCTGGCCCTCGAAAAACAGAAAATCCACGACCTGACAGATAAAATGGAATCCATAGACCAATTGGTGGCCAAGATTCAACTGGCCCAGGGAGTGAAAAAGTTCGAGGAAACGAGTATAGAAGGGTCAGGTGAACAGAGCGGCGAGGAAGGGCCGTCGCTGGAAACCCTGCCTCTGGGAGAGAGCCGGACCGCCTCGATGGGCTCGGCCGAGATGTCCGTGACAACGGATTCGAAGGTACCGTACGGGCTGCCGATGGCGGATAAAAGTTATATCAGCCGCATGTTCAACCCCGACATCTATCATTTCGGAATCGATATCGCCCTCAAACAGGGGACTCCGGTAAAAGCGACCGGGGATGGCGCGGTGAGTATTGCCGATAAAAACGAAGACCTGGGGTTTTACGTGATGATTAAGCATGCCAATGGCTTCAGCACGCTCTACGCCCACAACAGCCGTCTGGCGGTAAACAGCGGAGACCGGGTGAAAAAAGGCGACGTAATCGCCTACAGCGGGAACATGGGCCTGAGCAGCGGACCGCACCTGCACTACGCCATTTTTGACCAGAACGGAAACCCCATCGATCCATTACCATACCTGCAACCTTGAACGCAGAAAAAGGAAATGAGATGTCTGAAAATATCGACAGAGAAGGCGAGCGGTTAAATACGATTATCGGCCAGGGGACCGTAATCAAAGGCGAGTGCTCAGTCAACGGAACAGTCAGGGTGGATGGGATAATCGATGGCTCGCTGACCGCCAGCGGAGTAGCGATTCTCGGCAAGTCCGGCCAGGTTAAGGGCGATATGGCTATCGGCAATGCGATTGTCGGCGGCCGGGTCGATGGCAGCGTTATCGCCACAGGCCGGCTCGAGCTCCAGACCGGCGCCCGTGTGGAGGGAGATATCACGGCCAAGAAGCTGGTGGTGGAGGAGGGCGTGTTTTTCCAGGGCTACTGTAATATGGAGCGCAAAGAGGAGAAGAAAGCCGCCAAGGCAGCAGCCGCAGCACAGCAGCAGGCCGCGCCGGAAAAGCACTCGGAGGCTCCTGAAAAAGGTAAGCCGGTGAAAGTCGAGGAAGCCGGCGGCGATGAAGGGGACCAGGAAATTACTTTCCGGGGTGAGCGGATATAAGCGGAAAACGGATCTAATTTACCAAAGCTTATCAGTGCTTCATAATATCTCGAATCAAACAGTCAGATAAATCTCCGCAATAATATCTTCTTCATCTTGACTCTTCCGCGGCCAGAGCGGCGGTTTTGCTTTTTACCCGCGCTTCATCGATTTCCCGGAGCAAGCTCCTTTTTGCCGCGCCCTTCAGACTGCCGCTTTCCAATTTGGACACGAGCAGGGCAAGCTCTTCCTCGGCCAGCGCCTGGTCGAGTTCCGTGGCCTGGATCGCGCGGTCGGCGAGCAGTATCAGATGGTTGTCCTTCATCTGGATGAAGCCGCCGAAAACGGCATAGTATGATTTTTCGCTTCCGGCGCGCATTTTAAGCACGCCGTTGCCCAGAGCGGCCATGAGCGGCGCATGACGGGTCAGAATGCCGAGCTGCCCATTGACTGCCGGGGCGACCACGGAATTGACCTTTCCCTCGTAAAGAACCCGCTCCTGGGTGATCAGACTAACCTTGAACGGCTCAACCATCTTTCCGCCTCAGGCTGAAATATTCGTTCCGCCGGATCACAGTTTCTTCTTGTATTCCTCGAAACGCTCCAGCACCTCATCGATACTGCCGGCCATGTAAAAGAGCTGCTCCGGGATATGATCGTATTCTCCGCTCACCATGCCTTTGAAACTGCGGATATTATCCTTGAGCGTCACGTATGCACCGGCGCGGCCGGTGAACTGTTCCGCCACGTGGAAAGGCTGCGAGAGAAACTTCTGGATCCGCCGGGCCCGGCCCACGATTACCTTGTCCTCCTCGCTCAGCTCGTCCATCCCCAGGATAGCGATAATGTCCTGCAGGTCCTTGTAATGCTGGAGAATTTCCTGAACGTTGCGGGCCACCGCGTAATGCTCATCGCCAATAATGTTGGCATCCATGATCCGGCTGGTCGAGTCCAGCGGATCGACCGCGGGATAGATGCCCAGCTCGACGATCTGGCGGCTGAGCACGGTGGTCGCATCCAGGTGCGAGAAAGTGGTCGCCGGGGCTGGATCGGTCAGGTCATCCGCCGGGACATAGATCGCCTGGACCGAGGTGATCGAGCCGCTGCGGGTCGAGGTGATCCGCTCCTGGAGCTCGCCCATCTCGGTGCCCAGGGTCGGCTGATATCCGACTGCCGAGGGCATCCGGCCCAGCAGCGCGGAGACCTCCGATCCGGCCTGGGTGAAACGGAAGATGTTGTCGATAAACAGCAGCACGTCCTGGTGCTCGTCATCCCGGAAATACTCGGCCATGGTCAGCGCGGTAAGACCCACTCTCAGGCGCGCTCCGGGGGGCTCGTTCATCTGCCCGTAAACCATGCAGGTCTTGTCGATAACCCCCGATTCCTGCATCTCGAGCCACAAGTCATTGCCCTCGCGCGTGCGCTCGCCGACACCGCCGAAGACCGAGAAGCCGCCGTGCTGGCGGGCGATATTGTTGATCAGCTCCATGATCACCACGGTCTTGCCCACTCCGGCGCCACCGAACAGGCCGATCTTGCCGCCCTTGACATAAGGCTCCAGCAGGTCGATGACCTTGATCCCGGTCTCGAAAATCTCAGTGGTGGGGGCGAGGTCCATGAAAAGAGGAGGCTCGCGATGGATCGGGTGCCGTTTTTCGGTTTTTACCGGCGGCTTGTTGTCTATCGTCTCGCCGAGGATGTTGAACAGGCGCCCCAGGCATTCCTTGCCCACCGGAACAGTGATCGGGCCGCCGGTGTCCAGCACTTTCGTGCCCCGCACCACGCCATCGGTCGAGCTCATCGAAACCGCCCGGACCATGTTGCGGCCCAGATGCTGCTGGACTTCAGCCACCAGACGCTGGCCGAGCGACCCGCTCTCATCCTCGATAATCAGACTGGTGTATATATCGGGCAATTTGTCCGGCTCGAACTCTACATCGATAACCGGACCGATTACCTGTACCACTTTCCCGGTGTTCATGGGATTCCTCGCTTGGTTGCTGAAGGTACGTGCGTGTTACGGATAGTTTTATTATCTGATCAGTGAACCATTCCCTCGGAGCCGCCGACAATTTCACTCAGCTCGCGCGTGATCTGGGCCTGGCGCTCGCGGTTGAAGCGGCGAGTGAGGAAAGTGATCATCTCATCCGCATTGTCCGTAGCCTGTTTCATCGCCTTGCGCCGGGCGGCCTGCTCGCTGGCGATATTCTCCGCCATCATCCGGTACACCGTGCTCTGGGCGAACAGCGGCAGCAGGGTGTCGACAATCTCGGCGGCCGAGGGCTCGAAAATAAAATCGGTCTCGCGGGTCTCGCGGGCCGGTCCCGCCGGGGCGGTAAGCGGCAGAAGCTGCTCGGCGACCACCTCCTGGCGTCCGGAGGAGACGAACCGGCAATAAGCCACATCCACCCGGTCCACCTGGCCGTCCAGAAAAGCTCCGGTCAGCCTGCGGGTCAGTTCCCGGGTTTCCTCTCCGGAACAGGTCTCGGAAATGGTAATGTTTTTATAAGCCAGGGGAATGTTGCGGTGGTTATAGTAATAGATGCCCTTTTTGCCGATACCGTACAACTCGGTCTCGATGTTTCGCTCCAGGTATTCCTCGTGCAGCAGTAAGGCTTTCCGACAGATATTGATGTTGAAGGCTCCGCAAAGCCCCCGGTTCGAAGTGATAAACAGCACGGCCGCTTTGCGCAACGGCTCCCGTTTCTGCATCAAGGGATGCTGCATGGCCTCGGGGGAGGTGCTGAGCTGGCGCAGCACCTCTTCCAGCGCCCCGGAATAGGGGCGGGAGGAGAGGACCACATTCTGCCACCTCTTCATCTTCGAGGTGGACACCATCTCCATGGTCCGGGTGATCTTCCGGGTTTTGGAAACGGCGTGGATCCGGTTTTTTATATCACGCAGCTTGGCCATAAATTAAGACATACTCCGGCGGATAACAGACCGCTGCCTATTTGAGAGCCTTTTTGAAGTTATCGGTAAACTCGCCGATCGCTTTTTCCAGGGCCTTGTTGATCTCCTCGGTCAGCTCTTTTTCCTCGGCGACTTTCTTGAGCACCGCGGCATGGGTTGTGCGCATCATCTCAAGGAATTCCGCCTCGTAACGCGGCACCTTCTCGATTGGAATATCATCGAGGTAGCCCCGGGAGCCGGCAAAGATCAGCACGATCTGCTGCTCGACCGGCATGGGCTGATACTGGGGCTGCTTGAGGATTTCCACCAGGCGCTCTCCGCGGGTCAACTGCTGCTGGGTGGCTTTGTCCAGGTCCGAGCCGAACTGCGCGAAAGCCTCCAGCTCACGGTACTGGGCCAGGTCGAGGCGCAGGCTTCCGGCAATCTTTTTCATGGCCTTGTTCTGCGCGTTTCCGCCCACGCGGCTGACCGAAATACCCACATTAACCGCGGGTCGCACGCCGGCGTAAAATAGGTTGGGCTCGAGATAAATCTGCCCATCGGTAATCGAAATGACATTGGTCGGGATATAGGCCGAGACATCGCCGGCCTGGGTCTCGATGATCGGCAGGGCGGTTAAACTGCCTCCGCCCTCGGCCTCGCTGAGCTTGGCCGCGCGTTCCAGGAGACGGGAGTGCAGGTAGAAGACATCGCCCGGGTAGGCCTCTCTTCCCGGCGGCCGGCGCAGGAGGAGGCTCAGCTGACGATAGGAGGCGGCCTGCTTCGAGAGGTCATCGTACACGCAGAGAGTGTCGTGAATCTCGTAGAGGCCCTGCTTGTCGTACATGAATTCCTCGGCCATCGCGCAGCCGCAGTAAGGGGCGATATACTGCAGCGGGGCCGGGTCGCTGGCAGTGGCGCAGACCACGATCGTGTAATCCATGGCTCCGTGCGCGCGCAGGCGCTCCACCACCGCGGATACGCTCGAGGCTTTCTGGCCGATCGCGACATAGACGCAGATCACGCCCTGGCCTTTCTGGTTGATTATCGCATCCACGGCGATTGCGGTCTTGCCAGTGCCGCGGTCGCCGATTATCAGCTCGCGCTGGCCGCGGCCGATCGGGATCATCGAATCCACGGCCTTGAGACCGGTTTGCAGGGGCTGTTTGACCGGCTGGCGGCCGACAACGCCGGGGGCCTTGAATTCCACTTTCCGGGCGCGGTCGGTTTCCACCGGGCCTTTACCATCTAGCGGCTGTCCGAGCGGGTTGACTACCCGGCCGATCAGGGGCTTGCCCGAGGGCACTTCCA
>MFIX01000177.1 GCA_001780825.1 Candidatus Glassbacteria bacterium RIFCSPLOWO2_12_FULL_58_11 | reverse complement strand
GCCAGGCCGGCCGCTCCGGTAAAGGTGTAGACGCTGAAACTGGTCATGAACAGGGAGATTCCGGAGAGCCACCAGGGCATCTTGTTCCCGCTCTTGAAAAAGTCGCTGTCGCTTTTGTTGAACAGCGACATCACCACGCCGATCGCGACCATCAGGACCATATACACGCCGACTACGACCATATCGACTCCCGAGGCCAGTCCCATCGTTGCTCCTTCTTTCAGGTGGAGAGCATTTTAACTCGGACTATTAAAAGCGGGTGGAAATAATTACGCGTACAGGTAATATATATGGGTTGCAGGGGCGATCCCGATTTTATCGGGACGTCGCCCCTACGGTAATTGCATAAATTTCAAATAATTAACCCAAGTCAACCTGCGTTATCTGTTTACTGGTTTTGATTTTCATGTATTTGGGGATTTTTAAACGCTCCTTTGACATTATTCGCAAAATACCACGAACCACGCAGGGGCGGACCCGCAGTGGGCACGGTGCATGCCCCTACAGAAAACACAAACGGAAAAGTTTTTTTGAATTATACGAGATAAAACGTAACCGCTCAATGTCCGCCTTTGCTCTGCCTGTCCAACAGGTCGGCCAGGGCGATCCCCATCAGCGCGATCCGCGAGTGGGCCACCGGCGGCCGGCCCCAGCCCGGCGAGCCGTCACATTGGTTCAGGCCCATCAGGACGATGATGTTCTGGTCTGGCAGCACGGCGGTGACAGTCTGTGCCGCGCCGGCCAGGAAAGCGGCGTGGTAGTCCGAGAGGAGCCAGAACATCAGGCCGTATTCGGTGTCCGGCGAGGGCCCCTTGCCGCGGACCTGGTCGGTCCAGGCCTCTTGGATCAGCTCCTTGCGAAAGACCATCTTGTCGCCGATTTTGCCGCCATCCAGCCAGAGCTGGGCAAAACGGAGCAGGTCGCGCATGTTGCCGAACAGCCCGGAGCCTGGATAGGGTTTGCCGGAATAATCGATCCGCGAGGAATCCGGGCCGTAAAAGGTGTACACCACTCCAGCAAGGTTGTCGCCGGGGTTAACCCAGCCCACGCTTTTCAGTTCGAGGGGCTCTAGAATCCGCTCCCGGAGCAGCATCTCGTAAGGCTTGCCGGTGACTTTCTGCATGACTGCGGCCAGGATTTTCATCCCCAGCTCATTGTAATGCCAGCCGCTGCCCGGCTCGAACTCCAGAGTGACCCCGGCAAAGGGTTGCTCCCCCTCAGGCTCTTTCTCACCTTTGAGGACTACGCCCGAGGTGTGGCTGGCGAGCTGGCGCAGGGTGACTTTCTCGCGCGGGAAAGCGCCGCCCGGCCCCGGGCCTTTGAAATAATCCAGGTATTTCACCACCGGGTCATCCAGGCCCAGCTTGCCCTCGGTCACCAGGGAAAGCAGAACTGCGCAGCCGAATTCCTTGGACACCGAATAATACGGAAAGCGCGAATCGGCGGTTATTTTCCCGGCGCCCGGCCCTTTATGGGTCGTGCCGAAATATTCCTCGTAGAGGATTTTCCCATCGCGCATGACCAGGGCCGCGGCCGCGCTGCAATTGTAGGACATCTCCTGCAGGCTGATCACCTGGTGATGGAACATGTCGTATATCCCGCGATCCGCTTGCGGATCGGCGGCGGAGAGCGAAGCAGCCAGCAAAAGAAGAAACAGAGGGGCAATTAAATACGCTTGTTTTTTCATACAGGCTCCGTTTTGATAGAAATCGGTTAAAAACAATATTTTACCAGAGTTGCCACCGAGTGGACTGATAGTTGAGCAGTAGGGGCGACGCATGCGTCGCTCCTACACCTTGTATATCGCAGCCTGGAATTTCAGATTTACTACCGCAAACCGCCGGCAGCTTACCCGGCATCAATTTCAATCCAGACTGACAAAGACCGGCAGCTTGTCCAGCGGCGCGGGAAAGTCTTTCAGTTCCTTTCCGCCCTGGAAAATCTCGCCGGACCAGAAGTCTTTCCAGAGGCCCGAGGGCAGATATATATCCCGGCTCACCGCGCCCTTGGTGAACACCGGGGCTACCAGCAGGCGCTCACCGAGCAGGAACTGGTCGGAGACCGTATAAGTCCTTTCATCCTCCGGGTTGCGGAAAAACAGCGGCCGGATGACCGGCCGTCCGGTGCGCCGAGCTTCGAGAGCCAGGCCGTAAATATAATCGCCGAGACTACTGTGCAGCTTGGCGTAGCGCAGGCAGATCGCCGCGGAATGTTCATCGAGGTTCCAGGGTGCATAGGAGAACTGCATCATCGGCATCAGTGCCGAGGCCTCGGTCCAGCGGACAAACAGCTCCGGGTCCATCCCCTTGAACCTGGCGAACTCGAAATCGCCGCCCTCGCCCCCGCCGATTATGTCCGGGCAGAAATAGGCGTAGCCGATCAGCGATTCGGTCAGTCCATGCGGGATCAGCGCTCCCAGGCCGGTGGCCCGGTTCCAGTCGTTGTTCTTGTCGCGCAGGCGCTCCACCAGGCCCAGGCCCTGCACGAGCCAGCTCACCCGCAGCTCGTTGATCGCGAAATAGGAGCCTACCGCGGCGAACAGGTCGGTGTAGCGGTTGGGGGTGACATTGCCGAAGCTGCGGAAAGCTGGATCGTAGTACTCGGCATCCCCGGCATCCAGCTTGAAGCCATCCACCCCGTAACGCTCCTGCAAATTTTTAAGCTGTCCTACAAACCACTGGAAGGCCTCCGGGTTACTCAGGTCCACCAGGCTCGATTCGCCGTTCCACCAGCTCACGCGGCAGGGCTTTTTCTCTTTACTGTCGAGTACCAGGAAGCCTTTCTTTTTCAGCGGCTCGAAATTCCGGGCGTCAAAATCGACAAAAGGCACTTCCCAGAGGATGACCTTGAATCCGAGAGCATGCAGGCTGTCGATCATGGTTTTCGGATCAGGGAACTTTGCGGCATTGAAAGTATGGTCGCCGTAGGCCGACTGCCACATGTCATCGATCATGAAAACCTCGCAGCCGAACCCCTTGTCCCTTAGGGTACGGGCGTAATTCAGCACGCCTAGCTGGTTGACCTCTTTCTTTAGCTCGATCCAGGTGTTGAAAATCGGCTCGCTGAAATAGCCTTTCGGCGGGATCGCGGAGGGCCGCCCGGCCAGCGCGGTGAAACTGTCGTAGGCCTGAACGATGTCCTTGCCGGCGATAATCCGGTACTCCATGCGGGAGGAATTTTTGACGTTGAAACGGAACAGGCTGTCGCCCTGCCTGTTGATCGAAAAGCCCAGCGGCTGGTAGGTCTGGATAAAAAATCCGGCGCCGCTCGAGGTGAGCCAGAAAGGCGCGGTCTGGTTGCTGGAAGCCAGGAACGGGTCGAGCTCGATCTCCGCAGTCTCCAGCGGCCAGTGATGGCCCGAGGTGACATTCCCTCCGTACCAGTGGCCGGAAGAAGCGAGCTGATAGCTTTCCTCCAGCCTCTCGCAGGGCTGCTCATCGCTCAAGCCCCAGCTCACCTGGATATTGTCCTCGAACAGGGTGAGCCGGACCTCGGCGCTTACGCCGTCTGCTCCGCTTTGCACTTTGAGGACCAATCCCTCGGCGCTTGTGGAGAAACTTTCGACCCGGCCCAGGGTGAAACGGGCTCCCTTGCGCACGAAGGCGCTGCCGCCCCCGGGCGGCTGGCCGGCGATCAGCCGGCCTTCGCGCAGGACTGTCAGGCTGTATGGTTCCCGCCGGATGGTCAGGGAGTAGGCCGCGGTCTGGATAGTTATTGACCTGGAATCCGGTTCCGCGACCGTAAAAGAGGCCAGCCCGGCAGGGGCGACGGAGAAGCACAAAAGTGATAAACATGAGGCAAGGAAACAGCTTTGAAAACGACTTTTTTGCATTTGTGCTCCTCTAAAGCGCGCTGAAATTTGCCTGTGCGGCTGGTCATTTCCAAGCGCCGTAGGGGCGACGCATGCGTCGCCCCTACAACCCGATTCTATTACCTGTGTGCGTGATTATTTCAACACGCTTATAATGAATACTTTCTTCAACCAGACGCAGGCCGCGGCTCTCGCTCACTCGACCGTTATTGCTATCGCATAAGAAGTGTTCATGGCTCCGCCGTTGTCCGTGGCCCGCGCGGTGACCGAGTAACTGCCGGCCGCGGCCCCGCTCCAGGTAAATTCGTAAGGTTCGGCTGCCGCCTCGCCCAGCTTGATGCTGTCCTGGAAAAACTCGACCAGCGCCACGCCGCCATCGTTGTCGTAGGCCTCGGCCCGGATGGAGATCGCGCCGCCCGCGCTGAATTTCGCGCTGTCCGCCGGCGCGGTAACCGACACTCCGGGCCAGATGTTCCGCCGCTCATTCTTGCCGCTCACCACCATGGCGCTGACATCCACCGCCTCGAAAGAATTGCCCGGAATGGATTTAAGCTGCTCCAGGTCGTTGTCGTTCCAGCGGGTATTGGGAGCGCCGGAAATAAACCAGTCGGAACCGTTATCGGCCATGATAATCCCGTATTTCTTGAGCGCCCTGACAATCACCAGGGACTGGCCGGTGAAACGGGAGATATCGTAATCCGCCTTGAGCCGCATCCGCAGGCCCATGGGCGGACGGTTGAGGTCGAAGGAGCTGGAGGCGTAGTGCGTCGCGGGATAGATATAGGCCCGCTGGGAGTTCTGCACGGTGAACCGGATGGCGTGGTTGACCTCCCCGGCGGCGACTTCCTCGTAGCGCACCAGACCTGGCAGGATCGGCAGGCCGGCGGCATCCGAGGAGGTCCAGGTATCGGGCCGCAGGGCATTGGATCTGAGGTCGAAAACCGCGCCGGAGCCGACCGCCCAGCCCGGGCTCTGATAATAAGAGCTGAAAGTCTCGTAGAGCATGCAGTTGGTCGAATCCAGCACGAGGATATGACGGTCGCCGGTGGAGGAGGCCCCGCCCTCGATCGGCGCATTGGGCGGGATCGGGTAAGGTCCAGGATCGCACTCATCCGCATAAGTGAAAGTCAAGGGCACCCGGGGCTGGCCGCCCCCGACCGCGACAAAAGGGATACCGTAGGTGCGGCCCAGATCAGGATGCAAATAGTCGAACCGGCCGATATTATCGACATAGTTATCGGAGTTCGGATGCACCGGAAAACCGCTTACCGGCTGGTTCCAGGGGTTGTCCGCGGGCAGGATCCGGCAGCCGGCGATGACCGGCGGATTGAGGTTGGGAAGGTTGACAAAGAGCGGATCGGTCGTATCGCCGCCCACAGCCAGGGAGAAAAAACCGCCGCCGAAACTGTCCGGAAGAGCCAGACGCAGGCTGTTTCCGCTGCGCTCCGGATAGGCGAATTCGGCACCGTCGAGCAGCACGGTTACCTCCGCGCCGGGGGGCAGGTTCTCCGTCTCGAGACTGATCGTATCCCCGGCGGAAGCATTAGCCGGAATGGAAGCCAGAAGCTCCGGCGGGCCCCAGACTATCACCTCCGGCGGCTCGGCTCCGGCCAGCAAGCGCAGCAGGCCCAGCAGGTCGAATATGTTCACCGCGCTGTCCGCGCTTTTATCGACATTGGCGATTTCCCGCTGCCTGTCCGAGGAAAATTCTGCGCCGCCGAGAAGCTTGAGCAGCCCGAGCAGGTCGAAAATGTCGATCCGGCCGTTTCCGTCGATATCCCCGCGAAAGCTCGAGCCGCCCGCGGCCGGGGATTGGGCGGTCGAAAGGGAAAAGCTGAAAAATCCGAGAAAAAAGGACAGCAGGATCGCGCAGAGATATTTTTGCATTTCGACTCCGGCGGGGTATTGCGGGGACAGTGTTTAGATTTGACCGAGAAAATCCGCCAGTCCGGCTGCCAGCATTTCGAAGATTTTTTCACCCTTGGCCCGCGAGGCTTTATTCGGAGCGCCATGCACTCCGCTGACAGAGGCTGTCCGCATGTCCCGGATGCGCCATAGCGTGTCCGGGCCGCCGTCCATGTATTCCTCCCCGGCAAGCTCGAGCCGGACCATTTCCGGGGCCAGCGCCAGCATCACCGAGGTCTCCATCTCACAAGCATGTCCAAAGTCTTTTCCTTCCAGCATCCCTTTCAACTGCGGCCCGATCTTTTCGTAGGGACTGAACAAGTAAACGCTGAAATCCATAGAGAAGGTCTGGCCCGGAGGGCTGAGCGAGAGCAGCGCCTCGCGCAGGGCGATCTCGGCCACTCCCTTGTTCCCGCCGTGCCCGTTGACAATGACCAGCTTGCGGAAGCCATGACGGTGGAGGTTCTGGACGATATCACGCACCAGCGAGCAGATTGTCTCCGCGCCGGCCGTGAGCGTCCCGCAGTAGTTCATCGTATCCAGGCAGTGGCCGTAGCTCATGGCTGGTAGTACGATAGTTCCGGGGACCCGGCGGGCGGCCTCCTCGGCCAGCCGGACCGCCTGAAAGGTGTCTGTCCCCAGCGGCAGGTGGTAGCCGTGCTCCTCGGTGGCCCCGAGGGGCAGCAGGAACCGGAGCTCCGCCTTGCCGGGCAGGCTGTCCAGCTCCCGCCAGGTATAATCCGTCAGATTGATTTTCTCTCCGGCTTTATTCAATAGCGGCACAGTGGTTTTCCGGTTGAGGTCGATAGGAGGGTTCGATAAATATACCTCAATATCGCTGGACAATTTATAAAATTGTAGTAAAATATGCGACAATAAAAGTGGATTTATTGCCGACCACAAATATCTGCGATCCTAATGGATTTTTTCTTTGGTTTTTCTGATCCAATTAACTTCAGCCCGGAGCTAACTTGGATATGACACCGAATCATATTGTTTTACCCTCCACTCGCTCGATTTTCCCGCGCGCCTTTCTTTCGATTTTCATTTTATTTCTATCAATGATCGCCTGCAATACTCCGGCTCCCGAAAGCAATCTGGAATCCAAGGTAGTCCAATCCGAAAGAAATTCATGGCGCGTCCTTGGACCCGGCGGGGGAGGGGCGATGTTCCTGCCGACAGTCAATCCGGCGGACCCGCAGAATGTTTTTTTGCGCTGCGATATGACCGGGGCCTATGTAACACACGATGGCGGAGAGAGCTGGCGGATGTTCCATCTGCGCGCGGTGGTGCGGGATTTCGAGTTCGATCCAAGCCATCCGGATGTGATCTATGCTTCCAACACCGGCCTATACCGCTCGGAGGACCGCGGGGCGAGCTGGCGGCTGGTCTATCCCGCTCCGGAAAATATTATTTCCGAAAGAATGGTGGGCGACCACGCCGAGCAGGATTTCGAGACCCGGGATGGGATGCCGGACGGCGAGATAGTTAAAGTGCGGGTGGACCCGGCTGACGGCAACCACCTGTACCTGGGCCTGACTCCGGCGATGATCTACAGCGCGGCTTCCGCTCCCCGTCAGGACAAAGTTAGCTCGCGGGTGCTGGTTTCAACGGACCGTGGGGCGAGCTGGCGCATTCTGGCAACGGTCGAGGGGCGGACTGTACTGGCGATTGTCCCCGGACTTTGGGACAACCTTCCCGGTGAGGTGACCGTGGTTACCGACAAAGCGGTGGCGCGCATTACGGAAAAGACCGGAGCAGTG
>MFIX01000176.1 GCA_001780825.1 Candidatus Glassbacteria bacterium RIFCSPLOWO2_12_FULL_58_11 | reverse complement strand
TTTTCCACGGATGCAGCCTCCGGCCGGGGCGCCGCGGTGCAGCTTCTGCTCGACGGCAGCGATGCCAACAGCGCTACTATCGCCTCGAATTATTTCGAAGCCTTTGTCGGCGGTCTGACCGGAATCAGCGCGGCCGGGCTGCCCCTGGATATCCGGCCGAAGATTCTGTACAACCCGGACCTGGAGAGCGTCAAATTCATCGTGCCCGGCCTGGCCGGAGTCCTGTTGATGATGATTTGCGCTTTGATGACCTCGGTTACGATCACCCGGGAAAAGGAGGTCGGCACGCTCGAGCTGGTGCTGACCACGCCGATCCGGCCCTATCAGGTGATTATCGGCAAGGTTCTGCCCTATATTGCGATCGCCTTTCTCGAATGCCTCTCGATAGTCGGTTTTTCTCATTTCTGGTTCGGCGTGCCGGTGGAGGGCAGCCTCCTGCTGCTGCTGGGACTGACTTTCGGCTACCTGTTCTGTGCCCTCTGCATCGGGATCACTATCTCCGCCGCGGTCAAGACCCAGCAAGTGGCGATGTCCATGGCCATGGTAACCACCCTGCTGCCCTCGGTCATGCTTTCCGGATTCATCTTTCCGGTGGACAGTATGCCGCTGCCGCTGAGACTGGTCAGCCGGGCTCTGCCGGCCACCTATTACCTGAAGATAATCCGCGGGATCATGCTCAAAGGCGCGGGCTGGCTCGAGCTCTGGCCCAATTTCGCCTTCCTGATCGGGATCGGCCTGGTGTTCCTTTTTATCGGCATGAAAAAATTCCGCACCAGTCTTAGTTGAAAGGTCTGTCAGGCTATGAAAGCGATAAAAGCCATAATTAAGAAAGAATTCCTGCAGGTTCTGCGCGACCCCAACATGATGCGGATAATTTTTGTCATTCCGCTCGTGCAGCTCTTTATCCTGGGTTATGCGATCACCTTCGATATCAAGAATGTCGCCCTGGTGGTCCACGACGGCGACCGGAGCGCACTGAGCCGCCTGCTAGTCGAGAAAGTTATGCAGAGCCGGCGCTTCCGGCTGGTGGCAAATGAAGCCTCGCAGGAGAATTTTAAGAGTTATTTCAAGACCTCGCGGGCGACAGTCGGGCTGTCGATTCCCCGGGACTTCGAGAAGGATTATTCGGCTGGAAAGGCGCCACAGGTGCTGGTCCTGGCCGACGGCCTGGATTCTAATACCTCGCTCGTGGCCCTGGGCTACCTTCAGCGCATTGTCCTCGGCAGCATCTCCGAGCTCACCAGCGCAAGCGGCGAATTCAAGAGGTCCAAAGGCGCTCCGGCGGTTTCCGCGCTCCGGCTCGAGCCGCGCGTGCGGGTCTGGTTCAATCCGAACCTGGAGAGCCGCTTCTACATGCTCCCCGGTATCGTGGCGATCCTGGTCACTATGACCACGGTCCTGCTGACCGGAATGGGGATTGTACGCGAGCGGGAGATCGGCACCCTGGAACAGCTCAATGTCAGCCCGGTCCGCTCCTGGCAGTTGATGCTGGGCAAGACCGTGCCCTTTGCCGTGCTGGGCTTCATCCTGCTGCTGCCCTCGCTGGCCGTGGTGGCCTTCTGGTACCGCATCCCGATGGCCGGAAGCCTCTGGCTGCTGTTAGGGTTTTCTTTAATTTTCCTGCTCAGCACCCTGGGCGTGGGGCTGTTAATCTCCACCCTGGCTACCTCCCAGCAGGAGGCGGTCCTGCTGGCCTTTTTCTTCAACATTTTCGCTATCCTGATGAGCGGGCTTTTCGCGCCGATACACAACATGCCGGAGGTGGTCCAGAAACTGACCTATGTCAATCCGGTGCGCTATTTCATGGAGATTATCCGGGGAATCTACCTGAAGGGCAGCGGTTTTCAGTATCTCTGGAAAGATGGAGCCGCGCTTCTGGCCTGGGGTCTCGTGGCGATCGGGCTGGCGGCGCTCCGCTTCAAAAAACAGTCGAATTGAGCTGCCGTTCAGTAGAGGGGGTATCCAAATCCGCGCCATTCTTGCGTTTTCTCAGGTTTATTATTAATGTAAATATGAAATTTCAAGTATTTTATGTCGAAAAATGTATTCGGAGAAAGCCGGATGGAAATAGGACGCGAATTGATCGAAAAAATATTCCAGGATACGGAAATCTCGATCCGCATCGGCAGCCGTCTGCTGACCAATGAGGAAACGATCCTGAATTATCTCGTGCTCGCCCCGAGTATCGAGAACGAGCTGCAGACAGTGCGCTGGGACGGCTCGGTGCGGGTGTCGCCGCGCCTGACTATTGCCGCGGATGAACACGCCTCGATAAACCTGTGGGAGTTTTACGCCGAGCAGGACAAGATACCGCCGCAACTGCAGGATCTGGCGATAGTCTTCCGCAGCGCCTACCTGCACCTCGAGCTGGGCGTCAACCGCCAGCACATGCCCCAGGGACTCGAAGAGGCGGTGAGAACAGTGAAAAACCTGTTCGACCGGATCACCAGCCACCGCTCACAGGCGCTCGCCAATGAAAACAATGCCCTGATTATCGCCCCCAGTGAATTTGTCTGGCCGGTTTCAGTGATCAAGTATGTGACGGATGTAGTCGGCCAGGATTTCCGCAGCTTTCGCCGTTTCAGCCCCTGAAACATTCATCCAGGCCGTCAGGCAACCGGCCGGCTCCGGGCAGTGCCAGGCTACCGGGGAGGATTGAGCGGTTTCCCCCCTGAGCGGGCAGAGTCATGGAGGATCTGGTTATGATGGATTGGCCGATGTTCCATCGTGATCCCGCCCGCACCGGATATACTCCCGAGGCGCCGGAGTCGCCGGAAATTCTGCGCTGGGTCCTGCAGACCGGCGGCCGGATCTTTTTTGCCAGCCCGACAGTTCTGGGAAGCTGCTGCTACTGCGGCTCCCGGGATGGCTTCCTGTACGCGATGGGCAGCGCCGATGGTTCGTTTATCTGGCGTTTTCGCACCGGCGATGAGGGTAACCTCTCCACCGCGGTGGAGGAGCGGCTGATATTTGCCGGGTCCAGCCGCGATGGCTGCCTGAGAGCGCTCCGGGCCGACAGCGGGACCCTGCTGTGGACCTGCCAGACCTTGGGGCCGGTGTTCGCCACCCCGCTGGTGACCGATGGCCTGGTAGTAATCGGCTCCTCGGATTGCAGCCTTTACGCCCTGGAGAAGAACAGCGGCAAGCTGATCTGGGAGGCGAAAACCGGCGGGGAATTGCGTTATGCG
This sequence comes from Candidatus Glassbacteria bacterium RIFCSPLOWO2_12_FULL_58_11, assembly GCA_001780825.1. GTDB lineage: Bacteria > Gemmatimonadota > Glassbacteria > GWA2-58-10 > GWA2-58-10 > GWA2-58-10. The sequence continues at coordinate 2,713 of MFIX01000176.1, read as the reverse complement.
GCCTGCCGCTCGGGCGATCTGGTCATCGTGGGCGCGAGCGACGGGATCCTGTACGCATTCGTGTTCGAGACTGGAGAAAAGGTCTGGCAGTACAAGACCGGCAGCGCGATCCATTGTACTCCGGCGGCCTGCGGCAACCTGGTCCTGACCGGCTCGGATGACCGGAACTTGCATGCCGTGGACCTTTTGAACGGCAAGGAAATCTGGCATTTCCGGACCGAGAACGCGATTCGTTCATCTTGCGCGATTGCCCGTGAAATGGTTATCTTGACTTCCCTGGATGGCCGCTGTTACGCCCTGGACCTGGATTCGGGCCGCATGCTCTGGGGCTACCGGACCGGCGATTCGATATATTCCTCACCCGCGATTGCCGGGGAGACAGTAAATTTCGGCTCGAACGACGGATACCTTTACGGGCTGGAGCTTGCCACCGGCAAATTGAGCTGGCGCAACAACCTGGAAAGCCCGATTATTTCCAGTCCGGCGGTGGCCGGCGGGATGATCTTTATCGGCGCGGAAAACGGCTGCCTCTATGCTTTCGGTGGTTCGAGCAGGAGCGGCAAACGAACCTCCAAAAGAAAAAAATGACAGACCTCCCGGCTGGAAGAGGCTACCTCTGTTTGCCTGGAGCTTAAAACAGATAATGCCACAAATCTCTGAAAGCTTGCGTAGCAAGAGAAAGAAAAAATGGGGAAAAGGCCGCAATTGAAAAATATCCGCCGCCTGGTGATTAAAGTCGGCACGCGGGTGCTCACCGGCGAGGACAACCTGATCCTGCGTCCCCGGATCGACCATCTGGCCAGCCAGGTGGGCCAGCTCATGGAGCGCGGGATAACGGTGGTGCTGGTGAGCAGCGGCGCGGTGGGGGCCGGCCTGGGAGAAATGGGCCTGCGCAGCTACCCGCGCCTGATCCCCAACCGTCAGGCCCTGGCCAGTATCGGCCAGGTGCAGCTTATGAAAATATGGGAGCACGCTTTTGCCAACTATGGGAAGCTGGTCGGCCAGGTGCTGGTCACCGCCGGCGATTTCCAGAACCGGAAGAGCTATGTCAACCTTCAGAACACCTTCGAAAGCCTGTTCCGCCTGGGGGTCGTGCCGGTGGTCAATGAAAATGACAGCGTGGCCGTACGTGAGCTGCGCTATGGCGATAACGATGCCCTGAGCGCCCAGGTGGCCGGTATTGTCGATGCGCCGCTGCTGGTGGTGCTGACCGACACCGATGGCGTCTATACCGCCAACCCGCGTAATGACCCGGAGGCAAAGCGGATCTCCGTGGTGGACTATATTACCCCTGAGCTGACCCGGGCCACCAAGGGCAAGGGCAGCGAGGTCTCGATCGGCGGCATGCGCACCAAGATCCTGGCCGCGGGTCTGGTCACCCAGGCCGGCAAGTACTGCGCTATCGCCTCCGGAGCGGACTGCGACCTGGTCTCGCTTCTGGAGGGCAAGGACCTGGGAACGCTGTTCCTGCCCCGGGCCGATGGGCTCAAGCGCCGCAAGCACTGGATCGCTTTCACCAGCCGCTCCCGGGGCAAGCTGCTGGTGGATGAGGGGGCGCGCAGCGCCCTGACCCGCAAGGGGAGCAGCCTGCTCTCCAGCGGCATCCGGGAGATCGTTGGCCGCTTCGAGACCGGAGATGTGGTGGAGATTGCCTGCGGAGAGGAACAGCCAGCATTTGCCAAGGGCGTGACCTCCTACAGCGCCGAGGACCTTGAGCGGATCAAGGGGCTGCACTCCTCGCGCATCGAGGAGGTGCTGGGCCATGGCGGACCGGGCGAGGTGGTCCACAAGGACAACCTCGTGCTGATCAACACTGAGCAGTAAGAGCCGGACAGAGGTATCGACAAATTCCAGGAGATCGCTATACCTTCTTACCGGCCGGAAAATTTCTCGGCAGCCGGAGGATGGATGATGGATTTTAAGGCACTGGTAACTGATTTAGGCAAAAAAGCCCGCCTGGCCGCAATCGAGCTGGGCTGCGCTTCCACGGCGCAGAAGGATGCGGCCCTGGAGGCCGTGGCCGCGGCCCTGGAGAAAAATGCGGAGCGGATACAGGCAGAGAACAATAAGGACCTGGAGCAGGGCGAAAAAAACGGTCTGACCTCCGCCATGCTCGACCGTCTGCGCCTGACCGACAAGCGCCTGGCCGCGATGATCGCAGGCGTGCGCGAGGTGGTGAAACTGGCCGACCCGGTCGGCCACAAGTTCGATGAGCGCACACGGCCCAACGGACTGAAAATATACAAGTTGCGCGTTCCTATCGGCGTTATCGGCATTATCTACGAGTCCCGGCCCAATGTGACCGTGGATGCCGGCACGCTCACGCTCAAGAGCGGCAATGCGGTTATCCTGCGGGGGGGGAGCGAGTCGATCAACTCGAACCTTGTCCTGGCCGAGATCATGAGCCGCGCTATCGCCTCGGCTGGACTGCCCGCGGAAGCCGTGCAGCTCGTGCCTGTCACTGACCGGGAGGCGGTCGGCGCGCTGCTGACACTCAACAAGTACGTCGACCTGATTATCCCGCGCGGCGGCGAATCCCTGATCCGCCGGGTGGTGGAGAACAGCACCATCCCGGTGATCAAGCACTACGACGGTATCTGCCACGTGTATGTGGACGGCGCGGCGGACCTCGGGATGGCCGGAGATATCACTTTCAATGCCAAGGTGCAGCGCCCCGGGGTCTGCAATGCGGCCGAGACCCTGCTGGTGGACA
>MFIX01000175.1 GCA_001780825.1 Candidatus Glassbacteria bacterium RIFCSPLOWO2_12_FULL_58_11 | reverse complement strand
CGCAGGGTAGCAAAGTGCTTGATATACAAGTTTAAGCCTCAACTGTAATCCATTATATGTTATAAAAATATCAAAGCAGAGTACGCCGCCAGTGATACTTTACTATCTGAAGCTTGTCGGCCAGTTTTTCCAGGACATGAAACACCAGAAGCTGCGCACGTTTCTGACCATTCTCGGGATCATGTGGGGCACGGTGGCGGTGGTGTTATTGCTTTCTTTCGGCCTGGGGATGCAGAAATTCGTCGATAAGCAGATGCACGGCATGGGCACCAACCTGGTGATGTTCGGCGGGCGGCGGACCACCCTGGCCTACCGCGGCTTGCCCAAGGGGCGCTGGATCGGCCTGCGCGAGGAGGATGCGGCGCTACTTAAGGAAAGGATTCCCGAGATCCAGTTTATCAGCCCGGAAAACCTTCTGCAGGTAAGAATCGACTTCCAGCGGGCCTACCGGCTGGCGAATTGTTCCGGAAGCTACCCGGAATACGGCGTAGCGCGCAACCTGTTTCCGGAGCCGGGCGGGAGATATATCGACCGCCTGGATCAGGACAACAAGCGCCGGACTGTGTTTATCGGCAACCAGCTCAGGGACCAGATTTTTTCTCCCGGGGGCAAGGCGGTGGGCCGGGTGATCCTGCTCAATGGGATCCCTTTTACGGTGGTCGGGGTGATGCAGGATAAAATCCAGGGCAACCGTTATATGGCCGCCGATGGCGAGAGCGCGTTCATCGCTTTTTCGACCTTCCGGGAGACTTTCGGCCGGCGCTACGTCGGTCGTATTATCTGCCAGCCTTCAGACCCGCTGCAGGTCGACAGGATGAAAAGCGAGATATACCGGGTCCTGGGGGCCAAATACAAGTTCGACCCGGCGGACAAAGAAGCCCTCTGGATGTGGGACACCACCGAGGGCGACAAGTTTACCCGGTACTTTTTCCTGGGGTTCCAGGTTTTCCTGGCCCTGGGCGGGGCACTGACTCTGCTGGTCGGCGGAATCGGCGTGGCCAATATCATGTACGTGGTGGTGCGCGAAAGGCGCCGTGAGCTGGGGATCAAGGCCGCCCTGGGGGCCACGCCGAACATGATCCTGATGCAGTTCCTGCTGGAGACTTTGCTGATCGTCCTGTTCGGCGGGGCAGCCGGATTCGCCTTTTCCTACGGGGTTATCCGGGTGTTCCAGAGCCCGATGCTGGAGCAGGCTACCCGTTATATCGGCAAGCCGGTTCTCGATCCGGTTGTCGTCCTGGTCTCGATCAGCCTGCTGGGTCTGATCGGTTTCGCCGCGGGCTGGGCTCCGGCCAGGCGGGCGGCTAACATGGACCCGGTACAGGCCCTGGAGTTTTAAAATGTCCGCTTTTATCGAATATTTTTACGAAATTAAAAAAGAGAAGCTCAGGATGCTACTTACCATGCTCGGAGTCTGCTGGGGCATGACTAACATCGTCCTGATGCTCTCGGTGGGCGAGGGTCTCTACCGTCAGTTCACCCGCAGCTTCCGCGGGATGGGCGAGGGATTCGTTGTCTTCTGGGCCCAGCAGACCTCGAAACCGTTCGCCGGCTTGGGGATCGGCCGGAGGATCAGGCTGAGCGAGGAGGATCTGGGCCTGATCCGGAGCCGGGTACCGGAGATCGCCAAAATCAGCGCCGAAATCGAGGTCGGCGAACAGGAACTCAAACTCGCCCGGAGTACTGTTATGGCAAGCTTGTGCGGATATGGCCCGGCTTACGGAGAGATGCGCTTTTTCTTTCCCGAGGCCGGGGGGAGATTTATCAATGACGTGGATGAGCAGCAAAAACGACGGGTCATATTTCTGGGGAATAATGTCCGGGACAAGTTGTTCGGGACGGGAGTCGATCCGGTGGGCCGTATCCTGTTGTTCAGGGGAATACCCTTCACTGTAATCGGCGTGATGGTCAAAAAGTACGGTGTCGGCGGCGGCGAGCACGGTAACGATGGAGATTTGGCGATCATACCATACTCGACCTGCCGGACGATTTTCCACAGGGATTGGGTCGGCGCAGTCATGTTCAGTCCCCGCACTCCGGGTGAGGCCGAAGCCGCGTTCAAGGGCATCCGCGCTCTCCTGGCCGCCAAGTACCGTTTCGACCCCACCGATGAGGCGGCGCTCGGACATTTCAACGCTATCGAGATGGCGGGCACACTGAACAATGTGTTCCGCGGCATTCAGCTTTTCCTGGGGCTGGTCGGCGCGCTGACCCTGATTATCGCCGGGATCGGCGTGGCGAATATCATGTACGTGACCGTGCGTGAGCGCACCCGGGAGATCGGGATCAAAATGGCTGTCGGCGCCCGGCCGGGTTACATAATCGGGCAGTTTGTCACCGAGGCCCTGCTCACCACGATAGTGGGCGGCGCGTTCGGCGTGGCCCTGGCCCTGGGGATGATCAAAGGCATCCGCTCTCTGCCGATCCAGCACGAAGTTATGGAATACCTGGGCAAGCCGGTGTTCAGCGCCATGCTCGCCCTGATCTGTACGACCATCCTGACTTTTATCGGCCTGCTGGCCGGAGTTTTCCCGGCGCGGCGCGCCTCGCGCGTGGACCCGGTGGAGGCCCTGCGTTACGAATAAGTGAAGGAGGCAAACGGTGATAGTTTTCGATCAGGTTTCCAAAGAATACAACATGGGAGCGGTCAAGGTGACCGCGCTGGACGAGGTCAGCCTGCGGATCGCGCCGGGTGAGTTTGTCGCCGTGCTGGGACCTTCGGGCTCGGGCAAAAGCACGCTGATGAACCTGATCGGCTGCCTCGATACGCCCAGCCACGGCTCCTACATGCTGGACGGCGAGCCGGTGGGCCGCCTGAAGCGCAAAGAGCTGGCGGCGATCCGCAACCGGAAGATCGGCTTCGTCTTCCAGAATTTCAACCTCCTGGCCTATGCCACGGCAGTCGAGAATGTCGAGCTGCCGATGATCTACGGGAAAGTATCCACCGGCGAGCGAAAACGGCGGGCGAAAGAGCTTCTGGAGATAGTCGGACTGGGCAAGCGCGGCAGCCACCGGCCAAGCGAGCTCTCCGGCGGCGAGCGCCAGCGGGTGGCGATCGCCCGCTCCCTGGCCAACCAGCCGGAGATTATCCTGGCCGATGAGCCTACCGGTAACCTCGATTCCAAATCCGGCGGCGAGATAGTTGACCTTTTCGGAAATTTGCACACTCAGGGCAAAACCCTGATCATCGTTACCCACGATGATAGGATCGCAGCGCACTGCAAGCGCGTGATCCGCCTGCTGGACGGTAAAATCGACAGCGATACCCTGAATAGCGCCGCGCCTGTCAATTGAATTTCATTCAAGTAACCGGGAGGCATCGATGAAATCCGCCGTTTACCGTTACCCGCTCGCGGTCTTGATTTGCTTGATCGCCCTCGGGCAGAGCCGGGTGATGGCCGAGGAGAGGCTGGAAAAGAAGCAGGAGGAAACCTTCCAGTTCTCGCCGAAAGGCTCGCTGAAGCTGCATAATCTGTCCGGGCCGGTCAAAGTGATCGGCTGGGACCGGGACCAGTGCGAGATAAAGGCGGTTAAATCCGCGCCGGTCCGGGAATCGGCTGAAAAGACGAGGCAGATTCTCAACCAGGTGACTATCGAGATAAAAAAATCAGAAACCGGAGTGGAGATTTCCACCCGCTACCCCGATGAAAGCCTGGAACTGAAACTGGAGCACGACTTTGGGAAGGATGCGCCGGCGGAATCCACGGGCGAGGAGCTGGGGATTCTCGGCGCCTGGCTGGGCCGGCTGACCACGTTTATTTCCTCGCTGGGAACCTCGCTCTCCAACCAGATGAGCCTGAAAATGCCGGTGGATGTAGCCTATGAAATCCATGTCCCCGCGCGGACGGATGTCACTGTCAACAATGCCTCCGGCGATCTGGAGCTCTCGGGTTTGGATGGGAATCTTCAATCCAATGTGGCCAATGGTTCTGTGCGGCTGGTCAAGCTTAACGGCAAAAGCATGGCAAACACGGTGAACGGCGAGATAATTGTCGAGAATCCGGGCGGAATTCTCAAGCTCAATACAATCAACGGTCAGGTGCAGGTAGCGCTGGATGAGGCTTATTCGGTCAAGGAAATCTACTGCAATACGGTCAACGGCCAGGTTACTTTATCTCTTCCCGGATCGGCCGGGGCTTCGCTGGATCTGAGCGCTGTCGTGGGGGCGATTGAAGTCGATGACGCGTTTAAATTTAAGGGAGATGAAACGTCGAAAAGAGTCTCCGGCAAATTGAACGACGGCGGCCCGCTTTTCAAGGCCAATGTGGTCAACGGCGGGATCAGGATCAAAGCCATGTAAGCCTGTCGTCGAACTGGATAATGCTGCGGGGAGATAGAATAGAGGAGTCAGGAGACAGGAGTCGGAAGAAATTCATTGGACTGGTACCTACCGGCAAATTAGCGAGCTTTACTTTAACACTTGTCAAATACCGCAGGCGGACATAATCTTTTACCCTGTTCATTCAGCCGTTCTCCATACTTCCGGCCCCTGAAAATAGAAAAAAACTTCGACCAATTCTGCAGCTCCGAAAGGTTTTTCACAATGACTTCCAGGCAGAGGGTACTCACTGTCCTTCAGGGCGGCATCCCGGATCGCGCGGTATTTGCCCCGAATATCTGGCAGTGGTTCGAATACCAGAAGCTCCACGGATTGCTGCCCGTGGAGATCGGGCATTGCCGCAGCCAGCTCGAGGTGCTGAAACACCTGGGAGTGGACATATTCTCGCGCAACCTGCTCACCGATATCCGCCAGTACTGGATGGGCGGCCTGATGCGGACTGTCTATTCAGCGGTTGAGGTGGAAGAGACGGTCGAGAACGGCGGCCGCCGGGTCACTTACCATACGCCGCAGGGCGACCTGTCCGAGGTGCTGCGTTTTGATGAGCCGGGCTGCACCCTGCTCCAGGAGGAGCACCTGTTCAAGGATTTCGACCGCGAATACCCGGCCTGGAAAGCCCTGTTTGCGGACCGGGATTTCATTTTCGACCATGAAGCTTTTACCAGGCTGGAGAAGCAGGTTGGAGAGGCGGGCCTGGTGATGGTGGGAGAGATTACCTGTCCGCTCAAGCAACTGCACCTGGCGGCCCGGGCCGACAACTCGATCTATCTGCTCTACGACCACGAGAATGAGATGCGTGAGCTGATGGAGCTATATTCCGACAAGGCGCTCGGGCTGATCCGCGAGGCTGTCCGTCACGGGGCCGAGGCAGTCTGCTCGATGGACAACCTGGACAGTCTGTTTTATTCGCCGGATATTTTCAGGGACTACTGCGCCCAATTTTACAGCCGGGCGGCGCAGATCTGCCACTCGGCGGGCGCGGTGTTTTTCAGCCACGCCTGCGGCCGTCAGCGCGCCATCCTGCCGCAGATAGTGGAGTGCGGTCTGGACGGTCTGGAGGGGATCGCCTTCCCGCCGCTGGGCGATATCGAGCTCTGGGAGGCCCGCGCGGCAGGGGAGCGCTTCATTGTCGAGGGCGGGCTGTCGGCGGTGCAGCTCGAGGGCGAGGTGACCCAGGCCATGGCCGACAATTATGTCAGGGGGTTATTCGAGAAAATGAAGCCTTTCGACCGCTTTATTTTCTCGATGAGCTGCAATACCTCCATTCTCACCTCGTGGGATACTCTTCTCAGATACCGGGACGCCTGGCAAAAATACGGGCAAGCCTGAGCGGGGTATTTTTCAAAGAAGCTGGCGACGGGTCCAAATGGGCATATTATACTAGGTTCTCTCGTTATGCATTGTGGCTTAAGGCTTTACAGACTATTTGAATCAAGGCCGGCGTACGAAGCCGGCATAATAATCCGGATTAAAATGGAGGCTTAAAAAATGAGTGAACAATCCAAAGCGGCCCTTCAGGTTTCCGCGGCCCAGATGCACTGGGCTAAACCCCTGGAGCGCAACCTGGAATTGACCGTAAAATACATCCGGGAGGCCGCCGCCCTGGGGAGCCGGGTGCTGCTCCTGCCCGAGGCCTGCCTGACCGGCTATTACTTCCCTTACGCGATAAAACTCTCCCGCTCCGCTGTGCTTGCGGCCCTGGATGAGGCCTGTAAGGCGAGCGCGCAGGCCGAAATCTGGTCGATCGTGGGCAGTATCCGGGCCTGGAAAGACACCTTTCTCAACCTGGCCCATGTTATCGACCCGGCGGGCAGTGTCACTTATGAATACGCCAAGGTCCAGCTCGCCGGCGCCGATGAGCGCAAATACTGCTCGCCGGGCAATAAGGTGGCCCTGTTCAAGATCGACGATATCCTCTGCACCATGTCGATCTGCCGCGACGGCCGTCACCCGGAGCTGTTCCGTCTTCCGGCCATGCTCGGCGCGAAAATCTTTTTCCAGCCCTCGTGCAGCAGCGAGAATCTCGAGGCGGTCACCTGGAAGAGAGTAGCGGGAAGGGCCCAGCAGGCCGCCGGGCCGAAAGCTTATATCCATCACGTGGTGGCTAATACAGTCGGACAGTCGCCCGATGGCAAGGAATCCTCGAGCGGCCAGTCGTTCATCCGGGACTGCACCGGACTGCCGCTGGCCGAGGCCGGCTACTACGAGGAAACCCTGATCACCGGCGTGCTCGACCTGGACAAGGCTACCGGCTTCTATGCAAAACAATCGGCGCAGTTCCCGGAATTCCTGCGGCCGCACTGGCAGGCGATGCTGGAAGAAGTTAAAGCGCGGGCCGGACTGAACCCGGAGGAAGTATAAGAACGCCGCCCGAGGCTCTTTCTGCTGTCCTGATTCGCCCGGGTTTATTGCGCTTGACAGCTCTCTGAGCGCGCTTTAAGTTCTTTTTGAAGGGGTGCCGCGGCAGGCCGGCACAGCCGTTCAGGAGAGCTTTGACCAGGCGGGCTGATCCGGAATTTTGCGAGCTGAATTAGCTTCAAATGCAAATAATCTCAGGAAGGCCGGTCATGTTTTTTTCTCTAAAATTTTGTAAAACCACGTGGCTTCAACCTCTGTCTGAAGGATCTGCACTGGTTCGGGCAGTTCTGCTGATCGGCATCCTGGATCTGGTGTTTGTCACGGATAACGGCTGCGCGCGGCACCGGGTGGTCAGCAGCCGGCCGCCCCGGGTAAGCGAATCCGAAATGAACGAGCGAGTGTTCAAGACCAATGAGGAGGCGGTAAAAGCCGGCCTTTACGAGGAGTTTGTCGATTCGATGCTGCTCAAGGGCCAGACTCCCTCGACCGCGAAAGATAACAGCGCGGCGCCCCCCGCGGTGAGCCCGCCCGCTGAAATTCCGGAACAGTCTGAAAAATCCACGACCGGAGAGCCGGCCGCGGATGTCCTGATGGGTTTCCGCGTGCAGCTCGGGGCGTTCAACGATCAGCCGAGCGCCGAGGCCCTGGCGGCCCGGG
>MFIX01000174.1 GCA_001780825.1 Candidatus Glassbacteria bacterium RIFCSPLOWO2_12_FULL_58_11 | reverse complement strand
CGAAATGCTCCCCATTGGTTGAAATAACCAGGGGCCTGTCAGGTTTCCAGCCGGGAAACGGTTTTTAAGTGACCTGTTGAGCCGGATAAAATTTTCACCTGCAGAACTGGAGGGGTACCGGATGAGAAAAACCGCGCCGCAGGCTTAGAAGTCTCGCGTCGAATCTTAATTTGCCGCAGCATTTGGAAGGTCCCGGATCACTCTGTTAATCTTTCAGGGGAATCAAAATGAGAAAGTTAACCGTCAGGCCGATAATATATATTTTGTCAGTTTTAATTTTTCATCTTACCGCGGCCGCCGGCCATGGCGCCGGACGGAGCGGCGCAATCGAGGGCATGGTAACGAACAAAGTGACCGGCGAGCCGGTCGGCGGAGTGAGCATCGTTGTCCAATCCGGCGAAACACCCGGCTCTATTCGCGCCATTACCTCTATCAATGGCCGTTATTTCATCAAGAACCTCGCGCCGGGACGCTACAAACTTAGCACCAGGAGATTGGGTTACGAATCCATTCAACAGGAACTGGAAGTAACCGTGGAAAAGATTGAAAAGGCGTCCTTTTCAATTGGTGAAAGAGTATTCGAGGCGCCGGAAATCGTTATTGAGAGCAAGACCCTCACCGGCGGTCTCGAGAACATCTTCCGGCTGCCCGGCTCAGCGCATTACCTCGGTAAAACCGAGTTGGAACAGCACAATTACAACGATATCAACCGGATTTTAAAGGAAATTCCCGGGGTCAACATCCAGGAGGAGGATGGCTACGGGCTGCGGCCGAATATCGGCCTGAGAGGCGCCCCGGTTGAAAGAAGCTCCAAGATAACGGTCATGGAGGACAACACCCTGGCCGCCCCGGCTCCCTACTCCGAGCCTGCGGCGTACTATTTCCCCACAGTAGGGCGGATGGAGGGCGTGGAAGTGCGTAAAGGGTCGAGCCAGATCAAGTACGGTCCCCTAACCACGGGAGGAGCCATCAACCTTATTTCCAGCCGGATTCCCGAGCAGTTCCAGGGTGAAGCGACCTTACTCGGGGGTTCAAACGCCCACCGCCGGTTACAGTTCAAGGTGGGGGACAGCTATAAGTATTTTGGCTGGCTGGCGGAATCCTTCCAGGTCAAGGATGATGGGTTCAAGGAACTGGACGGCGGCGGAAACACCGGCTTCGACATCAAGGACTACCTGCTCAAATTCCGGCTCAACAACAGTCCCACGGCTGGCGTTTACCACTCCCTGGAGTTCAAGCTCGCCCAGACTGATGAGATTTCGAACGAAACTTACCTGGGGCTGACCGAGGCGGATTTCGCCCTTGACAGCAGACGACGTTACTTTGCCTCCCGGAACGATGTGATGAACACCGGGCATGAACAATACAGCGTAAGCTACTTCATTGCTCCCAGTGAGCTGTTCAATATCACCACCACCGCTTATCACAACAATTTCAGGAGGAACTGGTACAAGCTGGACAGAGTGAAAGCCGCCGCAAGTGGCTCCAGCGTCTCGATTGACGATCTGCTGGCGGACCCGAGCTCTCACCTGGGGGAATATTCTGTCATTACCGGGGCCACCAGTTTCAATGATGACGCCCTGGAAGTGAAGGCCAACAACAGGAAATACTTCTCCCGGGGAATCAGATCCGAGATGGAGCTGAGCTTCGATACCGGCGCCTACACGCACGATCTGGAATTGGGCCTGCTGTTCCATGAGGACGAGATTGACCGCTACCAGTGGGTCGACAAATACAAGATGGACAGCGGAGTTATGGAACTGACCGGCCCCGGGATTCCCGGAAGCGAAAGTAACCGTGTCGCCGGCGCCACGGCCCAGGCGATCTTCTTCCAGTACGCCTTCTCCTCGGATCACTGGAGGATCACCCCTGGAATCCGGCACGAGAGTATATCGCTGGACCAGAACGACTACGGTAAAAATGATCCCGGGCGCAGCGGCGCTAATCTCAAGTATCGCAAGAATGAGGTGAATGTCTGGATTCCCGGGATCGGCATCGGATATACCTTCAGCCCGCACCTCAGCTCGTTCGTAGGTATCCACAGGGGCTTCTCGCCCCCGGGCTCGACCGAGGGCGCCAGGCCAGAGGAGAGTATCAATTACGAGGCGGGGCTGCGTTACCGCCGCAACAGTATGAGGCTGGAGGGTGTTTTCTTTTACAATGATTACTCCAACCTGCTTGGCTCGGACCTGTTCGCCGCCGGAGGCAGCGGCTCCGGTGACCGGTTCAACGGCGGAGAATCCTTTGCGCGGGGATTCGAGCTGAGCGCTCATTATGACCTGGGACTGGCAACCGGCAGAAAGTACTCCATCCCGGCCAGACTGGCCTATACTTTCACCGAGGCGCGGTTCGAAAGCGATTTCAACAGCGATTTTGAGGCGTGGGGTTCAGTCAGGGACGGTGACAGGCTGCCCTACCTGCCGGAGCACCAGCTCTTCCTGGGCCTCGGACTGGAAAAAAGGCTATGGAAGGTGAACCTGACTTCGAAATACATGGGTAAAATGCGCACCACGGCTGGCAGCGGACCTTTCATTCCCTCGGAGACTGTCGAGGAGCACATGGTCCTGGACGCTTCCGCCGAGTACCTGCTGACAGCTAATAACCGGCTTTTCCTTGGTGTGCAGAACCTGACCGATAATAATTATGTAGTTGCCAGGCGACCGGCGGGGCTGCGTCCCGGTTTGCCGCGAACATTTTTGCTTGGGATAAAGACCTCCTTTTAACCCCGTTTATGCATAAAATTTGAATTATGGTCCTGAAAGACAACCTCCGCCTGCTTTCGGCAGGCACCCCCTTTCTATGGGGGAATTTTCTTTTTCCGCAATACGCTTGCCGATCCGCGAGGGAAACAGGGGGTTGTTCAGGATCGGATAGACCCGGACTGGGAACTTATGAATAATCCAATTTAAGCTTCTTGGCTGTCGAGAGCTGGGCACTCTGTCAGGATTCCATTTGATATTGCTCATCAGGCCGCTCCCTCTCCCGAACCGCTCCGGCCTCGATGTTACTTCCGCGGATACAATAGCCTCCCGCGGGTAACATTTTGAAGGCCTTTTTAAGGCCTGCCTGAAGAACCGTGTCTGGGCTGTAAGTAATTGATACATAAATAGTTTCTGCGGCATAATCCTTTTTTCGGGAGCATGGCACACCCTTTGCTTACTCCCTCAAGTGTCTCTGAAAAAATCTGTCCAGGGTAAATAAGGCATAACACCGGCGGAAAGGCAGCAGGCGGACTGTTGCTTCCGGGAGGGGGACTCTTCGACCGCCGGTTTCAGCCCCGCTTTTCTGCCAGGCGAAGCGGGGCTTTTTTTTATCTTTTGCGGCAGAACCGGCGTGATCTTGACGGTAACTGAATCAAAGTTTAATTGATTGACTGGAGGGGCTTGAACCCTTGGGTGAGGGCTTCGGGATTGGCGGAAAAAAGGGGCGCACAAGGGTGCGCCCCTACGCAATGCATTGAATTTTTGATTGATACGTATTTGAGAGGTGGACCTTATGCCAGTCGATAATCTGGTTTCCGCGATTCAACTGATTCTTCGACACGTATTTTAAAATGGCAAATAATTCTCTCCGAAAACCATTTTCCCGCCGAGATGGCCGGAGAACGCTATCAGAGCGGTCGAAACCAGGATGAGCAGGAAATAGGGCAGACGAGCCCGGCCCTGGAGCTTTTCCGATCTGGCTATCCTGAGGATAAAAGCAATCACGCAAATCAGCACCACGCTCAGATTGATGTTCCGGTGCAAGGTCATCAGCTTGATAAAATCCGGATCGCTGCCCTGGGATTTGGACAGGATCAGGCCGCTGGTCACCGCCGGGATGAAACTGAGCAGGGTGAGGATCAACACGTAAAGGCCGAACCGGGACCATTCGGGCTTGCCGGTAAAGAGCGCCGCTGTTTCGATCAGCAACAGAAGGGTCAGCCAGGCGATCGGGAAATGGATCACCGCCGGGTGCATCCGGCCCACGATCTGCAATAATCCGGGCTGGGCGGCGGGAGCCGCCTCGACCGGCGTGACATCCTGGATTTCTTCGATTTCTTCAATCGCCTCGGTGTCCGGAGCGGCCTGCGCCGCGGTCGAGTCCGAGGCCTTGATCTGAAACACAACTAGAGCGGAAACCAGACAAAAACTCAGCAGGACGAGCCGCGAAAGCTTTAGTTGGTAACGCATGGTGTCAGTCCAGGGAGAAGATTATTTTGTCATCCGACAATTTGGCCTCGAATGCTTTAAGAGGTTTTTCCGCCGGCCCCTTAAGCACTTTCCCTTCGAGGTCGTAAGTCGAGCCGTGGCAAGGGCAGATCAGCGCTTTAGCCTCAGCGTGATATTCCACCGTGCATTTCTTATGCGTGCAGGTCGGATCGAGCACGCGGATGGAATCCTCGGACTCGCGGACAAAAAGAAGCTCCCGCTCCTTGATTTTCAGCAGGGCGGACCCGCCCACTTTTTTCAATTTTTCAGCCTTGTCCAGGCCCAGAGCCAGTTTTCCGGCTTGCAGCAGCCTGGGCAGGCCCGCCAGTACTCCGGCGCATAGGGAAAATATCCGAAGAACATCGCGGCGGCTGCTCAAATGCGCTCCCTGTTAAAGTTGAGTCAATCCCGAAGCAGAATTAAAGGTTGATTTCCCTGGTTATCGTAAAGCCGACTATCGGTTTGTTCATGGCCCGGCCGGCATTCGCTACAATCCCATCCGCGCTCATATACTGGTTGTTGCTGATGATGATAGAAAAGGTGTGGCGATTGGTCAGAATTTTCAGTCCGCCGGTAATTATCGGATGCGCGGCGTGATAACCGATAACGTTCGCAGCGGTCTCGAACTCCAGGGCGAATCTGGAGTTCAGGCGCAGTTCCAGCTGCGCCGGTACGGCGACCGAGAAATTGCGGTCGAGATTCGATTTCAGATCGTTGGATGATTCGCTGTGATAAAGAAGGCCGGTGCCGAGAGTGAGACGCCGGAGCACTGTTTTGCCCAGCAGCAGCTGGGAGAAGAGACCCGAGGCGTCCTCGCCCCCTTTCTGGGAATACCAGGTCACTCCGCTGCGCAGGGCCAGCCCGGGGCAGCGGCTGTTTTCTTTTAGCAGACTATATTTAAGATCGTATTCATAAACATCGAAAGCCTCGAGCGTTCCATTCAGCCGGTAAATGCCGGTCTCCAGGTTGTCCAGCAGTCCGTAGCGCAACCCCAGCCCGATCTTTAGCCCGCCGGCATCGTACCCCAGAAAATCATCGAATGATTCCTTGTTCGCCTCTTTGCGCGTCCGGTGCTCGATCACGATCAAAAAGGAATTTTTTCTCAGGGTGCGCGGGGTCAGCAGGTTCACTCCACGATCGAGGATTGGAAAGTTTTCCGAATCCCACAGCGAAACCGGGCTGACCTCCTCTACCGCTGTGATTTCCTCGACTTCTTCCGTCTCATTATTCCCGGTACTGTTCTGCGCCAGCCGAACACCATCTCCGGACACCTGGGAGGAGCTCGAGATCGGCAGGACAAGAGATAAAATCAGGAGCACAGTAAAGGCTGATAGTGTTTTCATGGTTTCATCCTATCTCAATTTACCATCGTCCAGCCAATCCTGGAACAGCTTGCGGTCCGCTGCCGACAAACCTCCGTCCGGGGGCATTTGACCGGCCTGGATATAGGCGTTGACAGTCACGGCATTACTCACGAGCTGCTCGTAGGTATCGTAATTGGAGTTCGCCGGAGCGCCGTAGCGTGTGATGCCGGTTTTCTGGAAGCTGTGACAACCGAGACAATTATCAGTAATTAGCTTTTGGATCTGGGCCGCATAAGTCACGGTCTGCGGCGCCGTTACTGCGGGCTTGTGTGAGCTGCCGCAGCCGGCAATAAAAGTTGTCAAAAGAATAAAAATCAGGAATGCGTAAGTAAATTTAAGCATCGTCAGCTCCTAGCGCGGGAGACCCGCATCTACCCATTGTTGAATTAGCGCACGATCTTCTAACGGAATACCCCCGGTCGGCGGCATGGTTCCAGCCTGGATCCGCGGATTGGCCCGGCTGATTGCGGCCGCTATTCCCTCGTAAGTGTCAAGATTTACATCCGGCGGCGCACCATTGCGATAATTTCCGGTTTTATGCGTGGAATGGCAAAATATACAGTTCAGATCAAAAATCTCCTTCGCTGTACCGGCGTAAGTCACCTGCTCCGTGCCGCCGCCGGTCGGAACAATCTGGCTCGGATCGATTTTGCTCCCGCATCCGCCGAGGACTGCAACACCGGCCGCACAGAAGCAAAATATCAAAAAAGATTTTCCCATGGGCGCCTCGCTATTGCGAATTGGTCGATTAGAATTTAAAAAACGTGTTTATCCACTCGCCCGGGCAGGAATGGGTGGACTGAGTGGACACAGCTCAAGAAAATGTTCTGAACCGGTCGCCAGCCTCCGAACGGCATGGCGCAGCGGGGGGGTACTGCATGAAATTCCGGTCCTTGAACCGGATTGCCATCCGCCTTCCCGGGCAGCCTGGCAAGTCTGGAATTCCGGGGAGGGGATTAAAGCGCCGTTCGCTTATTTATAAACGCAAAACACCGGAATAAGTTAAAATGATTTTAGGCAGGCTGTCAATTCATAAGTCTGGCCCGCGCCTGCGAGCCCGGCTGCTGGTGGCTTCCCGGTCCCTTCGCTGTTTCGGGAATGTTCAGCAAGCGCCACCGCTGGCGGGCATACCAACCATACCCCGGCCCGCCTTCACTGCGCACCTGTTAGTATTTCCGCAAAAGCAGGATTGGCCTATCTCCCGCCGGGACTGATATTAAATTAAAAATCTCCTGAGATTCGCGCAAGACAATTTCCTGAGTGCTCTATCGTCCGCCGCGGCATGTGCGGCATCCTCGGACAGGGGTCCGGTTCATCTCTACCCATTTAATTTTGGAGGAGGCCATGGATACTACACGCTATAAGGATTCGATCCCGGAACCGCTCGACCGGCTGGTCGAGGTCATGCGGCATTTCCATTGCGGGGAGCCCAGAGAGCTGGAAAATTTGCTGAGATTGCCGGAGGACAGCCTCCTGGGTCTTTTCCGTGAGCGCTCCCGGGAGCTGCCGGAAACAGTAGTCCGGAGCCTCGAGGCCGCGGGGATCAGGCGGGAATTTATCCTGCGGGGCAGCGGCATGATGCTATCGGACAAAATGGATGCGGGCCGCTTGCGGGTGATGAAACGCCACGCCGCGCACCTGCTGAACGTCATCTGCGGGGCGGACCGTGCTCTGGGGGAGGGTGAAGGCTTTTGCGGCATTCCGCCGCATGTCACCGACAGCCGGATCGAGCCGGTGGTTATCGAGGAAGAACTGATAAAATTACTGATTGAAGCTCTGAGCAGCAAGAGCAGCCGCGAGAGCCTGCTGCAGTTTATCCGTTCCGAGGCGGCCAACCGGGCCGCCTCGCACGGAGGAAGCGCGCTGTAAAGATGTTAACATCAGCGGTTCGAAGGAGGTACGGGCGGCGGGAGGGCAATAATGTCGAAAGAGCCGGCTTGACCGTTCAGGAAGTCCCGAGGCTTTTTCTCAGCCAGTCCAGAAGCCGCTGGCGGCCGACCGGGGAGCCGAGATATTCCGGGAGTTTAGCCAGCAGCTCGGGATCATCGACTTCGATCTCGGTGCCGCCGATTACCAGGACCCCTTTTTTCAATTTTACCGCCGCAGCCTCGGCCCCGGGCCGGGTATCGCCGAGCTCCAGGTTTTCGTTGACAAAATCGCGCAGGATTCCGCCTACATCATCCACCCTTCCGCCATCGTAGAAACCCACGACCTCCCGGCAGTAGCGTCCGGCCACCTCGGCGGGAACCTCGAAAGCTCCGCTGGTCCGGCTCCACCGCTCCAGCACCTCGCGGTTATGCTCGTACCTTTTCCGCTCGTTCTCGCTCAGCACCTCCGGAGCCGGCGGCACGCTGATTTTTACCTCCGAGGACTCATAGCCCGCGGCGGCTGAACCGGCGGCTTGAAGCTGGAGGGCCGGCTCGAGCTTCTCGTCGAGCAGGGAGACCAGGGCCCGGCGCACCGCCAGGAAACTATACAGCTTTCCACTCTCCCCGGCGGCGGATTTACGGCCCGGCGAAAATTTCGGCGGAATGGTCCGCGATACCAGAAACAGCGAATCCGGAGCGGTCTTCAGGATTTCAGCCAGGCGGACTCTCAGTCGCGGATCGCGCAGCGTCCCGCGGACCAGGTTTCCGGCGCGCTGGGGATCGGTGTTCAGCAGGCGCGACAAACCGCGCTGGTTGAGGTTTTTCTCGGCCAGCAGGCGCCGGACCTTGTGCTCATCCCATCTTCCTCTGGCGATCCGGCTCTTGAAAGAGAGGCGCTCGACGCCGATCGGCGCTTCATCCGCCGATGGCGGCTCGCCCTCTCCGAGCAGCAGCCAGTTGAGGTCCACCTGCCAGATCGCTCCCACCGCTTTGGCCAGGGCCGGGGAGACGCTCAGCGACTTGCCCTTGCGCAGGACACCGTCGTGCACGCCCAGGATTTCCGCCAGGTGCACATCGTCCAGTTCGTACCCGGCTGCCAGATAGCGCTCTTTCATCACTGTCAGCAGGTGCGAAAAGCGGCGCTCGATATCCGATACGTGAGGAGGGACGGATTCTTTCACTTTTTTTGCGGGCATGCGGAGCCGGACCGGGGATGGTAAAATTGCTATAAATAGAAATATCTTGACAAATCGTACGGAATATTGTATTTTATCTTACAATAAGAAATATATATTCTTATTCCACTTGCTTCAGAAGGCCCGGACAAGCCGGATACATTGACCCGGGCAATCGGATAACATAGTAAAAGGCGCACGATATGTAAGAAGAATTTGTATGACTGAACCTTTCTAAAGCTTACCAGAGTCCCGGAAAGATGTCAAGGGTTTGAGCGCTTTTTTGTAAAGCGGTTTTTTCCGGGTGAATTACCACATCGATAACTGCTTTAAGTTTTCAGTGTTAATGTTGTCAGTCCTTGAACGGATGTACGGCGCAGCATGGGAAAGGAGAAAAACATGATTACTGTTGCTGCAAAAAAAGCGGAATGGATCACGATTGCCCAGGCGGTCGAGCGGATGCCGATCCCGGTCTCAAAATCCACGGTCCGGCGCTGGATCGAGGAGGGAAAGCACGGCCTGGTGGCCGGGAAGTTCGGGGGGCGGGTGGTGCTGCGGGCCGACTCGCTGCCGGAAATTATCGAGGACCCGTATGCCTGAATAATCGGAATTAAGCAATCATTTTATGTAGAGCGTTATAAATGCAAATGAAAATAAATATTCTTAGTCCCCAAAGAGTATTGACATATTTCTTATCTGGTCAGTTATGCCCTGGCGTAGGGGCGGGTTTGAAACCCGCCCCTACAATTGCTTGAATTTTATAACGTTACGGTTCCTTTTAAAAATATTTTATGCCTTACCAGGAAATAGCAAATGATAATTCAACGCGCGCCTGAAGCGATAATTCAATAGGATTTGGGTATTATTTATGCCGCAGCATTTAAAGCGCTAGAAATAGCTATTTCCCGGCCAGCGGCTCGGCGACAAAAAAATACTGGTAGGGCAGGAATTTAAACTCTTTCGTGATCCGATAACCCGCCTCAGTAAAAGCGTTTTTCGCCTCCTCCCCGGAGAGTTTGTGGGCGAGCTCCCGCGGGCCGACCGGCAGGTCTTTTTTGAAGAAATCCACCACCGCGATCCTGCCGCCGGACTTTAAAGCGGCTTGCAGTGCCGCGAGGTATTTTACCCGCGCGGGCAGGTGGTGCAGGGTGTTGCACATGAATATCAGATCGACCCTGCTCTCGGGCAGGTGCGGGTTGTCCGGAGCGGCGTGAACTGTATCGATATTAGCGAGATTTTTAGCGTGGGCGCGCACCGCCAGATAGCCCAGAGCCTCGGTGTCGATATCCACTGCCAGCACTCTTCCGCTCCTTCCCACAGCCGGGCTGAACCTCCGCGAAAAGTAACCGCTCGCCGCGCCGATATCTGCCACCACCTCTCCCTCTTTCAGGCCGAGCGCGGCCACCACGCTGTCCGGCATCTGCCACTGGTCGCGGTCCTCAGGCTCGAAGCGCGGCTGGTAGGAGCCGCTGCCTTCCATCTGGCCCTGAAGAGCGGCCGCCGAACAAAGGAGAAGCGCGCTCAGCGAAATTGCGGCTGCGCCGGGAAAGCTGCTAAATACTGCCATCGACTTTACCCTCCTTCGAAATATTTTTTCCGCGCCAGAGATAATAAGCCGGCACTCCCAGGCCGACAATCGCCATGCCGACCAGCGACTCGCCGGGCTGCGTAACAATCACGTAAAACATCATCCAGAGCATGATCGCCAGGTAAAGGGCCGGAGTGTACGGATAGCCCCAGACCCGGTAGGGCCGCGCCAGCTCGGGAGCGCGCCTTCTGAGCACGAAAACCCCTAAAATCGTCAGGCTGCTGAACAGGCTCAGCATGAACCCGCAATAGGTCAGGAGCTGGACGAAACTGCCGGTGACGACCAGGACTGAGGCCCAAGCGGCCTGCAGCGCGAGCGCGGTCCCGGGGGTGTGAAAACGCCGGCTGAGCTTGCCGGCCGCGGCGAAAAAGACCCCATCGCCGGCCATCACGTAATAGATCCGCGAACTGATACAGACCATCGCACTGGTGCAGGCGAGCACGCAGACCGCGACCACCAGCGAGAAAAATCCGGCGGCCCGCGGGCCGATCAGCGCGCCCGCCGCCAGGTTGGCAACCTCGATACGGCCCGCCAGGTTTTCCGCGGGCAGGGCATAGACATAGACCACATTGAGCGCCAGGTAGAGGACCGCGACAGTCGAGGTGCCGAGCAGCAGCGCTCGCGGCAGCTTTCGGGCTGGGGAATCTATTTCCCCCGCCACATAGGCCGCTGCGTTGAACCCGGAATAGGCATAGACCACCAGGATCAGGGAGCCCGCCACGGCCGGCAGGGATTTGCCGAGCGTGGGAAGCAAATTTCCCGTACCCTGGCTTAGATTGGCCCAGTTTCCGGAAGATGAGCTGAACGCGGCGCAGATAAAGGCCAGCAGCAGCATAAGGTTCAGGATGGTGATCATCAACTGCAGCCTGCCGCTGACCCGGATGCCGAGATAATGGATCAGGGTCAGGCCCCAGA
>MFIX01000173.1:353-6547 GCA_001780825.1 Candidatus Glassbacteria bacterium RIFCSPLOWO2_12_FULL_58_11 | reverse complement strand
TATTTCTTCCTTTGAGAACAATTATCTTTTTGGCGATAAAGAAGCTAAGCATATTCTTACTAATTAAACAGGGAGCAGATGATGACAGTACCACGTGATTATCGGGGTTTAATCAAAACTTTTAGGGAATATCCGCAAGAAATTCAGGATTTTTATTTCCGATTCCCAGCTCTTGTTGCTGCCTCAGATGTCGGATGGGAAGCGCCGGTGTCCTATTTACTCGTTAAATTTGAGTACGCCTTGATGGTGACTCTTTATTCCGGCATTGTTAGACACTTTGGAACTGATCCGGAAGAAACTTGGAAAGAGCTTAAAAATGCAATGATTACCAGAAATAGTTACAAAGATCAGTTTGAAAATATTTTTAGCACTGCTTTAAGCCCAGCCCTCATGAAGAAAATCAGGCAAATTAGCGACACAAGAAATGAACTATTCCACGGCAAACTTCCTGAGCCGGCTCGTCTTAGAAAAACAATGATAGAGATTTTTGATTTTTCGAAGGCTTTTAACGAATTTGTCCTTAAAGTTGGCTGTTTCAAACCAATTGGTAGCTTGCAAGGTGTGATTAAATCGGGAAAATTCTCCAAAAAGATGGCGATTACAAAATGGGTAATAAAAGGATTGGGTTTTACCAAAGAGGGCATTATATAGATTATTTTATTGCTTATAGTGCATTATAATATTTGGCGTTATGTGATTTATCATAACGCCGGAAAATACAACTCAGAAGTATAACCTGAGTAATAATACCTTAATATTTCTTCCTTTGAGAACAATTATCTTTTTTACGCTAAAGGAGCATTAATTGTCCCAGACCAGAGAGCCGGGTGTCAAGCAGGACATTCAAGCCGTCGAGAAGCTGCAGGAGGCGCGGCGCAGGATCCATGATGAAATCGGCAAGGTGATTGTCGGGCAGCGGGAGGTAATCGACCAGCTCGTGATCTGCCTGCTCGCCCGGGGACACTCCCTGCTGATCGGCGTGCCCGGTCTGGCCAAGACCCTGATGATCAGCACGATGAGCCGCCTGCTCGACCTGACTTTCAACCGCATCCAGTTCACTCCCGACCTGATGCCCTCGGACATCATCGGCACCGATATTCTCGAGGAGCGCTCCGAGGGCGGCGAGAGCCGGAGTTTCGTGTTTCACCGCGGTCCGGTGTTCGCCAATGTGGTACTGGCGGATGAGATCAACCGGACTCCGCCGAAAACCCAGGCCGCCATGCTGCAGGCGATGCAGGAGCACCAGATAACCGCCGGCGGCCACACCTACCGCCTGACCGAGCCTTTCTTTGTCCTGGCCACCCAGAACCCGATCGAGCAGGAGGGGACCTATCCGCTGCCCGAGGCCCAGCTCGACCGTTTCATGTTCAGTCTCTCGGTGGAGTATCCCTCGCTCGCCGAAGAGATCGAGATTGTCACCAGCACCACCAGCCGTCACCCCGGAGAGGTAGAGAAAGTGATGGCCGCGGAGGAGATTCTCGCGCTTCAGGAGCTGGTGCGGAGGGTGCCAGTCAGCGAATCCGTCGTGCGTTACGCCGTAGAGCTGGTCCGCGCCACGCGCCCCGGCGAGGCCGCGGCCCCCGGATTCATCAAGGAGTGGGTCAACTGGGGCGCGGGTCCGCGGGCCTCGCAGTACGCTATCCTCGGCGCCAAGACCCGGGCGGTGCTCGACGGCCGCTACGCTCCCGGCGAACAGGATGTCCGCGATTGCCTCCTGCCTGTGCTGCGCCACCGCGTGATCACCAATTTCAATGCGGAGGCCGAGGGCATCGGAGTCGAGCAGGTTCTCCACCGCCTGCTGGAGGAAAAAGGTTGAAACCGCAGTCGCGCCAGATGCTCGATCCCCTCGTAGTCTCCCGCCTTGGCAAGCTCGAGTTGATCGCCCGCCTGGTGGTGGAGGGCTTCATCACCGGCCTGCATCGCTCCCCCTACCACGGCTTCAGCGTCGAATTCACCGACCACCGTCCCTACATGCCGGGCGATGAGCGCAAGAATATCGACTGGAAGCTCTACGCCAAGACCGAGCGCTTCTATATCAAGCAGTTTGAGGAGGAAACCAATCTCAAGGCCTACCTGCTGCTGGATGCCAGCCGCTCGATGGCTTACGGCCAGGAGGGGAGTCTCCCGAAAGACCGCTACGCGGTGCTCCTGGCGGCCAGCCTGGCCTATCTTCTTTTGCGTCAGCGGGATGGAGTGGGGCTGGCCCTCTACAGCTACAGCCTCCGTCACTACATCCCGCCCCGCGCCCGGATGAGCCAGATGAAAGTGCTCAGCGCGGCTCTGGAAAATACGGTCTGCCAGGGCCTGACCCGGCCCCTGCCCATTTTCCGCGAGCTGGCCGAGCGTATTCACCGCCGCGGGCTGATCGTGGTGCTCTCGGACCTCTTAACCGCGCCCGAGGATACACTCCGCTCGCTGAAATATTT
The DNA here is from genome assembly GCA_001780825.1 of Candidatus Glassbacteria bacterium RIFCSPLOWO2_12_FULL_58_11. Lineage (GTDB taxonomy): Bacteria > Gemmatimonadota > Glassbacteria > GWA2-58-10 > GWA2-58-10 > GWA2-58-10. The sequence goes on along the minus strand of MFIX01000173.1, from coordinate 4,121 downwards.
CGCCCACCACAAGCACGAGGTGATAGTCTTTCACATCCTCGATCCGGCGGAGATCAGCCTGCCCGGCCGGGGCGAGGTGATCTTCCACGACATGGAAACCGAGGAATTCCTGCAAACCAATTCCTGGGAGATCAAGGCCGCCTATGACCGTGAAGTCCGCCGGCTGACCGATGACCTGCGGGCGCGCTGCCGCGAGTCGCTGATCGACTATCAGCTTGTCTCCACGGACACGCCTTTCGACAAGGCCCTGTTTGCGTTCCTGGAAAAGAGACGAAGGCTGGGCTAAAATACTACCGGTGCCGCTGAGTTGCGGATCGCCCGAGACAAGAGCTTTCAGGGGGTTTTGTAGTAATCGTAGGCGCTGATCAGGTCCACGGCCACGCTGTCGGTGCGGACAATCGAGACATCCCTGCCGTAAACATCGTGAAACCGGTAGTTATCGCCGTCGAACCAGAGGTTGCGGGTATAGTAGGTGAGTTTGGCGCTCATGTCCACCACCCGGAAGACCAGCCTGTCGCGGCCGATCAGGGGTCTGGGATTGAGCAGGCTGCCGCCGGCGCAGCCGAAGAAAAGCGTGGCGGCCAGGATCAGCCCGGCCGGAAAAAGCCTGAGAATTCTTTTCGGCGTTTTATCTCTGAATGACAATGGTGATTCCTAAGGTTTCCCGGATTTTAAGCGCAAATTGTCCGCTGAAGCCGCTGCGCCTGTTCTTATTATCGGCCGCTGCCGGAAAATTTTTTAATATTTCATTCCGCGTCAAAATTTTAGTGCCGTTATACTCTGAAAATGAGATTGATTTATTTTATAAATCTATTAATATTAAATTCATGGACCGCCTAAGGTCAATAGGCCCCAGTTGAATTTTCAATGACGGGACGCGGAAGAGCTTTATAGAGTAAAGGCCGATCCACGCGGAGCCGGGTGCCGGTCGCGAAGGGAACTGTGCCGGAGTATTGGAGGAAAAATGAGCAAAGAAACGGATAGCCGGAGAACGTTGAGCCGCAGAGAATTTTTTGCCTGGAGCGCCGCGGCTACGGCCGCCTTGGCTTACGCTCCGCAGAAAGTGTTGGCTGCGCAGGACAACCGTTTCCACCCGATACCAAGCTCGCCGCTGCCCACTCGGGCTTATGGCAAAACCGGAGCGCGTAATCCGATACTGACTTTCGGCTGCGGCAGCCGCTGGCTGATGTACAAGGAGGAGGATCAGGCGCTCGCGGTCCTGAACCAGGCCATCGATGCGGGAATAACTTTCCTGGATTCGGCCCACAACTATGGCAAGGGGATGAGCGAGGAGCGGATCGGCAAGCTGATGCCCGCCCGGCGCAAGGAGGTCCTTATCCAGACCAAGATCGGTACCCGCGATAAAGAGCTCTGGTGGGGCCAACTCGAAACCTCGCTGAAAAGGCTAAATGTCGAATATGTCGATATGCTGCTGATCCACCAGCTCGAACACGATGACGACCTGGAGAAGATCGAGGAAAAGGGCGGGGCGCTGGAGCTGCTTTACCGGGCCAAGGAACAGAAACTCACCAGTTGGGTCGGTTTTTCCAGCCATACCGATGGTTCGACCGCGGCCAAGTTCCTCCGGCGTCACGAGGTGGACGGCATCCAGATAGCGCTCAATGTCGCCACCAACGGGCCTTACGACATCGGGCACGAGGAGAGCGCCTTGCCCGTGGCGGTGGAAAAAGGCGTGGGTGTCACCGCCATGAAAGTGATGGGCCAGGATAATATCGCCAACAAGTACGAGGATTTCCCGGCGGAAACCTGCCTGCGCTATTCGCTCAGCCTGCCGGTAACCGCGGCGACGGTTGGGATGCAGAATCCCGAGTACCTTCAGCGGAACCTCGACCTGGTGCGTAATTTCAAGCCTTTCTCGCCTGAGGAGATGCTGAAACTGAAGACCGCCGCCGAGGGAGAGGTCAAGACCTCTTTCTTCGAGGGCCTGCGGGGCCACAGCGACCTGGCCTGACAAACTGAAACAGCCTGGCTCCGCCCGGCGCGGAGTTTTCGGCAAAGTGTGAATTCCAAAACGGCGCGGGCCGGGATTCGTGCCGCGCCCGCCGTCTTATTCGACATGGAGGTATGATGAGCGATAGACAGGATAGATTTGGACGGATGAGCCGCAGGGAATTTTTCGCTCTCAGCGCTGCGGCCACTGCCGCGGCTGCAACAGGAGCTGGGAAAGCGCGGGCCGCGGACAGCGCCTTCCATGCGGTTCCCGCCTCGCCCCTGCCGACCCGCAAGTTCGGCAAGACCGGCGCGCAGATCCCGATACTTACTTTCGGCAGCGGGAGCCGCTGGATGATGTACAAGGAGGTGGATGAGGCCCTGCAGGTGATGAACCAGGCTATCGACAGCGGGGTTATCTACCTGGATACGGCCCATGGTTACGGAAATGGCAAGAGCGAGACGCAGATCGGCATGCTGATGCCCCGCAGAAGGAAGGAAGTGCTGATCCAGACCAAGATCGCCACCCGCGAAAAAGACCAGTGGTGGAGCGACCTGGAGCTCTCGCTGAAAAGGATGAATATCGAGTATCTCGACACCTGCCTTTTGCATTCCCTGGAGCATGAGGACGACCTGGAGAAGCTGGAGGTCAAGGGCGGGCCGCTGGAGCAGCTCTATAAGGCAAAGGAGCAGAAGCTGGTGCGCTGGGCCGGCTGTTCGGGCCACACCGATGGCCCGGCGATGGCCAAGTTCCTGGCCCGAAACGACCTGGATGTGGTCCAGATGGCGCTCAACGTAGCCACCAACGGCCCCTTCGACATGGGCTTCGAGGAAAGCGCCCTGCCCGTGGCGGTCAAGAAAGGGATGGGGATTATCGCCATGAAAGTTATGGGCCAGGACCTGATCGCCAACAAGTACGAGAATTACGACTATGCCACCTGCCTGCGCTATTCGCTGAGCCTGCCAGTAACTTCATGTACGGTGGGCATGCCCAAGCCCGAGCACCTGACCCGGAACCTCGAGGTGGTTCGCAATTTCAAGCCGCTGGGCAAGGAAGAGCAGATGAAGCTGAAATCAGCGGCGGCCGGAGAAATCCAGACCTCGTTCCTGAATTTTATGGCCGGTCATCAGGATGTAGCCTGAAAGTCGGGGTTTAAGAAATAATAAAGAGGGGCTGGATCAATTTGACCAGCCCCTCTTTTTATATTCACAAACTCCGGTATCTTTAACAACAGTACGGGCATCCCGATTTTATCGGGATGCCCGTACTGTTGAATCTATTAATCTATCCGGCCCGCCTCACTCCCGCAGCAGGACTTCCAGGCCCGCCGGCGGCAGCAGGCGCTCGAACCGGCCCTCCCCGACAGTTTCCGGCTCGGCATATCCGGCCGGGTCCGCCAGAAGGATGTCCGAGCTGCCGGGCAGGCAGCCTCCCAAGCCCTCGATCACCACCCGCTGCTCGTTGTTCGGATCGCGGTTAATGAGCAGCAGGGCGCTCGGCCCTTTTTCCGCAATGACCTTGATCACGCCGGTTACCTCGCCGGTCCCCGCGTGCAGGTCGAAACGGTAGGTCGGGTTCTCCGCGCAGAAAATAGAATGAGCCAGCTTGAAGCGGTTGACCCGGGCGACAAATTCCCGCAGGTCGATCTCGCTTTCCTCCCAGTCCGACGCGCGGGTATTGACCACGTGCAGCCGCTTGCGGAAACCCAGCTCGAAGCCCGACGGAATCAGCAGCCCGGTGCTGAACAGCGCGGCAAAAACGTAGCGCTGGCGCACGGCATCCAGGTTGAAATTGAGCTCCTGCATCAGGCGCGGCGT
>MFIX01000173.1:173-255 GCA_001780825.1 Candidatus Glassbacteria bacterium RIFCSPLOWO2_12_FULL_58_11 | reverse complement strand
TGTTGAACACGTAGTCGAACCCGGCCCCTGCGAGAGTCACTACCTGCTCGATCGTGCAGCCCAGGCTCTCGGCGAAAAAGAG
>MFIX01000173.1:0-151 GCA_001780825.1 Candidatus Glassbacteria bacterium RIFCSPLOWO2_12_FULL_58_11 | reverse complement strand
GCTTTCGGTATCAGGAACTTCCAAAGCCCCTCTGGCACCTTGTAGGCTGCATCGCAGCGGAAACCATCGAATCCCAGGTCCAGGTAATATTCGACCAGCTCGAGCCAGTAGTTCCAGAGCCCCTCCCGCTCCGGGCTGCTCTCATTGTCGA
>MFIX01000172.1:16498-17060 GCA_001780825.1 Candidatus Glassbacteria bacterium RIFCSPLOWO2_12_FULL_58_11 | reverse complement strand
ATCTTTCCCGCCGCTGAGAAAGCTCCTCGAAACGATGTTCGGCGATAAAGAGTTTCGGGAACGCTTCTCCAAGGCCCCGGCGGCCAAGCGCTGGCACCAGCCCTACCTGGGCGGACTGCTCGAACACACGCTCAATGTACAGGCCAATGCCCTCGCCTTGAGCGCCCGCTATCCGGAGGTGGAAATCGACCTGGTCACCGGGGGCGCTCTGGTGCACGATATCGGCAAGACGGTGGAATACAGCTGGGAGGGCTGGTTCGACACCTCCACCCAGGGCCGCCTTCTTGGGCACCTGGTGATCGGCGTGGAGATGCTGGATGGGTGGATCCGCCGCCAGGAAAATTTCCCGGAGGAGCTGGGCTGGCATCTGAAGCATATTATCCTGAGCCACCACGGCCAGTACGAGTTCGGCAGCCCCGTGCTGCCGCGCACCCTCGAGGCGCTGATCGTGCATTTCGCAGATGACCTGGACGCCAAGATGAACGGGGTGCTGAAGATCTATCGCCGGGAACAGGAGGCTCCGGGGGAATGGACCAGCTATGTCAAACTGATGGAGCGCGAA
>MFIX01000172.1:11667-16445 GCA_001780825.1 Candidatus Glassbacteria bacterium RIFCSPLOWO2_12_FULL_58_11 | reverse complement strand
CGGACCCCGGCCGAGCAACCGTCCTCCGGCCGCTTCAGGCCGCCAGGAAACCCTGTTTCCGGATGAGAACTAACCGGCGGACAGGTCCGCGGGCTTTATCCGGAAGTGCCCGGAATTACTAAAAAACACTTGATTTCCGTTTAATTGTATGCTAATTTTTTTTGTCTTTAAAGTTACTTTATGCAAAATTTATTATCGGCTTCGAATCCTGGATTACAAGTAAACCGTTCAACCCGTTGCATACTTCCTCCCCTGCCCGGCACAGCCTTTCTGCGGGGCGCTTTGAATCAGGGCGCGCTGTTTACCTGGGGAACGCCTGGAGAAAATTCGGATTCAGGCCGGGTTATTTAAAACGACAAGGATACTTAGGCCATTTCACCTCTAGCCATTACAATAATCCTTCTGATACTGGTCTGCCTCGCCGCTCTGGCTTACGTTCTGATGTCCAAAGGGCATCTGGCAGGCACGGGACTGATTGAAAAAGGAGGACACATCAACTCCAGCGGATCCTTATGGGCTAATGAAATCGCCATCGACCTGGGAACGGCCAACACCTTGGTTTATATCCGGGGCAAAGGGATCGTGCTTAATGAGCCTTCGGTTGTAGCCATCGACCGCAACACCGGCAAAGTCAAGGCGGTCGGGCTGGAGGCAAAGGCGATGCTGGGCCGCACGCCGGCCAGCATTACCGCTATCCGGCCGTTGAAAGATGGAGTTATCGCCGATTATGAAGTCACCGAGGAGATGCTGCGCTACTTTATCAAAGCCGTGCTCAAGAGCCGGTTCCTGCCGGTCAAACCGCGAGTGATCATCTGCGTGCCAAGCGGGATAACCGAGGTCGAGAGGCGCGCGGTAAGAGACTCCGCCGAATCGGCCGGGGCCAAGGAGGTCTATCTGGTCGAGGAACCGATGGCCGCGGCGATCGGAGTGGGGCTGCCGGTGGAGACGCCTTCCGGCAACATGGTTATCGATATCGGCGGCGGGACCACTGAAATCGCGGTGATCGCGCTTTCGGGCATTGTCAGCAACATCTCGATCCGTGTCGGCGGCGATGAGCTGGATGAGGCAATAGTTCAATTCTTAAAGAAAAATTACAACATCCTGATCGGCGATCAGACCGCCGAGCTGATCAAGATCAATATCGGCAGCGCCTATCCCCTGGGCGAAGAAAAAGAGATGGAAGTCAAGGGAAGAGACATTGTCTCCGGGATTCCCAAGACCGTTAAGATTCATTCAAGCGAGGTCCGCGAGTCGCTTCAGGAGCCGATCATGGCCATTGTAGAGGCGGTCCGCCAGGCCCTAGAGCAGACTCCGCCGGAGCTGGCTAGCGACATCGTGGACCGCGGTATTGTCATGACCGGCGGCGGCTCGCTGCTCAGAGGGCTGGATCAGCTTCTGCGCGAAGAAACCAATCTGCCGATCAATGTCGATGAAGAACCGCTGACCTGTGTCGTGCGGGGTACGGGCCGGATTCTGGATGACCCGAAAAGGTACTGGAACGTTCTCACCCAGAGCAAATAGCCCGGGAATTCCATCCCAGCCACGGGTCGGCGCCGGAGTTTCACAAGCATATTTTATAGGGTGCGCCAGGATAACCGGCCTGTCCGCTGGACGGCATTCACTCCCGAGACTGTCCCGGATATGAGCCCCTGAATTTCAGACAGTCAAATGGTTTATCCTTATCCCTGTCGATCCGATGGCTAAATTCTTCCTGTTTCTCTGGGATCACAAACAAAGCCTCATCTTTTTGCTTCTGTTGCTCTTATCCCTGGCCGCCCTCTCACTGTCCGGCACGCAACGCTTCCATCTGGCCCGTCAAATCAATCGCACGATCATCACGCCGTTCCAGATGGCAGTCTCGCAAGTCGATTATGTGCTGCGCCTGAAAAAAGAAAACGAGGGGCTGCGGAAAAACAACTTCATACTCACGCTCGAGCTGTTTCATCTGGAAGAGGCGAAGAAGCAAAACCAGCGCCTGGAGCGCCTGCTGGACTTCGCCAGGCGCGCGCCGATACATTTTATCGCCTGCCGGGTGATCAGCGGCGGGCTCGGGGAAAAGCCCGAGGTCTTCATCATCGACAAAGGCAGCCTTCATGGATTGCGGCCCAATCTGCCGGTCCTGGTACCGGAAGGCCTGGTGGGCAAAACCATCGAGATCGATCCCGAACGCACCGTGGTGCAGCTTTACAATCATCAGGATTTCAGGGTCAGCGCTAAACCCTCGAAAGGCGAGGAGCGCGGGATAGCCGGCAGCGGCCCCGGCGGAGAGCTTTACCTGTTCAATATCCCCTTGCGGACTCTGTTAAAGGAGGGCGAGCTGATTGTCAGCTCCGGCATGGGCGGAATATTCCCCAAGGGCATCCCGATCGGAACGGTCGCCTCAGTCGAAAAAGATGAGGAAATGGGTATAAAGCTGCGGGCGAGGCTCATACCCGCGGTTGACCTGGACAAAGTCCAGGAGGTATTCGTGCTGGCCGACTCCGCCTTCGTCTCCCCTACCGCGGGCGAACTCTATGAGGCCACCGATACGTTACTCAACCTTTGGAACGAGCCCTGATGTCCAGTTTCCGGTTTTTCATTTTTCTATTAATCCTGTTTTTTGCCCATCTGCTCCTGTATCAGTACCTTTCGGTGGGCAGGATTTTTCCGGACTTGTTCCTGGTGGCTGTCGTTTACTGCGCCCTGCGTCTCGGTCCCACCGGCGGCTCGGTTTCCGGCTTTATTTGCGGGATGGTGCAGGATTCTTTCAGCTATACCTATTTCGGGCTGCACTCCGCAGTCAAGACCGCGGTCGGCTTTGCGGTCGGCAAGGCGCGGCATTCTTTTTTCAGCAATAACTACCTGGTGCAGATGGCGATAATATTTGCGGCCAAAATAATTCATGATATAATATTTTATGCCTTTTATTTCTCCGGAGGCGAGGAAAGTTTCTGGAGCCGGATTTTTCTCGAGACCCTGCCCTCCGCGGTTTATACCAGCGTGCTGGGCGTAGCGCTGTTTATCATTTTGCGCATCAAGACCGCGACCAAGAGCTTATAAATTATGTCTTTACGTGGACTACAGGATGAGAGCGTTTCCAACCGGCTGATGAAAGCCCAGCTGGCCAAAGTCATTTTCTTCGTTCCCTTTCTGGTACTGCTGGCGATTTTTTTCCGTTACCAGGTCCTTCATACCTCGGAATATTCGCTCCACTCCGATGAAAACCGCCTGCGCCGTATCGAGCTTCCGCCTCCCCGCGGCCTGGTATCTGACCGCAACGGCAGGGTCCTGGCGGAAAACATTCCCGCCTATTCGATAGAGCTATACCCTCAGCCCATCGACTCGATGCGCATGACCCTGGCGCGGCTGGCTCCGGTATTGCAGATGGACTCTACCCAGCAGGAGCAGGCGCTCCAGAGATTCCAACAGAAAAGGCAGAGCCCGCTGAGAGTCGCCACCGATATCGATGACCGTACCCTGGCCATAGTCGAGGAACACCGCAGCGAGTATCCCGGAATTTTCATCCGCTCCGACATGAAACGCAGCTATGTCTATGGCGAAGCCCTGGCGCATGTCCTGGGCTACGTGGGCGAGATAACCGAAAGCGAGCTGGAGGAACCGCGCTATCAGAATTACTCTCCGGGCAGCCTGATCGGGCGCAGCGGGATCGAGGCCCAGTACGAGAACCTGCTTCACGGGGAGCGGGGAATCAAATTTATCGAGGTGGATGCCCGGGGAAGAGAGCTCGGGCCGTTCCGCGACAAGCCGCCGATCATGCCCTCCCGGGGAAAAGATATCCAGCTGACAATCGATATCCGCTTGCAGCAGGCGATGCAGGCGGTGATGGACACGGTGCCGATCGGGGCCATGGTGGCCATGGATCCGAACAGCGGAGATATCCTGGCGATGGTGAGCAAGCCGGGGTTCGATCCCAACCGTCTCTCCTCAGGGATTACCGGCGAGCAGTGGCGCCAGCTGCTTTTTCATCCCAACAAGCCTTTCCTCAACCGGGCGATCCAGGGCAACTATCCCCCGGGATCGACTTTCAAGCTTTTCACCGCCATGCTGGGAGCGGACCTGGGGCTTATCGGCCGCGAGGGCAAGAGTCTGGAGGTTGTCTGCCACGGCGGAATCCAGTTCGGCAAAAGGTTTTTCAAATGCTGGGTGCCCGGGGGCCACGGCCACGTGGGCTACTTTCAGGGAATCGTCCAATCCTGCGACACCTTTTTTTATCAGCTTGGAATCAAGATAGGTCTGGAGCGGTTCTGCCGGCTCGGCAAAGAGAGCGGCTTCTTCGAGGCGACCGGCATCGACCTGCCGAACGAGGAAGGCGGCGTTATACCGGATGAAAACTGGTTCAACCGCGCTTATGGAAGAGGCAACTGGGGGCCGGGCAACGTGCTGAACCTTGCGATTGGCCAGGGCGAAATATCGCTTTCGCCGCTGCAGCTGACTTGCCTCTACGCTTCGATCTGCAAAGATGGCAAAAGGTACAGGCCGCACCTGCTGAGCAGCGACCCGGAGCGTTTCCATCTGCCCGACCTCCCCTTCCAGCCTGAGAATATCGAGCTTTTGCGCGACCCGTTGATCGATGTGGTCAACGGACCGCAGGGCACCGCCCGGGGGTCCAAGCTCTGGGGCAGCGAGCAGAAGCTGGCCGGCAAGACCGGAACCTCGCAGAATCCGCACGGTGAGGACCATGCCCTTTTTGCCGGCTTTTTCCCGGCCGATAACCCGGAGCTGGTGATTTCGGTAGTGATCGAGCACGGCGGCCACGGCTCGGCCTCGGCCCGGCTGGT
>MFIX01000172.1:0-11646 GCA_001780825.1 Candidatus Glassbacteria bacterium RIFCSPLOWO2_12_FULL_58_11 | reverse complement strand
CATCGATTACAAGCAGCAAGAAAAAGGGGCCGAGCTGGCCGGACTAACCTCTGACTGAAACAGGAATTGTCGATTGCTGGGAATCAGAAAATATGACTGGGTCATGATGGCCCTTGTGCTGGCGCTCACCACTTTCGGCGTACTTATGATCTACAGCGCCGACCAGATTCAGACCACCCGGGCGAGCGGAGTGATTCATTACCAGAGGCAGCTTCTCTGGCTCATCTTCTCGGTAATCGGCCTGGTGGTGGTCAGCGCCTTCAGCTCGCGCGTGGTGGAAACTGTATCTTATTTCACCTACGGCCTGCTTCTGATCGGTCTGATCGCCATTCTGCTGACCGGCCATGGAGTGGAGCGCTGGCTCAGCATTCCCGGCACCGGGATCAATTTTCAGGTGGCCGAGCTGGCCAAGCTCACCACCATTCTCGCCCTGGCCAGTTACCTGGCCAACCGGAAAAAGAAGCTGGATTCTCTCAAGGACCTGATCCTCCCGGTGTTTATTGTCCTGCTGCCGGCCGCGCTGACCCTGCTGCAGCCGGACCTGGGCACCTCGATCATCTTCTTTTTCATCCTCTACGCCATGCTTTACTGGTCTGGATTGCCCCTGATCTACCTCTTTCTGCTGCTCAGTCCGCTAATCAGTTTCTTCCTCGCTCTGATCGCCCTGCTCGGCGAGCTGCGCTTCCCGCTCTGGGGTATGTTCTTTATCTTTCTCTGTGTATTGATTTTCTATAACCGGATTTACCTGATGGATGCGATTTTTTTCACCGTGGTCAACCTGCTGACCGGCATCCTGACCTCGCCGCTCTGGAACTCGCTCAAGCCTTACCAGCAGAACCGGATTCTGGTATTTTTCCAGCCGGAGCGCGACCCCCAGGGCAGCGGCTGGCAGATCATCCAGAGCAAGGTGGCAATCGGTTCGGGCGGGCTCCTGGGGAAAGGCTACCTTGAGGGGACACAGAAAAATCTGGCCTTCCTGCCGGCCCAGCACACGGATTTTATTTTCCCGCTGGTCGGCGAGGAGTTCGGATTTCTGGGGATCGCCCTAGCTCTCGCGCTGTTTTTCTTCCTGCTATACCGCATTATCGAGCTGGCACGGGTCTCGAGCACCAATTTCGCCAGCCTGACCGCCGTCGGGATTGCCAGTTTCCTGTTCGGCCATATCATTATCAATGTTGGCATGACAGTCGGCCTGATGCCGATCACCGGCCTTCCCCTCCCGCTGTTCAGTTACGGCGGATCTTTTCTGCTGACCTGTTACCTGTCTGTCGGCGTTCTGCAGTGTATTTATCTGGAAAGAAGCGGTCTCTGACATGAACGACCGGAATCCGGCGCCGGAGTACCCCGTGGCTCTATCCGTGGTGGTACCCCTGCTTAACGAAAGCGAATACCTGGTACCGTTGTATGAAAAATTGCGCACCCGCCTGGAGAGCCTGGGCCGGACCTTCGAGCTGATCTTTGTCGATGACGGGAGCACGGATGGATCGTTCGAGGTGCTCTCCGGGCTGCACCGCAAAGACAGGCGCGTCAGCGTGATCCGCTTCCGGCGCAATTACGGCAAATCGGCGGCCCTTAGCGCAGGTTTCGCCGCCTCCCGGGGAGAACTTGTATTCACCATGGATGCCGACCTCCAGGATGACCCGGAAGAGATCCCGCAGCTGATCGATAAACTGAACGAGGGGTACGACCTGGTCTCGGGCTGGAAGTTCAAGCGACTGGACCCGCTCTCCAAACGCCTGCCCTCGAAGTTATTCAACCTGGTCACCTCCTGGGCCTGCGGGCTGCGCCTGCACGATTTCAACTGTGGCTTCAAGCTTTACCGGGGCGAGCTGGCCCGCTCGATCAAGCCCTACGGTGAGCTGCACCGCTACCTTCCGGCCCTGGCCCACTGGCGGGGCTACCGGGTCGGCGAGGTCAAGGTGCGTCATCACAAGCGGCCTTACGGGCGGACGAAATTCGGCATGGGAAGGTTTCTCAAAGGCTATCTGGACCTTTTGACCGTGGTTTTTCTCAACCGCTATATCAAAAGCCCGCTGCATTTTTTCGGCACGCTGGGCACGCTGCTGTGTCTGGTGGGCTTTTCCATCGGCTGCTACTTCGTGGCCTTCTGGCTCAGGCACGGCAATATCGGCGGAAGGGTCCCCTTCCTGCTATTCGCCATATTTGTCATGCTCGGCGGGATCCAATTGATTTCCACCGGTCTGCTTGGCGAGATGCTGACCAGCAGCCTGGATTATGTCCGCGCACCGGTCTTTGAGATCTCCGCCTTCCTGGAGGCTTCTCCCGGCGGCGGAAAGACGCAGGAAGCTCCCGGTATTGGAGAAAATTGAAAGACGCCGAACGAACTCCCCTCGGCAAAGCGCTAAGTATCCGAATTTTCAGTCGCCGGTTTGGGTTTTAAATTCCTCTCGCGAAAGGGATGTCCAGGGTGGTCGACCGGCCGGCCGACCCTGCACTCCACCTGGCCGCTTGAACAACCGGTCTCCCAGGTGCCCCGTTAATGCGCTTTATGATTATTAATCATCTCGCAGCCGGGAAGTTTTTCTTCCCATCCGCAGCGTCTTTTTGTATCTTTATTCGGTTTGACAGCGTTTTATCAATTGAGCGAGCTTATTTTTGACGGATCATAACCGGAAAATCGACCAGGCGGAATGCGCGATATGCCATGCAGCAGGGAGAATAGTGCACGGGTCGGGCTGGTTTTGCTGCTATTGACCGGATTCATTCCATCGAAAATATTCTCCTTTCCCGCCGAAAATGTCGAACCGGCCACAAAAAATGAAATAATATTTTCGCACGAAAAGCACTCAGGAGCCCCCGGAGCGAATTGCGCGGCCTGCCATTCCGCGGCAACATCGAGCCGGCTGGGCGCAGATAACCTGCTTCCCGCTGAAAATATCTGTCTCGGGTGCCACGAAAGAAATGACTGCGGCCTCTGCCATCGCAACCCGGGCAATCCGCAGCCGCTCGAGCGGATCAGCGGTTATAGCCCGAAGTTCGACCATGCGGTCCACCGTGACCTGGGTCTCGACTGCCGGAAATGCCACGAGTCACTTTCCGAACCGGACGGCGTCCAACCGGCGGGCCTGCTCCCGGCTATGCGGCCCTGCATGAACTGTCACGATGGGAAAGCGGCGAACAAAAACTGCATTGTCTGCCACGAGGATCCGAAAGGGAAAGTGCCGGAGAGCCACCAGACTTCGAGCTGGCTGGTCCGGCATGTCGGTGTCGTGCTGAAGGACAATGGGCAATCCTGCCTGATGTGCCACGGCAATGACCATTGCCGCGTCTGTCATCCGGGGAATTACCTGTTTCAGTGAAACACTTGTAGAACACAAGGCCGCAGATTTTGAAACTGCGCAAAGATATTATCTCTGATTTTTTCGGGTCCCGTTCAACCGCAACCGGAGGATGGCAATGGCCAGAAAACTGAACCGCCGCGATTTTCTGGGAACCTCGCTGCTGGGTGCCGCTGCCGGCGTGAGCCTGGAAAACAAAACGCTGCTGGCAAAGCTGGGTGAAAAAGCGAATACCGAGAAAGAGCTGCCGCCGATCCAGGGGCTGCCGAAAGGCAAGCTGGGCAAGCTCGATGTCTCCAGGCTGATTTGCGGAGGGAACCTGTTCAGCGGCTTCGCCCACAGCCGGGATTTGATCTACGTGTCCGCGTTGATGACGCAGTATTTCGACGAGGATAAGATCATGGATACGCTCGAGCTGGCGGAACAGAACGGGATCAATACCGCGATCCTGCGCTGCGATCAGCATATGATCGGGGTGCTGAACCGCTACCGCAAGGAGCGCGGCGGGAAAATCCAGTGGATCGCGCAGACCTACCCTAAAGAAAACGACCTGACCACGAATATCCAGTTAGCGATCGATAACGGGGCGGTGGCGGCTTATGCCCAGGGCGGCATCGGCGACACCTTTGTCAGCGAGGGAAAAATCGAGCTGCTAGGTAATGTAGTCTCTTTCATGAAGAAAAACGGCCTGGTGACCGGCGTGGGCAGCCATTTGCTGGATGTGCCGAAAGCGACGATTAAAGCGGGCATTGACCCGGATTTCTTTTTCAAGACCTTCAACGATGTGGCCTACGAGTCCGAGCCACTCGAAAATATCTCCGCCTTTATGAAATCAGTCAGCAAGCCCTGGATCGCCTTTAAGATCCTGGGGGCGGGAATGCTCAAGCCGGAAGTGGGCTTCAGGAATGCGTTCAGCCTGGGTGCGGATTTTATCAACGTTGGGATGTTCGATTTCCAGGTGCGCGAGGATGTGGCAATCGCCAAGGAAATCCTCGCCAGTGACCTCAAGCGCGAGCGGCCCTGGTGTTCCTGATATTGCGCGCAAAAATGTAGGGGTGGTTCGCGAAGCGCCCCTACAGTTGGCTCGTGAACTGCTAATATAAAAGGAAGGGCTGCCTTATAGAAGGCAGCCCTTCCTTTTATATTTCGATTTTTTGCCAATTCGAGGAACTACTTCAACACCACCATCTTCCGGGTGGAAATGAAACCGCCGGCCTCGAGCCGATAGAAATACACGCCGCTGGCGACTCTCTGCCCCGTGTCGCTTGTCCCATCCCAGCCTACCAGATACGCGCCGGGGGCCTGGCTTTCATTGACCAGGGTCTTGACCACCTGGCCGCGGATATTGAAGACACTGAGCTTGACCGCTACCTCTCCGCTGGATTCCGGGATCGCATAACTGATCGTGGTAGATGGGTTGAACGGGTTGGGGCTGTTCTGCGCCAGGGAAAAAGCCTTGGGCAGAGAGGCATTTTTTTCCACTCCGAGCTGCTGGTAAGCCTCATCCAGGAGTTTCTGCGCCATCCCGCCGTTTGCCGTAATCTTGTCCAGACTCTTACCGTCGAAATTAAGCGGCGTGCTCAGCACCGAGCCGTCCGGAAACTCCAGTTCGATGGTGCTGGAGCTGAGCTTGACATTGTAGCCCTGATCGGACTTGACCTTCTCGACCGCGAAAAGCGCCGGGCCGGTCTGCGCCAGCAACAGGAGGGCTGCGGCCAGCACCGCTGTCATACTCCTTATCTTATTCATGGTACCTCCTTTTTGATTATCTTACTCCATAACTGATTATTTGTTGCAAAATATATTCCAGTCCATTTCTGGGCCCCCTCACCTGTCCCGGACCGGCTGCCGCCGCAAATTAATACCACGGCACCTGCCCTTGATAAAGTCCGTTTTCGTGCAAATTGCCACATCATTTGCAGGATATTCGTCCTGGCGCTCCGGGTCAAGTTTGATTTGCATTAGAATGAACTACTCCGCGGCAAGCCGTGAGGTATCACAAAAGAATATAAATTTTGCAAGCCTCACTTTTCGGGCGGACCCGCGTGTCCGCCCCTACAATCTTTTTGTCTCCGAATAGTTATCCAGTGTAGGGGCGCACCCATGTGTGCGCCCGCATATCTTGCCGGACCTGTTACTGGTTGCCTGGCTGGAAATTGAAACCCCGCTCCAATGCGTATCTGATTATTTAACCCCAGAGCAAGCTCCGGGGAATTCTTTTCGATTAAGGCATCTCTTCCTCGCCGAAAACCTCAGCCCTGAACGAGAGGATTTCGGTGTCTTTCATTTTCCAGGCATCCGGAGGCAGACCCGCTTTGCGGCAGGTCTGGGCCAGGAAAGTATCCCGGTCCCAGCCGTATTCGGTGGCCACCTGCGGCAATAACAGTCCCTGGAACCGTCCGCGGCGGATTATCAGGCCATCCCTGCCCACCTCGATCGCCTGGAGGTCGTTCACCGGGCTGACCGGGGTCAGCGCGGAAATCTCCAGGGTCAGGTCTTTCAATTCGGCCGGCGACACCGGCTCGAATCGCGGGTCGTTCAGGGCGGCCGCCTAAGCCATCTCCCCGACAGTTTCCGCCAGAGGCCGGATTGCCAGGATCATCCCGATACACCCGCGGAGCTGGCCGTTTTTCTTGATCGTGACAAAAGCCCCCCGTTTCTCGGCCAGGACCGCTGTTATCGCCCTGGGAACAGGCAGGCTGTCGCCTTTGACCGCGCTGACGATAGTTTGACGGGCTAGTTGCAGCAGGTACTGTTTCTCCTTTGCGGACAGTCCCATCGGCCCCCCTGTGACTGAGGAATTTTTTGGCTGTTTTTTCAAGTTGTCTGTTTTATAAAGTACAGCCGAGAGATAGCCGACCACCCGGCTCTTATCATCCGTGACATCCCCGGAGTTGGCATGCGATACGATCCTGGCGCTGTCGGCTCCCAGCTTATTGCTGGCCTCCATGACCGCAACCACCGGCCCTCCGCCGCAGGCCTCCACCTCGCCCCGGCTGAGAGCGGACTGCAGACGGGTGAAATCGTAGTTCGCCACGAGAGAGATCAAGCGGCTGTCGATCGCATTCGCCTCCTCATAGGTATGGAAATGCGACAGGTCGCTGCTGGCCACCAGCAGCACATCTTTGCGGTCTTTAAGCGCCTCGGCCAAAGCCAATGCCAGAGCGTGGCAGAGCGCCGGGCTCTGGTCACCCATGACTATCGGGACCAGCCGGAAACTGCCGAGCTGCACCTGAAGGAATGGAAGCTGCACCTCGAGGGCATGCTCGCCCAGCGGCAGCTTATCCTGGATGTGGCCATGCAGGCTGGACTGTACAAGCCCGCCGCCTGCCGCGACTATCCTGCCGGCCAGGGTGCTGTCGACCGCCAGCGTGCCGAGCGGGGTGCGATAGCCGCCGCTGCAATACACCGCGGCATGGCCGAAATATTCGCGGTGCGAGGGGGCGACCAGCACCACGCTGGAATAACGGAAGCCCTGGAGCTGCTTATAGCTCGCGGCCGCCACGCCGCCGGAATAAACATATCCGGCGTGCGGGCAGATCAATCCGACCGGCTTGACTCGCGGCGAAAGCAGCTTGGAGTGGTCCAAAAGCCCGCTGACCGTCTGGTAAAGCTCGAGCGAGTCCGCCGGGTAAAAAGCCCCGGCCACGGCGGGCGGACGCACTACTCCGGCGCTCAGAGCCGTCAGGGGCAATGACGCCAAAAGCAGGGAAAACAGACTGTAGAAAAAGTAATGTCCGAGCCATTTCACGACCAGACTCCCGCGATAGTGTGACCGCATGAGAAGCATTTGCCCTGCTTTATTTTGTTCTCCAGGATGGTATAGCCCGCTCTGCGCACCACGATCTCGTTGCAGCCCGGGCAACGGGTCGATTCAGACTCGTGGCCGGTGACATTACCCAGGTACACGTATTTCATCCCGTGCCCGCGGGCGATTTTGAGCGCCCGCTCCAGCAGCGAAACCGGCGTTTGGGGCAAGTGGTTGAGACGGTACATGGGATGGAAGCGGGTGAAATGCACCGGCACCTCGGGTCCCAGCTTATCGACCACCCAGGCGCAGAGGTCCTCGATCTCCCCGGCCGAATCGTTCAGCGTGGGTACCATCAGGTAAACGATCTCCAGCCAGAGTCCCGTGCTGCGGATGATCTCGAGCGACTCCAGCACCGGCTTGAGCTCGGCGGCGCAGACTTCCTTGTAATATTTTTCCCGGAATGATTTTAGATCGATCTTGATCGCATCCAGAACGCCGCAGAGATCGCGCAGCGGCTTCTCCAGGATGTAGCCGTTGGAAACCATCACGCTGTGCACTCCCAACTGTCGGCCGGCCACTGCGCTATCATAGACATACTCCTGGAACACTACCGGCTCGGAATAAGTGTAGGCGATCGAGGCGGCTTTCGCGCGTCGGGCCAGGGCCGCCACCTCGTTCGGCGGCATGTAAAAGGCCTGCACCTGCTCTGGCCGGGTCTGGCTGATCTCCCAGTTCTGGCAGAAAGCGCAGTCCATGTTGCAGCCAGCGGTGGCAATTGAAAAGGCATTGGTGCCGGGCAGAAAATGAAACAGCGGCTTTTTCTCGATCGGGTCGGTATGCACGGCGCAGGGCGCGGCATAGACATGGGTGTAGTACTTGCCGCCCATGTTCTCGCGCACACCGCAATAGCCGCGCTCCAGATCATCCACCTTGCATTCCTTGGGGCAGAGCTTGCACTGGACCCGCTGGCCCGGCAGGCTTTCCCAATTGAGCGCCTCCCTTAGCGGTATTTTATCCCCGGGCCACAATGCCGCCGCCCGGCCCTTTCCAGGTCTGCCGGCAACCGCCAGGCTAGCCAGGCACAGTCCCTGGCAGAAAAAATCCCGCCGGGAAAAGATCACCTCGCGCCTCCAATCTTTGCGCTTTTCAGCTCTGCTGTCACCCCAGCCGCACCTCCTCGATGCGCGTCAAATCCGCCAGGCCCAGTTTATGCGCGCTGTCACCGGCGGTCAGGATATAGCTCGGCTCCCTCCCCACCTCGGCCAGCGTAGGCAATCCCTTCTCTTTCCGCTTTTGCTCGATCATCCGCCAGGCGACCCGGTCCAGGGCGACCGGGTCGGTGGAGGCCAGCAACAGCCCGGCGGGCCAGCTCCCCTGCGGCTTAAAGGGCGGACCGCCTTCGTACTGGGCTGTACAGCCCTCGCAAAGGGTAAGCACGTTCTTGTCCCGGATCAGTTTGATTGCGTTGAGGTCCGCCACATAGGGGTCGCCGCGGTTGAGATGGTACTTGTTCGGGTTGTTGACCGCGCCGTAGTAGTTTTTCAGCCCCACCGACACGCCCACAATACCGTGATCTTTGAATACCGGCAGGTTGATCAGCGCATCGCAAGTTTCAGCGACGGTCCGCGAAAACAGGCTGCCGATACTGTTTTCGAGCACCAGGTCCCGGGTGAACCCCGAGCGGTCGTTCCCGAAACAGAGCACCTTGCCGCTGGTGACAATTTCGAATCCGGCTCTTCGCAGGTCGCTGTCCGAGCGCTCCCAGATAATGATTTTATTCAGAGAGGGCAGGCTGTCGATAAGCTGACGGCAGAGGGCGTGCACGAAAGCCGGGGAGCTGGACACTCCTGCTCCGGCCAGGCAGTTGGGTTTGAGTCCCACGGTCCGGCAGGAGCCCAGAATCTTGCGCCAGCCTCCAGCCAGGTCCAGCGCGCCGGTAAGCTCGCGGATCAGGCGGCCGAGCATCTCACCGGCCGCTTTTTCATCCGGCGCCGCTCCTATTTTCGTGTACGAGGAGTCCCGGGCCAGCAGCACGCGCGAGCTCCCGGATTTTCCCGCTGTCGCGGCTTTTCCGGTCCGGACTGTCGCCGCCGGGGCGAACAGCAGTAAGCCGCTTTTAACAAAATTACGCCGCCGCATATATAATCCCGCTTTTCGACCGTCTAACTGGCTCTGCACCTGGAATCAAGCCGATTTACCGGTAAATGATCCCGGCGGTATAACCCACAACCTGGCTGAAATTGCCCGAGGTGTCGGCGCTGGTGGCATAGCAGAGATTCTCGGCCTTTGCTGCGCCGAGCTCCCGGCCGGCAAACATTGCCGCGGCTATCGGCCCGCCCCCGCAAGCCTCGCAGTCGTGCCTTTCCAGGTCGTCCAGCAGGCCCTCCGGATCGAAGGCGTTGATCCGCGCCACCACATGCTGGTCCAGGGACTGGGCCTTGTCCTGGCCGTGGAAATGGCTCAGGTCGCTCGAGGCCACGATCAGGACTTTCCGGTCCCGGGACACTCCGGACAGGGCGCGCCCCAGCTCCAGAGTGCAGCGCCGGCTCTGGCTGCCCATCACCACCGGCACCAGGCTGAATGAGCCGAGAACGACCTGCAGGAACGGCAGATGCACCTCGAGGGCGTGTTCCGCGGTCTGCAGATGCCCCTCTTTCCCGATTCGCACCGATTTCTCAGGCCCGCGGTCGAGTGCCTCGACCAGCTCCTTGTCCACCGGAACGGGACCCAGCGGCGTCTCGTAACTACCGCCAAAAAAGACACTGCTGAAATCGAAATACTGACGGTGGGACGGAGCAATCACCACCACCGTCGAGTAGTTTTTCCCCTGTACCTGACGGTAGGCGTGGGCCGCCACCTCTCCGGAATACATGTACCCCGCATGCGGCGCAATCAGAGCGCAGATATCTTCTTTGGACCGGTCCACAGTTACCCGACTCAGGTACGATTTGATTTCCTTTTCGAGCCGCTTCGCATCCGCAGGGTAGAACGTTCCGGCCACCGCGGCTTTGCGTACGAGCGTGGCCTGTTCCATCTGTTCGATACCTCCCTGTTTTGGTTATTTTCAGTGCCTGTTTGCGTTTCGACCACTGCTTTAAATATATTTCCCTGTTTCATAATAGAATTCGCCGGTAGCAAAATCAAGGAATCCCGGGCAAGATAATTAATGATAATCAATTGCAAAGAACTTCAGCCATAAACTGTTCAGCTTTTTTATTTAATTGACACTGCTTAATCAAACACCAATAAACAGGGAAAGTTACAGGAGGGATTTCGGCTCGAATTTGCCTGGTGGGCTGGGCCGGTCTAGAAGCGGGTTGAAGAATCAATTTAAATCGGGGATATCCAGTTACGGTCGAACACCAGTTTCCCTCAAAACTATGTATCAATAATAAATGCAATAGCTTGCGTAGGGGCGCACCCGCGTGTGCACCCGGGCGGACACATGGGTCCGCCCCTACAGCCCGAGTTTCACTGGCAAAGTGAGAATATATCAACACGTTTCAAGAGAATACAATTTCCCATGCAGCTTAAGATTCGGGTTTGAGCTTCTCCGGCGCGGCGCGGCGGATCAAGGACCGGGCGACCACCTCGCCCGGATCGATGAGCACCAGGTCTCCGATATTCCGCTCCGGCAGCGCCAGGGGCAGCTCGGTGCAGCCCAGGATCGCCAGACGGGCGCCCCGGCCGGCCAGGTGCTCCACCGCCTTCAGGCAGTCCGCGCGGGCGCGGGCGGTAACCGGAGCGGAGAAGGCCTTGATCCCGTACTCCCGGTCGTAGATCGCCCGGTGCACCAGGGACATTATCTCAGGCTCGGGAGCTATCAGCCTGATCCCGCCCAAGCTCTCCTCCTTCAGGCGGTCATAAACTCCCGTGGCCAGGGTACCCTCGGTGGCCAGCAGGCCGGCCGCAGCTCCGGGGCCAAACTTCCGCAGGATATAAACGCCGGTTTCCTCTATCAGATCCAGCAGCTCGATTTTCAAGCCCGCGGCTGAAATCCGCTCTTTCAGCGGACCGATTATCTTGGCGCTGTGCGCCGTGTTGCAGGCGATCGCGGCAAGCTCCGCTCCGGCCGCGGACAGAGCGGCCAGGGCCTGGTACAGGCCCTCTGCGGGATTGTTCTTTTCCCGGCCCAGGAGATATTCGGTGCGGTCCGGTACCCTGGCTCCTGCGGAAAAAAGCAGCACCTCGAGATGGCTCTGGTCGCTGCCATCGGTGAGCGTGTTCTCGAACACCTTGCGGTTCAGCTCCAGCCCCGCATAGGGTCCCACTCCGCCTACAATTCCGATCACCGGTATTTTCACTGTGCTCCCGCATCCTGATATAGGTGTATTTTCCGGCTCAGGTAACTACCGGTCTCGAAATTCCGGGCAGGCCGGTTTCCTATCTGTGCAATTCGAGAATGTCGCCATCGTGAAGGAGCTCCTCGCGGTTTACCATCTGCCCCTCGTACTTGCCGAGGCTCCAGATCCGGGCGAACTTGAACTGTTCAGCCAGCTCGCGGTGCACCGCCTCGGCGAACTCTTTCACCGTGCTCCCGACGGGGAGCACGAAAGGCTCCACAAGGTCGGCTTTGTGGCCCGGGGCTTTAGAGTA
>MFIX01000171.1:1887-6373 GCA_001780825.1 Candidatus Glassbacteria bacterium RIFCSPLOWO2_12_FULL_58_11 | reverse complement strand
ATAAACAGAGTCGGCGTGGCCCTGACCAACTATGGGGTTATCGGCGACTCGGCGGCCGGGGGCTGGTTTATCTATCCACTGGGGGCCCAGGGAGCGAAGAATCATCTTTTTCAGGGCTCGCTGCTGGTGGCCACCGGGGCGGGACAAGTCTCTGACGTCTCTTACGGCGGAAGCCCGTTTATTTCCAGCGCTATCGTCTTCGATACTGATTTTACGGTGATCCCGGGAGGCAATATCGAGCTCGACAACCCCGGGCCGCTCGCGGACCAGGAGATCACCGGCGCTTTCAACGACAGCCGCGCCGGCTCGCCACTGAAAGTCGAAATTCACCAGCGCAGCTTTGCCTGGAGCGCTTCCGAGGATGACAGCTACATTATCGTGGAGTACTCCATTTCCGGCTCCGCGGATTCAAACCTAGGCGGGGTGTATGCAGGCCAGCACCTGGACTGGGATGTGAACGACAATTCGGACAACGATGAGGTCGCTTTCGAGAGCAGCCGCGGCCTGGCTTACATGTACGACACCTCCAATAACGCTTTTGTCGGCCATGTGCTTCTGACCCAGGCGGTCACCGGGTTCCGCGCGCTCAATTTCCTGGATGACATCCAGGACGGGTTCACCGGCGCGGAGAAGTTCGGCGCGATGACCAACGCGGCCCGGGATACGATTGTCGCCATACCGGATGACTGGAGCGAACTGCTCGCGGCCGGTCCGGTCACTCTTTTGCCGGGGAAGAAAGCGGTGGTGGCTTATGCTCTTGTCGCCGGCCCGACTGTCGCCGAGCTGCGCAAAAATGCGGCGCAAGCCAAAGTGCGTTTCACCGAGCTCGCCACAGCGCAGGGGATAGATCTCATTCCGCCCTGGATAACATTCACGCCAATCACCGCCGTCGATTCGGGCTTCAGGAACTACAACTTTTCCGCGGCCGCGGGGGATGATACCTATCTGGCGGAGCTGCGCCTGTTCTGGCACGAGCAGGGCGGCAGCGGAGCCTGGAGCAGCGCCGTGGCCGCGCAGAAACCGTTCAGCGATTCACTTACCGCCCAGATTCCGAGCCTGCCTGCGCAGGCGCATATAGACTATTACTGGCGAGCTATCGACGCCCAGGGCAACTATGGCTATCTGCCCCAGGGGGCTCCCGCGGGCGAGTATTTCAGCCTGCTGGTGGCGGACAAGACAGCGCCCGTGATCAGCAAGACCGCGGCATCACCGGACACCAGCGGCGCCGGCCCGGGAGTTCTTCTATCCACCGAGGTGGTGGACAACAACCTGACCCGCGTCTTCGCCGTCCTGCAATTCGGAGCCGGCCAGGCCGATGACACGCTCGACTTGCTCGCCTCCGGCGTCCATATCTTCAGCGGACTGGTGCAAGGCCTGCCCCGCGGAACGCAGGTGGCTTACTTTATCGTAGCCGCGGACAGCAGCGGCAACCTTACCACCGACCCGCAGAGCGCGCCGCTCCAGACTCTCAGTTTCGAATACCTGCCGATTGTGCCGGGGGATGGGGACAGCAACGGCAAGGTGAACGTTTTCGACCTGATCGCGCTTATCCGGGTGTTGGGCGGTACGCTGACTCCCACCTGGGAACAAAGCTTCGCCCTGGACTTGCGCCATAACGGTAAAATAGACATTTTTGATCTGATCGAGCTGCTCAAACTGCTCTCGGCGAACATGTAACAGTTTCTCCAGCCGCCGAATTCCGCTATTATGTCGCCTTCCTTTATCCCACGGTCAATCAGCTCCGGGACCCCCACACCATCCGCACTGCGCCGCGCCAGGCCGGATCAGCAAACTTGACATCCGGCCTGTAATTGGCTTAAATTATTTACCTTATCGAACCGCAGCGCAAGGCTTTCCCCCGAGTCCAGACCAGCGATTTAAAGCAAGACACAGGCAGCCGGCGAATACGTTTCGATGAAACGGAGAAAAAGTGCAGGGGATTTAGCGGAGCCGGGGAAAGCCGTGTTAATTCTACCCGAACCCGGATACAACAACCAAAAAGGAAGTCCGTAATGCTGACCGCGGAAGACCTGATTGTAAAGACCCTGGGACCCTGCAACTATGATTCTCCGCTGAGGTTGTCTGTCACACCCGGCGACGGCTTGCCGGACTATACCCAGGAGGGAACGACCGTCCCGTACCAGGTTACCGGACGGCAGGGCGCACCGCCTGACCTCTCGGTTTGCTTCGAGCGCAGCGGACCACGTCCCAAGCTGTTTTACGATCCTAAGAAAGTTTATGCCGCGATTGTCACCTGCGGCGGCCTCTGCCCGGGCCTGAACAATGTGGTGCAGTCGATTTTCCTCGAACTCTACCACCGATACGGGGTTCATAAAATACTGGGTGTCCGCTACGGTTACCGCGGCTTCGATCCGCAGTCCGGCCTGGAGCCTATTGACATGACCCCGGAGTTTGTCGATGGAATCCAAGAGCAGGGAGGCTCGATTCTCGGCTCCTCGCGCGGGATGGTGCCCACGGAGACGATTATCGAGACCCTGGAGCGCTGGAAGGTGGATATCCTCTTCGTGATCGGCGGAGACGGCACGCTCAAGGCCGCGCACGAGATCGCCGAGGAGGGCCTGCGGCGCAAACTGGCGCTCTCTGTGGTGGCGATTCCGAAAACGATAGACAACGACATCCTCTACGTCTATAAAACCTTCGGCTTCGACACCGCCGTTGCGGAAGCGGCCAAAGTCCTGCTCTGTGCCCATAACGAGGCCCGGGGAGCGCCGTACGGCGTGGGGTTGGTTAAGGTTATGGGGCGCGACAGCGGTTTTATCGCCTCTTTCGCCACCCTGGCTAGCATGGCAGTCAATTTGACCCTGATCCCCGAGATACCTTTCAAGTTAGAAGGCGAGGGCGGGTTCCTGACTCTGCTGGCCGAGAGACTGCGCAAGCGGGGACATGCGGTAGTGGTGGCCGCCGAGGGAGCGGGACTGGAGCATATGACCGACGGCGAGATCATCCACGATGCTTCGGGCAATATCATGTACTCTCAGATGTCCAAGGACATCGGAATTTTCCTGCGGGACAGGATCAAAAGCTATTGCAAAGAGGTCGGGATACCGGTCAATATCAAGTATATCGACCCGAGCTATATTATCCGCAGCGTACCGGCCAATGCGAACGACAGCCTGTTCTGCAACGATCTGGGGCGCGCGGCGGTCCATGCGGCGATGGCCGGCAAGACCGACCTGGTGATCGGCCTCTGGCACAACCTGCTGACTCATGTGCCGCTCTCTACCGCCACGCGGGGCAAGAAGAAGGTGGCCCCGGACAGCAAGCTCTGGCTGGCGGTGACCGAGGCTACCGGTCAGCCGCTGGTGTTCCAGATGGCTTGAATACGGCGGTTGGAGCGATTGCTAAATTTCCGGGAGTGGACCGGGCGTGATGTTGGTTCGAAAACCAATAAGCCCTGATGACGGTGAAACTGAATGTTAAAACAGAAAAGCAACAGGAGGGAAGAGAGAGATGGGTTCAGCGTATAGCGGCGCGGCAGTCATCGGACAATCCGGCGGGCCGACAAATGTGATCAACCAGAGCCTGATCGGCGCGGTACTCGAGGCGAGCAAGTATCCGGTGATCACCGATTTCTATGGCGCGATCAACGGGGTCGAGGGGATACTGAAAGAGAACCTGATAAACTTAAGGGCGGAAAGCCTCGACAACCTGGAACTGATCACCCGGACGCCCTCCAGCGCACTGCGCAGCGTGCGGAAAAAAGTCACCAAGGAGGAATGTCACGTAATTTTCGATAATTTCCGCAAACACGGCGTCCGCTATTTCTTCTACATCGGCGGCAATGACAGCGCGGAGACCGCCCATATTATCAACGAGTTCGCCAAGGATGCCCAGTACGAGTTCCATGCCTTCCACATCCCCAAGACCATCGATAACGACCTGAAAGAAACCGACCATTGCCCGGGATTCGGCTCAGCGGCCAGGTTCGTGGCGATGGCTTTCATGGGCGCCAACCTGGATAATTTAAGCCTTCCGGGAGTCTATATCGGAGTGGTCATGGGCCGCCACGCCGGATTTCTCACCGCTGCCTCGGTCCTGGGCAAATCCCGCAAGGATGACGGGCCGCACCTGGTGTATGTGCCTGAGATACCTTTCGATAAAGATAAATTCCTGGAGGATGTCGATAATACCAATAAGAAGTACGGACGCTGCATCATCGCGGTGAGCGAGGGCGTTCACGACAAGACCGGCAAGCCGATGGTCGAGAGCCTGTTGCCGGCGGTGGAAAAGGACAGCCACGGCAACGTGCAGCTCTCGGGCACGGGCGCGCTGGGCGATGCCCTGAGCAATTTAATCAAGACCAATCTCAAGATCAGCCGCGTGCGCTCGGACACTTTCGGTTACCTCCAGCGCTGTTTCCCCACCATTGTCTCCGAGACCGACGCTATCGAGGCACGCCGGGTGGGCGAGGAGGCGGTCAAGGCCGCGGTGCAGTGACGCTATGAGGGCAGTGTCGCCATCCGGC
>MFIX01000171.1:0-1868 GCA_001780825.1 Candidatus Glassbacteria bacterium RIFCSPLOWO2_12_FULL_58_11 | reverse complement strand
CCGGGTGGATTACGAGATTGTGGAGTTGAAAAACGTGGCCAAAAATACTATCAGCATGCCCAAAGATTTTCTCGAAGGCGGGAACTCGGTAAGCGAGAAATTCATCGAGTACGCCCTGCCGCTGGTGGGCGAGCTGCCGGCAATGGGCCGGCTGAAAAACGTCAGCATCGGTAAAAAGTAAGACTGCTCTGAATCGAAATAAAAAAGGCCGCTCGAGAAAAATCTTGGGCGGCCTTTTTGCTTATTTTAACCCACAGGGTACTTGAACGGAACTTTGATAAGTGATATGATGGAGCGAAGACAAAGCATTGCTTAAATTTGAGCCATCTCATCCCTTGACCGTCACTTGGAGTCCTCTTTTGATCCTTATTGGCCTGTTACTTGTCCTTGCTGTCTTTACCGCGGATTATTTTTCGGGCATCGAGATTGCCTTTTCCATCTTCTATCTCATTCCCATTTCAATAGTAAGCTGGTACTCCGGGTTCAAGCAGGGTGCCGTATTCGCAGTCATCTGCGCGATACTCTGGTACATGGCGGAATGGACCGGTGGGCAGCATTATTCGAATCCAACGTTCGCCTATTGGAACACCGCGGTCAGGGGAATGATATTCCTGATGACGGCCTTTCTGCTGGCCCGGTTGCGTGAGGTCATGAATGCCGAAAAAGAGTCTCGCGAACTTGCGAACCAGGCCTCCAGATTCAAAAGTGAATTTCTGGCCAACATGAGCCATGAAATCCGCACTCCGCTCAATTCCATCCTGGCCTCGGCGGAACTGCTTTCCGAAAGTCCCCTCCAGCCCGAGCAGCGCGAGTTCGTGCAGATCCTGGACCGCGAGGGTAAGCACCTTCTGCGGCTGATCAATGATATCCTGGACCTGGCCAAAGTGGAGACCGGGCGTTACGAGTTGCAGAACATTCCTTTCGATATCCGCAATCTTATCGAAAATATTGCCTCGACCATGGGTGTCCGGGTCCATGAGAAGGGCCTGAAGCTGAAATATGAGATTCTTCCGGAAGTGCCGCCGTACGTGAATGGCGATCCGGATTCCCTGAGGAGGATTTTGATAAACTTGCTGGGCAATGCGGTCAAGTTCACCGAAAAGGGTGAAATATCCCTGCGCGTGGAGTGCGATCCCGCGGATCCAGCTCCCGGCAGCCTACGCTTCTCGGTTTCCGATACTGGAATCGGGATTCCGCCGGAGAAATTAAAGCGGATTTTCGAGCGTTTCAGCCAGGCCGACCTTTCGATCCGCCGGCAATATGGCGGCACAGGCCTGGGACTAGATATCTCCAGAAAACTGGTGGAATTGATGGGCGGCCGCCTCGACGTGGAAAGCAGCCCCGGACGCGGCAGCACTTTCTTCTTCAGCGTACTCCTAGCAATTTCAAAGCAACAACCGGTCGAGCTGCACCCGGCAGGAGAGAAAGATACCCTTGATCTGGGGGAGGCCCGCGAATTGAGGGTGCTGCTGGTTGATGATTACCCAACCAACCGGCGGATAATCCAGGCCTTTCTGCAGCATTCGCCTTGCCGGATCGAGGAGGCTGGAAATGGCAGGATGGCTCTGGAGAAGTTTTTTGCGAACGATTATGACCTGATACTGATGGACATGCAGATGCCGGAAATGAGCGGCGAGGAAGCCACCCGCGAAATCAGGCGCCGCGAGCGTGAAAATAAGCGCCGACCCGTGCCGATAATAGCCGTCTCGGCGTACGCTTTCGCCGAGGATGCGCGCAAGAGCCTGGCCGCCGGCTGCGATATCCACCTGGCCAAGCCGCTGACAAAAAGCAAACTCTTAAGCGCCATCAATTCCCTGGTCCGGCTGAAGGAAGAACCGGGCAATCCGGAGACAATCCCTGCCCCGGAG
>MFIX01000170.1:28118-31272 GCA_001780825.1 Candidatus Glassbacteria bacterium RIFCSPLOWO2_12_FULL_58_11 | reverse complement strand
AAAGAGCGCCGCTCCGGCGATTATCACGCCCAGGGTGATCTTGCCCGGGATGGAGCGCGGGATGACCGAGTACCATTCCTCGGCGGTGCCTTTGTCGGACCGGCGGATTTTCTCGACTCGCTCGCTGTCCGGCGGGGCGAAGAACCGGCTGACCAGCGGCGTAATCAACAGCGCGCCGAGAAAGGCGTTCAGCGTGGTCCACCAGAGGTAATCCGGGATGTGGTGCCTTGTGCAATAGTAGCTGGTTATTCCGCCGATCAGGGCGCCGCCCAGGTAGCCGGCGACAGCCCCGGCCTCGTTGATCCTCCGGCCCTTGAGACCGTAAATGATCGCCACCACGAAAATCGGCGTGTCGAAGATGCCGATCAGGGAAAGGAAGTTCTCCACCACACTGCGCCCAGAGGCGAGGGCCAGCAGGGCGAACAGCACCATCAAGGCGGTCATCACGACAGTCATAATTCTGGAAAAGCGCAGTTTTTCAGCAGCGCCCGGCACGCTCCGGCGAAGCCTTTGCCAGATGTCCTGGGCCACGACAGTAGCTCCGGCATTGAGCTCGGCGTCGACTGTCGAGAGCTGGGAGGCCAGCAGGCCGACAATAAAGACGCCCAGCAGGCCCACCGGGATGCTCGAGACATAGAGCTGGGTCATGATCGCATCGGGGTCCATGGTTGCGGCATTGGCATTGAGCAGAGGAGCGGCCAGCCCGGCGAAGAAATGGAACGGATTGACCGGGGTGAGGATGATCCCCACCAGCACCATCGCCACCACCAGGGTCTTGACATTTTTCGAGCCGAAAGAGCGCTGGATGATCCCCTGGTCGCAGCAAAAGGCGTTGATCCCCAGGAAGAGGATCGCGATGATGAACTTGTAGTCGAACTTGCCGGCGGGCGGGACGAAATTCATGAACGCGGGGGTGGATTTCTCGATTATCCCGGACAGCCAGCCTACCTGGCCGGCGATAAAAGTGTAGCCCACCAGCGTGCCGATCAGGATCAGGATGAACTGGGCCGCATCGGCGAAAATGACGCTGATCATGCCGCCCTCGAAAGTGTAGATCCCCACCACGACCGTGAAAATCAGGACCCACCAGTAGAAATTGATTTGCGGAACTATCGTGGCGCCGGTAATCCCTATCAGGTACATCCCCAGGCCCAGCTTCCCGGCGCTTTTCAGCGCGTACATCACCGCGGTGATCGAATGGGCCTTTTTGCCGTAGCGCAGGCCCATGAACTCGGGGATCGTGGTCAGGTTCAGGCGGCGGAACCCCGGCATGATAAACAGGCCGCAGAAAGCGAAAGCCATGTTGCCGGTCCACTCGTGCCAGATGATGCTGATCCCCTCGTGGGCCGCCTGCCCGGCCTCGGAGATGAAGTTGTACATCCCCAGGTTGCAGGCGGCCAGGCTGCAGACCACCAGGGTGACCGGCATCTGACGGTTGGCGAGGTAGAAATCATCGGTATTGGACACGCTGCGCGAGAGCAGCTTGCCCAGGCCCAGCATGAAGGCGAGCCAGATGAAGATGATTACGATATCGATAGTTCCCAGCATAATCGCTCCGTCTCGAGGGTGGGCTCAGCAGCGCGGCCGGGACGCTATTTCCCGCCGGAATTTTTGTGATGCTCCCCGGAAAAATAGACCGAAAAAGCCTGTATTGCGCCTTTCGCGATCAATACTATGACCACGATAATGAAGCTATAGGACAGGATTTCGAACCAGTGCACTGAAGTTCTCCTTTCAGTTGTAACGGCATTCCCGGGCTTCCGCGGCGAAAGCCTCCAGCAGCTCAGGCTCGGCATCGAAGAAATGGTCCGAGGGCGCCAGGATATACCCTCCTCCCGGCCCCGCTTCCTCGAAACAGCGCCGGACCTCCCGGCGGGTTTCCTCTGCCGGGCAGCCGGTGAAATAATGTCCCTGATCGAACCCGCCGATCATACAGACCCGGCCGTCGACAATTTCCCTTGCCCGGCCAAGATCGGTATCCGCGCCCATCGCCGGCGGGGTGAATGTTTCGACAGCATCCGGCCCCAGGGCGACCAGGTCTTCCAGCAGGGGCATGATCCCGCCGCAGATGTGATAGACTATGCGCTGTCCGGCCTGGTGCGCCAGCTCGATCAGCGCGCTGTCGTAGGGGGCGACAAAATCCCGGAATATTTCGGGAGAAATGACAGTGGAAGAGGCGGAGCCGCCGCCCAGCTCGAGGAGATCATAGTGCGCCCCGGCAAGCGAGCGGATGAAAGTTTTTTTTCGTTCCTGCAGGATTTTCAGCAGCTCGTGCACCCAAGCGGGATCATCGAAAGTTTCCATTATCAACTGCTGGGTTCCCACCAGGCAGGTGGCATCCTGCCAGGTGCCCGGCTGGCCGAAAACATCGAAACAGCAGATATGGCCGCGCACGATACCCCGCTCGCCGAACTCCTCCGCCTCCCGGTTTACCGCCGCCACATCGCACTTGGGCGCGGTGGCGTAGCGGGCGATAAGCTCGATATCGGATTTTTCCTTGATCAGGTGCTCGGAAACCCAGGTGGTGTGGATGTCGCTCTGCAGCACCGTGCTCAAGACTCCCCCGGGAGTGACAAACCTGTAACGGACAGTCCGGTAATCCTGCGAGGGCATCTCTTCCGACTCGATCCGCCAGTTGTCCGTGGCGATCCTGCGGCTTTCGAGAAAACCCGGAGCGACCTGCCTGGGGTCAAAGTATTCCCCGGCCGCATTATCCGGGCGATGTGGGACTGTCCAGAGAATTGCATCGAGGCCGTAGCGGTCGAAAAACTCGCGGGAGCCGGCCCCGTTCATATAGCGCTGCAGAAAGCTCGGCATCACGTGATGCGTGGTAACCGGCAGCCGGTCGGGGACCCGGCGGTCCAGTGCGGCGAGCAGCCTCTGCCTGGAGCTGAGCAACTGGAATTACCTCCGACTGCAAATGATATCCAGATTAATCCTAGATATTTTCTGAGGCTAATATTGTGCAGGGCACGAACAACTGTCATGGGTCCGTAGGGGCGACGCATGCGTCGCCCCTACATAAGGCATTGAATTTCAAGCAATAAATAACAACCTAGCCATGCCGCACACGTACCAATCCATGCATTACTCCATCGCGGAGATCAGCGACAGATCGAGGTCCTTCTTTATCAGCATGTAGTCCCCCCGCTTG
>MFIX01000170.1:2071-27987 GCA_001780825.1 Candidatus Glassbacteria bacterium RIFCSPLOWO2_12_FULL_58_11 | reverse complement strand
GGATCACCGCCTCGCCGATCATGTTCTGTTTCATCCGGCCGGCTACCGGCTGCTTGTCGTAGAAGCGCACGACCACATTGCGCGCCTCCCTGGCCCGGGGACGTGGGCCGCCGAGGTTATGGTTGCGGACAAAAGCGGAGATCAGGACCTTGTCGCCCCGGCGGGCAAACTCGATAAACGAGGGGTCCTTGAGGATCAGGTTGGCCATGTTATTAACCACCAGATCGCGCGAGGTGAGATTGTCGCTCTTATTGGCCTCGCTCAACTGGTTGTCGGGGTCAACCTGGACAAATATCGTGTTGTGGGTGTAGCCGGCGTGGTTTTGCAGGTCGGCGAGCGAGAAGCTCGTGCTCGCCCCGACCTGCTGCTGGACCGCAAGCCATTCCACCTGGGTCCGGGAGGTCTGGCCGGGAGCGATTTCCGCGATCACCTGGTCCTCGCCGATCCGGACTCCACCGAGCGCGGGGTCGCCATCATAGAAGCGCACTTTTACCTGGCTGGCCGGCGAATTGCCCTGGTTGGCCACCAGGGCGGTAATCGTGATCCGGTCGCCGATGCAGGGCTGCTCCTCGGAAAAGAGAATATTGGTATTCTCCAGCCAGCGGTAAACGATCCGCCGCGGAGAGTCGCCCGGAGTGCGGTCGGAATAGAGCAGATGGTTGACGCCGTTTTTCAAGGCGGGGAGGATCATCGGCCGGTAGTACAGGTCGGTGGCCAGCCGGACTCCGGCGAGCGAGACATTCTCCGGGACGGCGCCTGCCTTGAGGCGGAAACGCAGAAGATAGGAGTACTTGTTGACGCTGTACATTGTGACCCGCTGGGTCTGGTCCGTGGTGATTGCCAGAGGAAGCTGTCCCAGGCCCTCGGCGCTCCACAGGGGAAGCCAGCTTTTGCCCTCATCGGTGGAGAGCGCCAGCTCGAGAGAGTCATCCGCGGAGGCCCGTCCGGCCAGCGCCTCGACACTCATCGAGGGGATAAAATAGGGTACGCGGACCTTGTAGATCGCATAGCCCCACTGCCCGGCCGCGGAGGGAGAAAAGGCCGGACGGCTCCCGCCCGTGGCCTTGAGACCGGAGGATTCCACAGCCTGGCTTTTCAGCAGCAGGGGGTCGAGCTCGGTGACCAGCGTGCCATTGGCGTAAATTATCGGCGGCGTTTTGGCGGCATCGCCGCCCTCGCTCCGGTGAATCCGGCGCCATTCAGGCGAGAGGTCGAGGCGGTTCCACCACTTGCCGCGATCCTCCCAGCCCAGGGTCAGGGTCTCGCCCTTGCGCAGGTCCAGGCGCGGGTCCCAGGGCGGAGTGTCCTTGTGGAACAGGGTCTGGTTGTCGTAATGCGCATTGAAGCCATCGTACCAGTCGGAGGCGGCATTGGAATAATTTTCCATGACCAGCGGGAAGCTCCAGTGGTTCACCATCCGGTCGCCATAGTCGAAAGCCCGCTGGACCAGGAAATCATCCCGGTCCAGGTCAACCAGCGAGGCCACGGTCCGGTTGTCGCGGTTGAGAAAGTAGGCGCGCAGGCGGGAATCGTACATGTGCCACTGGTTATCATAGAAGACACAGGTTATGGTGTGGCCGCCCGGCATGCCGATAACCGGATTGAGGAACACGGTTTGGAAGCCCAGGGCGCGCCAGGCCGCATTGAGGAACAGGGCGAAATTGCCGCACCAACTGAAGCCCCAGAGATTGGCATATTCGAGCGGGTCCTCGCAGCCCGAGCCGCCGCGGTCATAGAAATTGGTCGCCGTGAAATAAAACAGGGCCTTAACCTTTTCCTCATCGGTCATTCCGGGCTTGATAAGCGAATGCGCCAGGCCGTCGATCGAGCTGAAATCCAGTCCATCCGCCAGCCTGAAATGGATATCCTGCGCCGGGCCGGTGATCTCGATACTCCGGCTGACCGGAGGAGTCAAGCCCTGGACCTCGATATTGAACTCGGCGCTGGAGTGGGTGATCACCTCGCTCTGCTGCCTGACCACAGGCGCGACAGACAGTTCCGGCCCGGTTGCGCGGACAGTCTGCCACGCGCCGAGCGATAGCAAAAGCAGGCCCGCAATATATGTAGATTTAGTCATCGCGCATACTCCTCAGGCTGAGTTTATCAAGAAAGCTCGGCCGCAGTGCCGCGGCGGAAATCTTATCTTCTGACTTCTGACTTCTGCCTCCTGAATACTATTACTTGTTATGGCTGCTCAGCCAATCGCGCCACTTCTGCGCATCGATACGGTAGTCCTCGCCGGTCAGTTTCTGCAGAGCCTTGGCCGCGCCCCAGCGGGCCCAGTCCGTGCCCTCCTCGGAATAACCGTTCCGGGGGTCGGCGATCAAGCCGATCAGCGGCTCGACCGCACGGATATCGCCGAGATCGCCCAGGGCCAGAGCGGCCTGGTCCCGCACGTACATTGAGCCGTCCCGCACCAGCTCAACCAGCGGCCCGAATGCCGCATCATCCCGGTTGCGGGCCAGAGCCGAGGCGGCCGCTACCTTTACCCGCTCATCGGAGTCCGCCAGGCCGCGCAGCAGGGGTTGCCTGACCGGCTCATCCAGATTCCCTTTGATCTCCGGGCCTTTCCTCTTTAACTGTTCCGCGCCGATTGTCCCCAGCAGCTCCAAGGCGCTCACCTTGACATGCCAGCTCGGATCGGCGATCAGCGACCCCAGTTCCTGGGCGATGTCATGCACGCCCAACCGGGCCAGCGACTGGACCGCGCGCCAGCGCACGAAAGCATCCGGGTCCTTGAGCGCTTTTTTGAGCGCCCCGACCGCCTGCCCGCTGTCGGCCAGGCCCAGCGCCTGGACCGCCCGCTCCCGGACGAATTCATCCGGGTCGGCGGCGGCCTGCAGAAGGAGCTTCAGACCCTCCTGTGGATACTCGATCGCGATTTCCCGCACCGCGGCCAGCCTTTCCGCATAGTTGGGGGAGCCAAGCCGGGCGCCGAGCTCGTTCATGGAAGAGGCGTGGACTGTGGAGATCTGCAGGACAATGGAAATTGCCACCGTAAAGATAAAAGAAGGTTTCATCGGTTCAGGTTCCTCCGGAATATAGGCCGCCGCACGCCTTAAAAAGAGGGTAAACTAAAATTCTGTATTACCACCAATTGGCGGGCATGTTTTCGATATCCTCGAATGCCCCGGGGACTCCTGTATCCGGCCCGTAATACACGCTTCCGCCATAGGTGGTCAGATAGAGCATGCCGGGGTTGTTGAGATCGGGAACGGCGCGCTGGCCCCACTTGAAGCGGTAGCCCTCCAGTCTTTTCCAGTGTTCCCCGCGATCAGCGCTGCGCCAGGCGGAATTCTGGAAGGTATTGATAAATACGACTGCCGGGTCACGCGGGTCCAGCGCGGCGGAGTTCACCCGGACCCTCTCGTCGAATGTTTGTTTCCAGCTCTGGCCGCCGTCATCGCTGCGGAACACGCCGCCAGAAACGTCCTGGCCTGCCACCTGGCGCGCCCAGCAGCAAAGGTACATGATCTGGGGATTCACTGGATCGATCTCGAGGTCGTGCGGAGCATCTACACCCTGAGGCAGAGGCAGAGCTTCCCACTGGGAGTTCCCCTGTGCTGAGGCTTCGTTTCTGGTGTAAAGCGCTCCGGGGACAGTTCCGCTGGAGCGGCGGCCCCGGGCCAGCAGCAGGAAAAGCCTCCCCGAAGGGTTCCGGCGAATTTTCCAGGCGTAGAGGTTAGTGCCCAATCCCTCGTTGATCGCTTTCCAGCTTGCCCCGTCATCCGTGGATTTAAATACTCCCACGTTGAAAGCTGCCACATAGACCGTGCGCTTGCCCGCCGGGCTGGAAGGATCGACCAGGATATCCGTGGCGGCCGCATTGGCCGGCAGACCGTTAGAGCTCTTGCGCCAGGTTTTGCCCCCATCATCAGTGACCGCCACGCCGCCCGCGAACCAGGCTAGGTCATCCGAGCTGAACATCTTGTCCCGCGGCAGGTCGTGGGCAAGAGACCAGGCAGTCCAGGCCCTCCCCTTGACCGCGGGGTCGAATTCGAGCTGGTAGCAGGTGTTGACCCAATCCGAGGGCACGCCGCTGATCGAGTGAAGCCAGCTCTTTCCGCCGTCATAGCTGTGGAACAGCCCGATATCCGTGTAGGAAATAAAAATATGTTCCCGGTCAAAGGGGTCGAAATGCACTCCGTAACAGGTGGTGACATCCAGGCCGCTGCTGGTCACCGAATTGTCCGGGTTGTTGTGGCTGTAAACCTCGTTCCAGGTCTTTCCGCCGTCCAGGGTACCATAGGCGCGGCCGTTGTCTCCGCCAAAACAGATATTCGGATCGGAGGGCGCCACACCCATCTCGATCGGTTTCCCGCCCCAGCCGGGATCGAAGCTCCAGTCCAGCCAGGAGCCCTGGTAATTGGCGGTCGGGTATCCCAGGTCATTGGCCAGCCAGACTCCGCTCCAGGCGATCCCGGAATTTGCGCTCTTGAAAACGCCATAGCGCCAGGCGGTTCCGCCGCTTCCCGAGACATAGCCCGGATTGGAGCTGGCGATATACAGCACCTCCGGGTGCTGTTCGCAGACCGCCAGGGCGCGAATCTGGGGCGCCTTGCCTGATGGAACTCCGGTAAAAAGACCATTGTTCACCTGAGTCCAGCTTGCGCCCCAATCCGAGCTGCGGAATACGCCTCCACTAACTACCGAGCGGTTGACACTCAGGTTTGAGAGAATATAGAGCAGAGCGCCGTCGATGCCTTTCCCCCCGGCCGTCTCGACAACCGTAGACACTGGAAGTGCAACCGGTGTCATCTGGCCCGAGGCGATATCCACCCGGACGCAGGCTTTGTCGGTGAACACCAGCACCTCGCCGGGCCGGTTCGACAGGCTGCCCGGATAAAGGCCGAGCACGAATGAGCCGGAGAGCTGGGCAATCACCTTCCAGCTCGCTCCCCGGTCGGTGGAAATGACCAGTTGCGGGGATTTGGAAGGTCCGCCGGAGCCGTCGCTGATATAGTCCACCAGCGGAGAAAGCCCGAGATAGATTATCCGGTTGTCCAACGGATCGACCTCGACCTTGTCGATCGAGCCGTCCGGAGTGCCCGGAACGACCTGCGAGGGAAGAAGGTCCCGGCTCTGAAGATTGTCCAGAGGCAGGGCATTATCCACCAGGGGAAAGATTATGCGCCAGCGTTTTCCCTGGTCCTCGGAACGGTAGAGCAGGCTCAGCCCCGACCCGCGATCCTCGCTGTAAAGTGAGCCTTTTACGGAAGCGTAGATCGTATTGGCCTCGACCGGATCGAACTCGAAATCCGTGGGCACGTTCCAGAGATTGAACATGCGCCACTTTTCGCCGCCGTCATAGCTGATATAGGCGCCGGTCATGTCGCAGTGCGTGAGCATGATCTTCGAGTCGAAAGGGCTTATGGTGGGCAGAAAAATTCCGCCCCCTCCGCCGGGTCCGATCACGCTCCAGCTATCGGCGGTGACCGATGCCGCGTGGAGGTTTCCGCTGCCGATATTGGCCAGCAGCGCCTCGGCGTCATTCATCCCGAATGTCCCGTCACCGTCATAGTCCGCCCGGCGGTCCTGCGGGTCGGCCCGGCCCAGCAGCAGCAGGGCGATTACATCGGTGACTGTCACCCGGCCGTCCCCGTTGACATCCTCCGACCAGGAGGCGGCCAGCAGGGGCTCGCCAGTCAACAGGCAGCCGGCGGCCAGGATCAGCGGTAAGACTGCCGCTCCCAGCTTACTCTCGAATTTTTGCCGCCATACCATCAGGTATATCATGTCCTTCCTGGATTACCACCACTGCTTCGGCAGGTTATCGACTTCCTCGAACGCTCCCGGCACGCCCTCGGCCGGACCATAATACACGCTTCCGCCGTAAGTGGTCAGGAAGAGCATCCCCGGGTTGTTGACGTCCGGGATGGCCCGCTGGCCCCACTTGAACCGGTAGCCCTCGAGCCTGCGCCAGCTATCGCCGCGGTCATCGCTGCGCCAGGCGGAGTTCTGGAAGGTGTTCAGGTATATGGTATTCGGGTTGACGGGGTCGAGAGCGGCGGAGTTGACCCGCCGCACCTTATCGAAGACCATTTTCCAGCTTTTCCCGCCATCCTCGGTGCGGTACAGCCCGCCGCCGACATCCCGGTCATCCCGGGCGACAGCCCAGCAGCAGAGGTACATGCGACTGGACTCGGCCGGGTCGATCTGCAGGTCGTGGGGCGCGTTCTCACCCTCCGGCAGGACCACGGGCTGCCAGCTTGCGGCCTGGTCGGCGCTGGTGTACAGCGCTCCGGCAACAGTCACCTGGCCCCGGTCTTTTCTCCCGCGGCTCAGCAGCAGATATAGCATTCCCTCTTTATTGCGCCTGATCTGCCAGGCGCAGCGATTGTCCCCCAGGCCCTGGTTGGCCTCTTTCCAGCTTGCGCCGCCATCGCTGGACTTGAATACCCCTTGGCCGAAAGCCGTAATGTAGAGCGTTCGGGAATCCTGCGGGCTCTCCGGGTCGACCAGTACATTGGTGCCGACCGTGTTTTCCGGTATGCCGTTGGTGAGAGCGCGCCAGTTCCGGCCTCCATCCTCGGAGACCGCCACGCCGCCCTGGAAGCGCTCGAAGGTACCGGTGTTGCCGAACATCTTGTCCCGCGGCAAGTCGTGCGCATTGCCCCAGGCCGACCAGAGACGATCCTTGACCTGCGGATCGAACTCGACCCAGTAGCAGGTGTTCACCCAGGGATTCGGGATGCCGGAAATGGAGGAAGACCAGCTCTTGCCGCCGCTATGCGTCTGGAAAAGACCGATATCGGTATAGCTGATAAAGAAGTGGTTCTTATCGAAGGGATCGAAATGCACCCCGTAGCAGGTGGTCACGTTCAGCCCGCCGGTGGCTACCGTGCCATCCGGCTGGTTCTGGCTGTAAATCTGCTGCCAGGTCTTGCCGCCATCCAGGGTGCGGTACGCCCGGCCGGCGTCGGTGGCGATAC
This sequence comes from Candidatus Glassbacteria bacterium RIFCSPLOWO2_12_FULL_58_11, assembly GCA_001780825.1. Classification (GTDB taxonomy): domain Bacteria; phylum Gemmatimonadota; class Glassbacteria; order GWA2-58-10; family GWA2-58-10; genus GWA2-58-10. The sequence goes on along the minus strand of MFIX01000170.1, from coordinate 21,055 downwards.
AAAGGTCTGGATTACCCGGAGCCACGCCGAGGTCGATCGGATTTCCGCCCCAGCCGGGATCGTAGATCACATCCATCCAGGAGCCGGCATAGTTGTTTCCCAGGTAGCCGAATGAGTTGGAGAGCAGGACCGGTTTCCAGTCCGCGCCGGCGTTCTCGGTCTTGAAAATCCCGTAAATCCAGATATCCCGGTTATCACGGGGCACGGAGCGGCCGTTGCGGCTGGAGAGGTACACCACATCCGGGTTGGTCCGGCAGACTCCCAGGCTGGGAATCTGTGGCGCCTCGCCCTGCGGGACATCCAGCAGCAGCCCGGTATTGACTTGGGTCCAGCTTGCGCCCCAGTCATCGCTGCGGAATACTCCTCCGCTGATCTTGCCGCCCGCGTTCCGCATGGGTGTGATGACGTAAATCTTGGTCCCGGTCTTGCCTGTTCCTGACTCTGCGTAGATAATCCTCTCCGCCGGTTTCGGCAGCTCTGTGAGCTCACCGCTGGCGGCATCGATCCGCACCGAGGCCCGCTCGGTAATGACATTGATTTCTCCCGGCCGGCCGTCCAGGCTGCCCGGGAAAATACCCAGCACGCTGCGTCCGGGCAGCTCGGCCAGCAGCTTCCAGGTCGCACCGTAATCGGTTGAGCGGACCAGCAGCGCCGGCTGGCTCACCGGCTGGCCCGACCCCGCCATGTACGAGACCAGGGGGGCCATCCCCAGGTAGATTGTCCGGCTGTCCGCGGGATCGACCGTAACTTTCTGGATCGACCCGTCCAACGCCCCCTCGACAATCTCCGAGGGTTTAAGGTTTACCGCCTGAAGCTCATCCAGGTACTTGGCTTTGGAGACATCCGGATAGATCACATGCCAATGCTGCCCGCGGTCCTCGGAGCGATAGAGGATGCTCAGACCCGAGCCCCGGTCCTCGCTGTAGCTGAATCCGCGGACCGCGGTATATACCGTTCCGGCATTGTTCGGGTCAAACTCGAAATCTTCGGGCACGTTCCAGAGGTTGATCGAGCGCCAGTTCACGCCACCGTCATAAGAAACATAAGCCGCGGTCATGTCGCAGTGGGTGAAAACGAAATTCTCGTCGAACGGACTGATGGTCGGCAGGAACACACCACCACCGCCGCCGGGACCGATCACCTTCCACTCCGCGGCCGGGGATGCCGCCTTCTCCGCCGGTCCTCCGTTCATCTCGCGGCCGCATCCCGTAAATTGCAGCAAAGCCAGGACTGCGAGCAGCGCAAGACCTTTCAGGACAATATTATTATTTTGCATGGTAGCTTAACCTTCCGCAACTATTGAGAAGTGCTGGAATCGGCAACCCGGTTTAGGAGGCCGGGTACCATTTTCTGAAATTGTCGTGGAAAATCTTTTTCAAGACATCCGCCGGCAGGGCCAGGCCGCGGAACTTACCGGTGACCTCCCAGACTTCTATCTCCTCATCCGTGGCAAAATATTTGTAATCCTTGTTGTAGGTCGCCTCTATCGTCGCAAGGGCACTGTCCGGCCCTGTGGACACGAAACCGGCGCCCACTGCCAGGTCGGTGCCGTAGAGCAGGCGGTCCTGGTATTTGATCATGAAGTTGCGCACCTTTTCGCGTTCCTGGACCTGGAAATGGCAGATCCGGGCGGCCATGTCCACCGCGAAATTGGGGTACTTGTCGAAGTGTTCGGCCATCCAGTCCACATCGTACTCGAGACTGCCCAGGTGGCAGCCGACCACCCGCAGGTTCGGATGTTTGTCCAGCACGTGGTCGCGGGCCGCGATCTGTTTCCAGAAATCCGGGATTTCCGGGTGCAGGTAGGAGTGGTACTCGGGATGATCCGCGAAATACTTGCGGTCGTTGTTGACGGTCATCGAGTCCAGGGGCAGCCAGCAGTTCCGCGGCTCGCCGATATGGGCCACCAGGGTTTTGCCCTGGCTCTGGATATAATCGAAAATCGGATCGAACCGCGGATCGTCGATCATCACAAATTTACCATCCGGGTCCTTGAGCACCATGCCGATCTCTTTCCAGACCTTTACCGACACCGCCTGCTTGTCGAAGCCTTCCTGGATGGTCTTTATCGCCGCTTCCTGCCAGTCCGGCCGGCCCCAGTTCTGAAGGTTGAACGAGGTGGCCCATTCGATATTCTCCGGGTAGCGTTCTCTGAGCCTTTCGGCATCCCGGATCTGGAGCTGCAGGCTGTCCCATTTGGTGCCGATCGTACAAATATCCAGCCAGGCGAAATTGTGCTCCTTGAGCTTGGCGATAAACGGGCCTTCCTCGGCCTCGGTCAGGCCCATCACGTGGGCGTGGGCATCCACCTTGGGCATGGCTTTAAGCTCCTCGACTGTCATCCCGCCCTGGGCCGCGCCCATTTCCGGAGAGGCTGCCTGCTCCTGTTGTTTTCCGGAACAGGCGAAAAAGGCCAGGGCGGCCAGGGCCAAGGAAACGAGCTTCAGCTTTTGACCGGCGGAGCCGGAAAATCCAGATCCGAAACGCATATAACCTCCACGGATTTTTGTTAGTACTGCACTATCAGACAGAGAATAATTTTGCCAGCCAATGCATATTTATCAGACAAGGTAACCGTGCCGCTCTTGCGGCTCAGATTCCCGGATACCATTTTTCGGCGTTCTCATAAAACATCTTTTTCAGCGTTTCCTTGGGCAGGTCCAGGCCGCGGAATGGACCGTTGACCTCCCAGACCGACATTTCCTCATCCGTAGCGAAATAGCGATAATCCTTGCGATATGTCTCCTCGATGGTTTTCAGGGTTTCTTCGAGGGAAGCTCCTTTGGGGCTCCCGGCGCTGATAGCCAGGTCAGTGCCGTAGAGCAGGCGGTCCTGGTACTTGAGCATGAAATTGCGCACCTTTTCCCGGTCCTGGACCTGGAAATGGCAGATGCGGGCGGCCATGTCCACCGCGAAATTCGGGTACTCGTCCAGGCGGCGGGCCAGCGTGTCCACATCGAACTCGAGACTCCCGAGGTGGCAGCCGACCACCCGCAGGCCCGGGTGTTTCTTGAGAACGTTGTCGCGGGCGGCGATCTGTTTCCAGTAGTGGGGGATTTCCGGGTGAAGGCAGGCGTGGTACTTGGGATTTTCCGCGAAATACTTCCGGTCGTTGTTGGCGGTCATCGAATCCAGGGGGAGCCAGCAGTTGCGGGGCTCGCCGATATGCGCCACCAGGGTCTTGCCGCGGCTTTCGATAAAATCGAAAAGCGGGTCGAAGCGCGGGTCGTCGATCATCACGTAGCTGCTGTCGGGGTCTTTGAGCTCCATGCCGATCTCTTTCCAGACCTTGACCGCCACCGCGCCCTGCTCGAAGCCGCTCCGGAGAGTCTGGAGCGCGGCCTGCTCCCAGTCCGGGTGGCCCCAGTTCGACAGGTTGAAAGAGGCAGCCCAGGCCACCTGCTCCGGGTAAAGGGGATGCAGACGCTCCGCCAGATCGGTCATTTTCTGCATCCGCGGCCAGTTCATGCCCCGAGTGCAGATAGTCAGCCATTTCATGTTGTGTTCGGCCAGCTTGGCGAAAAAGGGAGCTTCCTCCTCCAGGGCCAGTCCGGAAATATGCGTGTGTGCATCGATCTTGGGCATGGCGGCCAGCTCCTCCACGCTCAAGCGGTCCACTCCCTCGCCGGCGGAAGCGCCCGAACCGCTCTGCGCGGCTTTCTCCGGCGCTCCGGAACAGGACAGGGCCACTAATGACAGGACCAGGATAGAAAAGAAACCAAGCCGCTTAAGAAAGGAAAAAATTCCGGGCAACATTGTGACCTCCGGCAAATTAAGAAAAATTCCGGGATAATTGCTGATTTATTCGCGGATGTGCAAAATACGCTAATGAAGCCTTTCAGCCAACTCAAAAAATGAGGCGGGAGGGCTCCACCCCGAAAGACGAAAGTACGTAACTTATCACAAAACAAAAACTTCCACGGAAGAGCCTGTATCGCTCAAAAATACTCTCCCCAGACCAGTTTGCCCTTTTCTTTGAGCTGCACCGGAAAGGAGTTGTCGGCTTCGAGTTTCTCGGCGCAGGCCCAGACCAGCGGCCGGGTAACCCCCTTGGTCTCGATTTCTCCCCGGATTTTTATTTTCTTGCCGTACATCCGCGGCGGGAGCAGGAAACCGGCCTGGCGCACCTTGCCGCCGAACGGCCGGCCGGCATCCAGGCAGCCGGAGGAACGCCAGGAGCCATCCGCGGCCTCGACAGTCACCCGGAGCGCTCCCGGCACCCCGGCCACACCGTCATTGACAAAGCCGACTATCAGCTCAAGCAGACCCTCGCGTTCGCGCTGCCAAACCCAGCCCGGCCGGACGCGGTGGCCCATACGCTGCTGAAGCGTGGTGAAGCCTCGTGGGTAACGCTCGTGATAGCGGGCGAGATTGCCGGCCTCGGTCCAGAGCGACCAGTAGTTGCCTCCCAGCTCCAGCACCTTGAGCATCGATTTTTCCTTGGAGTTGACCCCGCTCGAATCCACCGGGATCTGATCCACATCGTAATCGCGGCGCCAGCCCTGCTCCATAACCACAGCGCTCCAGGGCGGACGGTTGGCGAGGCACTCGATCTGGATCGGCTCATCGTGGACTATGCTGTCCGAGCGCAGCCAGCCGCCGGAGCGCACGAGCATATCCTGCACCTCGCGGTTGCCGGCCCGGCTGCTGTCGGGCTGGGTGTTAACCGCCAGCGGCACGGTTTTCCAGGCCTCGATCTGCCAGCGGGTGAACTCGGCAAAGGTTTTTTCCGCGGTCAGGTAATCCGGTATCGGGTTGGGCAGGCCTCCGGTGTGGCCCTCGCCCCAGAACCCGTACATCATCAGGTCCATGAACTCGAACAGCGGGTTGCTGTCGAACTCGGCGGCTAGGAGCGCGTTCAGCGCGCGGAAAGCTTTGCGGAACTCCGGGTGGTCGTAGCGCGGCTCGCGGAAATCGAAATTTGTCCCGGGGCGGCGGCCGATATTGACCAGCGGGACTTTCTCCTGCAGGAAATCGGGCAGGGCGAGCCTTTTGGGCTGGCCCACCGTATTGGAGAGCTGCACGCGGAAGCCCACCTTGAGCCCGTAACGCTTAGCCGCATCGAGGGTGAGGCCCCAGACCGGGTGAAGGTCCAGGCGGCCGGGACTGCTCTGCACATCGCGCCAGTCGCAGCGGATGTAGAGGATGTCCACAAACGGCAGTGCGGCCAGTTTTTCGACATGGTCCTCGAGGGTCTGTTCTCCCCGCCGCGCGGCCAGCGAGGGCCCGCCCTCCTCCCAGGTATAGCCTACCAGGCCGCAACCGAAATTGCGGATATGCTTTTCGGAGGGCGAAGTGTAATTTATGGTGGCCCAGGAATCTACGCCCTGCTCGCCGAACGGCCCCTGGTCCAGCCTGTCCCGCACGGCCGGACCCGGACCGAAATCGTATCCCTCCCAAAGGTGGTCCGGGACATCCGCCCGGGCCGCTGGAGAGGCGCCCAGAGTGCCCAGCAAGACGGCCGCGCTGCCGGCTTTGAGGAATCCTCTTCTGTCGGTCATAATACTCCTAAGAGTAATTGAGAATTGTTCAGGGAAAGATATATCCTGATACCGGGAGCCGGGTAAATAGACTGGAATCCGGTCCGGCAAGGCTCACCGAGGACCGGCTATCTCAGCAGCACCATTTTCCGGGTCTGCGCAAACTCGCCCGCCTCCAGCCGGTAGAGGTAAACGCCGTTTGAGGCCGGGTTGTTCTTCTCATCAGTCCCGTCCCAGAAAACGGTAAAGGTTCCGGGAGGCTTGAATTCATCCACCAGGGTTTTCACCAGGCTGTTGCGCAAGTCGTAAACCTTCAGGGAGACATGATACTGCGCGGATTTATCGGGCAAAGTATAAGTTATCGCGGTCTGGGGATTAAAAGGGTTAGGGGTATTCTGGGCCAGGGAGAAAGTCTCCGGAGATGCGGGCAGCCTGCCGGTCGAGCTGAGCAGCAGGGTGAAAGCGTTTCTCTGCTCGGGCGTGAACGGCAGCTCGAATAAGAAACCTTTCAGCCACTGCCGGTCCCGCGGTTCCAATGGTTCCCTCAGCTCGATCCCGTAACCGGATTTCCCGGCCGCGGCGAGCTGCAGCGCCCCGCTCAGGCCGCACTTTTCCTCCGCCATATCGCTCAACAGGGCGACAGCATCGTTCTGGCTCCCGTGGCCGTCGCCATCGTAATCCCCGCGGCCGTCCTCGGGATGGTCACGCTGCAGCAGGAGCAGGCGGATCACATCCACTATGTTTACCGCCCCGTCCCGGTCGACATCGCACCCTGAGGAGGATTGCCCGGCGATCCCCTCGGTGAGGAACTCCTGATGCCAGCGGCTCCAATCCGACCAGACCCCTCCGCTGCTCTGCTGGCGGGCCCTGGCATAATAATGGGTGCCATCGGAGAGTTGCGTCTTGCCCGCCAGCATCCCCACAAATGCGCCATTGGTCGTATTGACAGTGACTGTCCGCGGATCGCTGATCTGCCCGGAGCGCCAGACCACGCGGCTGCCCTCGCGGTCCAAGGCGATTTCGCACTCCCAGGCGGTCTGCTGGTCCGGCCCCTGGTATACCGTCTTGTAAAGGATGGGATTGCGCGGGGTGGTTACCGGACCGATCGGCCGGGTGGAGATCACGAAGTTGTCGTACCAGCGCGATTCCTCCACCGGAGCGCCCTCGTTCCAATAAGCTTCCAGGAATACGGCGTTAATTCCGAACTTATCGTAGCTGCCGCGCCAGTCCAGGTTATGACGCTCGCATTCCAGGCGCCCATCGATCCAGAGCTGGTTCTCCCCGTCTTTTTTACCCGGAGTATTGAGCTTGGCCCGCGCCTCGACGCAAACCCACCAGCCGGATTCGGCGGTCGAGCTGATTTTCATCTCCGAGACCGGGTTATTCCCCAGCCACCTCAAATTGGCGAAATCGTTATAGGTAGTGGTGATAACCCGGTCGCCACCCGCCGGCACGCCGCTCGCCGGGTCCAGGGTCAGGGACTCGCCGCTGCTCCAGACATGGGAAATCATCGACTGGGACCAGTTGGAAGCGACAATGCTCGTGGCCCGGGACATCTTGGCCGGGCCGCCGCCTGTCCAGCCGGCCTGGTGCTTGACATAAATCCGCCAATAAATTTCGTCGAATTTTTCTCCATTGCGGGTCAATGCGCCGTTGGGGTTGTCACCGAAAAACACCTTGCGGTTGCCTTCGCCCTGACTGCCCTTGGCGTAGTAACATTTCAGGGAGCTTCCGATCCGGCCGAAGTTTTCAGTCGCGTCGAGCTCGCCCGAGGTCTCGGTATAGGTCTTATCGGTGTTGAAATTATCGTACCAGATAGCCGTCGGATCGTTCTCCTGTGGCTGCTGAGCGAGCGGCTCCACCTTGTCGATCCGGGGTACGGAAGGCTGGGTCGAGGTGTCGTCGCCGGAGAGCCGCGGAGATGGCAGCAGAAGACAGAGCGCCGGCAGGACCGCCAATACTGCGCGCCGCGCCGTGGAACGCCCCCGGCCGCCCATGCGGCCGAGGATAACGGGGGAGGAGCCACCGCTATTGGCGAATCGTTTCCTGACTAAAATATTGTCCATGGTATCTCTTGGGAAATTGTTCAGGATTGTTACGCAAGGCTTGAAATTGTCTGCCATGTCGCGGCAAAGATAATTTTTTAACTTCTTTTGATGGCAAATGAAGCAAAAATCAGTATCGCGCATTATCATGCGTGAATCTACACTAGGCTGGCGCATAGCTCTGGTTCTTTCATTACTGGAAGAATCAAAGGTCATATTGGGAACTTGAGTCTTTTACTCCGTCTCGCCAAGGCACCTGCGAGAGGTTTCTCGCAAAGGCCTGCCGCAGCTTTGAGCATTTATCAAGGCCAGCCTGAAATTTACTGGCCTCCTGCACGCGCTAATAAGAGAACCTTACAGCTTTCCGGCTCCTGCAGCCCCGGTAAAACGATTCTAAACCGGATTACCCCTGCCGGACCTGTCCCCGCAGGATATCCAGCAGGAAACCCACTACGTCGGTCACGCTCTCCCGCCCGTCCCCGTTGTAGTCCGTACGCGGGTCCTGCGGATCGGCCAGGCGCAGCTTGACCATCCGGTACACGTCTCCCAGCCCGTACTTCCCGTCCTCGTCGAAATCCCAGCCCGTCTTAAGCGTGTCGGCCGCCGTGGCGATTGGCCCGATATATTGGGTGGCCAGCACCACGTTGTCGAACTCGACCCGGGCCACCTGGCCGTTGACCGTGATGGTGGGATCCTTGGGCCGCAGATCGTACACTCCCTCCAGGTAGTACTGGAGCCAGAGGTAGTTGACTTTGAGCGCGTCCGTTTTGCGCCACATGAAGCCCTCGAACGGCTTGGGGTCGGTGTTGAACACCCCATCCAGACGGAACTTGTCCCGGAACCAGGTGCCGGTGTGTGTCCCGGTGGCCCAGCGGTCGATCAGGCGCCCGTTGACCCAGAACGCCTCCTCCCCGTCGCGCTTGTCCGGCGCGCTGTTGCACTTGATCATCAGCTCCAGGCAGATCCACTCGCCCCGCGGCGCCTGCACCGGTTGCAGGAGCCCGAACACGTTGCCGTAGTACGGGTTCGGCCGCCCGTCCGGCCCCCCATTATCAGTTTGCCAACTGTGCATCTCGGGCCAGTATGAATACAACACCCAGGCGCCCGGGGGCGCGGCCTCGTAATTGTTGGTCTCCAGGTCCAGGGCGGTGGTAAAATGGTCGAAGCCGTTGGGACGAGAGCCGGCGAAACCCATCGGATAGGGTGGCGGGTTGAATTCGTTGCCGAGCTGGACGAAATGGTGCACGTAGGGAGCGTCCGGGGCGAATTTCGCGTAGAAGCGGACGTAAAGCTGGTCACAGCCCGGGTCGAGGGTCTTGTAGAGGTAGCCGCCGTTGTTCAGGCCCTTGGTGCCAGTCATCTGGAGGCTTTGCGCGCCCGTGCCCCCCGGCGGGCCGTCCGCCACGAACGACAGCACCTTGCCGTCCTTGTTGTTGACCGTGCTCCAGCGCTGGGCCAGGTCAGCCACAGTACTGTTCTCGAAATCCTCGAAGAACACGACCGAGCTGTCCGACTGGAGGCCGGCATCGCCCGGGTAATTTCTGGCCAGCCCCCACTCGACATCCGCCGCAGCGGGCAGGGCCCTGGGCTGGGCGGTGGGTTGGGGATGGTTTTCGACCGCGAGCGCGGTGGCCAACCCGAGCGCCGCGACCGCGCCTGCAAGCGCGCCTGCAAGGATGAGCTTTCGCATAGCAGTTCCTTTATTTAGCGGACTGGAAAAGCCGGGCGTCCTTTAAACACCTCGGACCGTACTCCTCCTAAATCCTTCAATTTTCCTCGAGTTATATTAGTGTCAACGCTGAAAATTCACTCGGTCTTGGGACCGATATAGTGGGTGGCGATCACCAGGTCATCGTACCAGCAGGTATTATTGCGCCGCGCCTGGTGAATGTAGACTCCGAATACTAAAGCGTTGAGCTTGAGCATTTCGGTATCCCGCCAGCGCATTCCGTTAACCTGAAGCAATTTCCGGCCATCCACCCAGAAGGCCTGCTCGCCGTCGTGCTGGCCCGGCGTGTTTACCTTTAGCATGACCTCGAAACAGTACCAGCGCCCGCGCTCGACCACAAAAGCGCTGTCCGGGAAAAACTGGTTGCCCCAGTAATGCACCCCATCGCGGTCGGGTTTCATCTCCGGGAAATAGGAGTAGAAATTGAGCGCTCCGGGCGCGGGGTAGCGGCCCCAGTCACGCCAGGGCTCGAGGCCGGTGGAGAAACGGTCCGTCCCGTCGGGCTTGATCCCGGCCCGGCCGAAACCGGACCAGCGGTCATCGATCCGGCAGCCCCGGAAGCCGGTCCAGTGCATCAGGTCGCCCTGGTCAAAATCCTCGGCGAACATGGCGTACCAGCGGTAATACAAGTGGCCGTAGCCGGGCATGAACCAGCGAATCACCTGGCTGCCGGACTCCTGTCCGTTATTTGCCAGGGAGGTCAGCCTGAGCGAGGCCTTGCCGGAGTGGACGTACTGCGGACGGGCCTCGAGCCCCCCGGCCTCGGCATTGCGGATATTGACCTCCTGCCAGCGGTCTTTCAGCTCGCCCGCTTCGAAATCATCGGAAAAAATTGTTTCCGCCGGACTTTGGGTTAGTCCGAGGGAGAAAAGAAAGATCAGGATCGTGAGCCAAACATTCGGTCTGTTAATCAATTCGGGCTCCGGGTAACGGGAAGTTGCAGGTCGAATCTTTGCCGGAAAGCGGCGATCCGCAGGTCTGATTATTGCATGAGGGAAAAATGCCAAAAGGCAAAAGTTCTCAACTTTCCTTATTTTAAAGATTTGCATTATCGATTTTCCCGGAAACCTTCTCAATATCGTAAATCGATTTTCAAGATTGAGAATGGCCGGGTTTCAAATACCGCCTGAGCCGAATCTTTGCGCGTAGCTGACCCGAATCATTTGCCTTTCCGGGGACATTACATTAAATCTGTCGGGATTTCCGTCTTGTCATAGTACCCCGCCGAAGAGTCATTGAGCTTGCCGCTGATATTCCAGGCCGGAAAGCCGGCTATACCTTCCGCCCGCGGCGGCCTCTGTTTAATAAGTTGTACAAACGGGATTATTTTCGAGAATAATTTACGGTAAATGCAGGGGGGACTTTGGTCAACGCAGCCGGAACGATCGATTACCTGATTATTGCCGCCTACCTTCTTGCCCTGGTCTGGATCGGGCATTTTTTTTCGCATTACAACAAGAACATGGAGGATTTTTTCAAGGGCGGTAGCAAGCTCCCCTGGTGGGTCGGCGGGATAAGCGCGTTCATGGCGGGATTCAGCGCCTGGATGTTCACCGGCGGCGCGGGCGTGGTCTATGAGCGGGGTCCGACCGGCATGCTCGCTCTCTGCACCGGCCTGCTGGGGACTTTCGCCGGCTACCTGCTGTTCGCCAAGCGCTGGAGGAGAGCGCGGGTCACCTCGATGTTCGAATACGTCTCCACCCGTTTCAATCTCTCCGCCCAGCAGCTCATGTCCTGGTTTTTCATCCCGATGAACCTGTTTTATTGCAGCACGGTCCTGCTGGCCACGAGCATTTTTATCACCGCCGCACTGGGGATCTCCGAGGTCAACCTGGCCGCCCTGGGTTTGCCCTGGGACATCAAAGTGAGCGCGGTCCAGCTGACCATCCTGGTGAGCGGGATCGTGATCCTGACCTACTGCTATTTCGGCGGGCTGCTGGCCGTGGCCACCTGCGATGTTCTGTCATTTCTGATAATCATCCCCATGGCCGTGCTGATCGTGCCCCTGATCCTGCTAAAGCTGAACAGTATCGGGGCGGTCGGGCAGCTATTCAACACGCCGGCCGGTTTCAGCCTGCCGGAGGGGAAGAGTATCCTGGGCGAACCGGTTACCCTGTTTTTCGTGGTGATGTGGCTGGTGAGCAACATCCACAGCTACAACACCAATCCGATCGTTCAGCGCTACTGGAGCGTACCGGATGAAAAGGACGCCCGGCGGGTGGCGCTGCTCTGCACGATCCTTTTCGTATTCGGTGTCGCGGTCTGGTCCGTTCCGCCGCTGGCCGTGCGCCACCTGTACCCGGACCTTTCGCAGGTCTGGACGACACTCAAGGCCCCGGCCGAAGGGGCCTATGTCAGCGCCTGCCTGGCCGTGCTGCCCCACGGGCTGGTGGGAATCATGTTTGCCGCGATATTCGCCGCCAGTATGAGCTCGATTGACTCCACCCTGAATTTTATCTCGGGCATATTCACCAATGACATCTATCGCAAAACAATCCGGAAAAATGCGGATGACCGTCACCTGCTCACTGTCGGCCGCCTTTCGACGCTGGGTATCGGGATACTCGCTATCGGCCTGGCCCTGGCGATGAGCGCCCACGGCGGAGCGTTCCGTTTCATGGTGCTGATGGATAAGATTTTCACCACACCGATCGTGGTGCCCCTGCTGCTGGGGCTGTTCTTCCCCAAGCGGGGCAGCCTGGCCGCGCTGATCTCCTTTTTTGCGGCCCTTTGTTTTAACCTCTTCTCGGTCCTGTTTCTCGATCTGCCGTACTCGGAGTTCATGTTTTTCAGCTTTGTGATTACCTATATCGTGTTTTTCGCCAGCGCCTATCTTTTCGAGGACACTCCGGAAAAGAAGCGCCAGATAAAGGAGTTTTTCACTCTGTTCACTACTCCGGTAGTGGCGAAAGACGAGCTGTCTGCCTCGGCAATCGATGCGCTCTCGATGTTGAGTTTTATCGGCAAGCTGGCGACGGTTACCGGACTGGCGATCTGCCTGATGGTGCTGATCAACCAGCCGCTCAGCGAAAGGCTGAAAATCCTGATCGGCGGGGGAGTCGTGCTGGGGCTGGGGCTGTTCATGCTCTGGGTCAACCGGAGAAACCTGGCCCGGGAGCGGAAAAGCTCAGGCTGAAGGCATTGCGAAAACTTGAAAAATACTTGAGATGCTGACACAACATAAGAAAAGGGGCTGCTCGGAAAGAGCAGCCCCTTAGTTTTTCAAAAACAATGGCTGAGTTTGTGCGAAATACTTTCGTTTAATTCTGGAGTAGGGGCATAGCATGCTATGCCTCTACCTTTTGCCTCGCGCAGGAATTATAACGCAGGGCTCTGCTCCGGGTAGCAGAACCAGGCCGCACTTATTTGGCGGAACCCGGAGTAGCCGCCTCGATTATCAGCTTCCGCGAGACCACGCGCATCTTGCAGGTTTTTTCGGCTTCCGGCGACAAGGGTCCCGGCCTGGCAATCAGCGCGGCCAGGCTCCAGCGGGATAAGATTTTAACTGTAGAATCGTGGATTTCTTTCATCGCGCGATGGAACGCGCAGACACCTTCGAGGACCTCCAGGTCCCGGCAGTATGAGCCGAGCACCTGACCCTGGCAGGCGGCGACAATTTCCAGCAGGGTGATTTCTTCCGGGGCGCGGCCCAGGGACACTCCGCCCAGTGCCCCGCGGTGGGAACGCAGGATGCCGGCCTTGACCAGCATGTGGCTGATTTTAGCCAGATAAGTCGGAGATACTTCAAGCGTAACCGCGATGCGGCGGGGACTGACCGGCGCCGGATTTTTCTGCAGGGCCAGATAAATCAGCGCCGCGATCCCGGTTTCGGTGGTCTTGGTCAGCATCGATCTGTCCTCCTTTTTGGATAAGACAGAGCACATTTATCTATCTTAATCGAGCAAGTCAAGGATATTTTCTCGATTGTCCGCCCCGGGCCGCGATAGCGCCGGACCATCACGAGGGGGATAAAATAATTGATTTTCAGGCTGCTCTGGATTAGACTTTCAGCACGCCGGGCTGTCTGTACGGCGTGTCGGTAAATAACACCAAACTACGATTATCTAAACCGGCTTATTCATAACGACATACCTGTAGGGGCGGACCCCTGTGTCCGCCCTTCTTCGAGAATTTCTGAAAAGGTAATCGGGCGCATACGGGGGTGCGCCCCTACAAAAATCGCAAACGGATTTTTTCCCCGAATAATTCGGGCTTTAGGATGCCGGGATGGATGAGCGGGAGAAAAAGCTGCGGGAGGAGATTTTCGCGCGGGTCGAGGAAATCTACCGTCTCAGATTTGCCGGGAAGAATTTCGAGCCGGGGAAAACACCGGTACGCTATGCCGGGCGGTATTTCGATCAGCGGGAAATGATCAGCCTGGTGGACAGCGCGCTGGATTTCTGGCTCACCGCCGGCCGCTATGCCGAGGAATTCGAGATGCGCTTCGCGTCACTTTTCGAGCTCTCGGATGCGATCCTGGTCAATTCCGGCTCCTCGGCGAACCTGGTCGCTCTCAGCGCCCTGACTAGCTCCAGGCTGGGGGAGCGCAGGCTGAAACCGGGCGATGAGGTAATCACCGCGGCCAGCGGGTTCCCCTCCACCCTCGGGCCGATCGTGCAGAATGGCCTGGTGCCGGTATTCGTGGATGTCGAGCCGGGGACTTACAATGTGCCGGCGGAGGACCTGAGAGCCGCTGTCGGGCCGAAAACCCGGGCCATATTCCTGGCCCACACCCTGGGCAACCCCTACGATCTGGACTGCGTACTCGAGCTGCAGAAAAAGCATGGCCTGTGGGTGATCGAGGATAACTGCGATGCCCTGGGCAGCCGCTACCGGGGCAGGCTTACCGGCTCTTTCGGGAATATTTCCACGGTCTCGTTCTACCCGGCGCACCATATCACCATGGGCGAGGGCGGCTGCGTGCTGACCGATGATGAGACCCTGGCCCTGATCGCCCGCTCTTTCCGCGACTGGGGCCGGGATTGCTACTGCGGCCCGGGAGAGAACAATACCTGCGGCAAGCGTTTCACCCAGCAGCTGGGCGCTCTGCCCCAGGGCTACGACCACAAGTATGTCTATTCGCATATCGGCTACAATCTGAAAGTGACTGATATGCAGGCGGCGGTCGGCGTGGCGCAACTGGACAAGCTGCCGCGGTTTATCGAGCACCGGAAGGAGAATTTCCGCGAGCTGTATGCGGGCCTGAAAGGTTTCGAGGACCGGCTGATCCTGCCCGAAGCCACGGCGAACAGCGACCCGGCCTGGTTCGGTTTCCCGATCAGCGTACGCAAAAAGGCAGGATTTTCGCGCAACGATATTACCGCGTTCCTGGAAGAGAATGGCATTGAGACGCGCAACCTGTTCGGCGGCAATCTCACCCGTCAGCCGGCCTTCCTCGATATCCCATGCCGGAAAGTGGGAGGCTTGGAAAACTCGGATTTTATCATGAACTGCACGTTTTTCATCGGGGTATATCCCGGAATCGACAAGCCGCAAATCGATTACGTCCTGGACTCGTTCAATAAATTCTTCCAAAATCATTGACCTTATGCCGACCCCTGCCAAACTGCCGGTCAAAGTCGAATCCGTAATCCGCCACACAGACAGCGTAAAAACTTTCATCTTGCAGCCGCTCAAGCCCTGCCCGCGGTTCAAGCCCGGGCAGTTTCTGCATTTTGCCCTCGAAACGTACGATCCCGGCGGGTTCTGGCCCGAATCGCGGGTTTTTTCTATAGCCAATTCCCCGACCCGCCGCGGAAGCTTGCGGATAACCTTCGCGGTCAAGGGCAAGTTCACCCGCCGGATGTACGAGGAGGTAAAAGCTGGAGATACCCGCTGGGTGAAATTGCCTTACGGGAGTTTCTTCTTTCCTGACGAGGCGCCGGAGGTGGTGCTGGTCGCCGGGGGAACCGGGATCACGCCATTTCTCTCCTATCTGGAGCATGCGCTGGATACCGGATCGAAAAGCCGGATCAGCCTGATCTATGGGGTGCGCAGCCCGGAGTACTTTCTGTTCGGGCCTTTCCTTGAAGAGTGCCGCAGAGGTCTGGCCGGTTTCCGGTCGCGGGTATTTGTCGAGGATGGCCGGCCGGCCGGGGAGGGAATCGAGGTTACCAAAGGGATTATCTCCCTGGATGAAATGCTGAAGCGCCCAGCCGGTAAAGCCGAAGCTCTTTATTTCCTTTCGGGGCCGCTCGCAATGATCCGAGGCTTACGGAAAATCTTGCTGGAGGCGGGTATAGCGGCCGAGGCCATCCGGGTGGATGAGTGGGAATGAGCGGCGGCAATTTTCTCTCCTGCGGAAGGCCTGGAAAAGGCTTGAGGTCCGCCGGCCGGGGGGTGGAAAACGTTTGAAATCTCAATATTTTCCAGTATATTGAACCAGTAAGCCGGATGCGGATTTCGCCCGGCTCAAGGCACATATCTTGCAAAACGTCTTCAAGTGAATTCGTGTTCCTTCGCCAAGCCTTCTTGCGTGAAAGATTGAGGAGTACTGGACATGGGCGGGAATTCCAAATTGTCCGGGATGAAAGCGGTAATTCTCTGCGGCGGCAAGGGCACCCGGATCCGCGAGGTGAGCGAGATCATGCCCAAGCCGATGACCGCTATCGGCGGAAAGCCGATCCTTTGGCATATCATGAATATTTACGCCAGCCAGGGAATAACCGATTTCCTGCTCTGCCTGGGTTACAAGGGCTGGATGATCAAAGAGTTTTTCCTCAACTACCGGACCATGATCTCGGACTGTTCGATCACCCTAGGCCGGCATGCCGAGCTGGAGTTCCACGATGAGTTCCCGGAATCCTCCTGGCGCATCACCCTGGCGGACACCGGCGAGAACGCCATGACCGGGGCCCGTTTATACCGGGTAAGGAAGTACCTCGAGGGCTGCGGGCCTTTCTGCCTGACCTATGGCGATGGGGTGGCGGATATCGACCTGAGAGCGCTGGTCGAGCAGCACGAGCGCTCCGGACTGGCCGGCACTCTGACCGGGATCCGTATGGCAGGCAGGTTCGGCGAGCTGAATATCACCGGCGGCAAGGTCAGAAAGTTCCAGGAAAAACCCGCGCTGACCCAAGGCCGGGTCAACGGCGGGTTCATGGTTTTCGACAACCGGCGGGTCTGGGATTACCTGGATGACCGGGAGGACCTTACCTTGGAGGAGGAACCGCTGAGACGCATGGCCGAGGCGGGTCAGCTCGGCGTGTACGAGCATGATGGCTACTGGCAGTGCATGGATACTTTCCGCGAATACAATTTACTCAATGAAATCTGGGACAGCGGGAAAGCCCCTTGGAAAATCTGGGGCTGATCCCGCAGGGCGGCGCAGATGGCCGGCTCGGATGATCGGCAAAAAAGCGGCCTGGCTCAGGCCTATGCAGGCAAGCGCTGCCTGGTTACCGGGCACACCGGTTTCAAGGGCGCCTGGCTTAGCCTCTGGCTGCGGGACCTCGGCGCGCAGGTGACCGGTTATTCCCTGGCCGAGCCGGTTTCGGAACCCTCCTTGTTCGAGCTTGCCGGTATCGGCAGCCTGGTCGAAGACCGGCGCGGCGATCTGCGCGATTACGACCGGCTGCTCGGCACGCTTAAACGCGCCCGGCCGGAGATAATTTTTCACCTTGCCGCCCAGCCGATAGTGCGGCTCTCCTACGCCGCGCCGAAAGACACCTTCGAGGTCAATGTCGGCGGGACTGTAAACCTGCTGGAGGCCTCGCGCGCGACAGATTCCATCCGCGCCATCGTGGTGATAACCAGCGACAAATGCTACGAAAACCGCGAGTGGGCTTACTCCTACCGCGAGACCGACCATCTGGGGGGCCACGATCCTTACAGCGCCTCCAAGGCCGCGGCTGAGCTTGTCTGCGCTGCCTACCGGAGCTCATTTTTCGAGGCGGCCGGAGTCAACCTGGCGACAATCCGGGCGGGCAATGTAATCGGCGGCGGCGACTGGGCCGCGGACCGGATCATCCCGGATTTCATGCGCGCGGTTGCGGCCGGCGAGACAGTAAAAGTGCGCCATCCTGAAGCCACGCGGCCCTGGCAGCATGTGCTGGACCCCCTCCAGGGCTACCTGTTCCTGGGGGCCCGTCTTCTCGAAGCCCCGGGGGAATCGCCTGAGCCGAACCGTTTTACCGGAGCCTGGAATTTCGGGCCCGCCCGGGAGGGCTGCCGCACGGTCCGGGAGTTGGTCGAAAGCTTTACCGCCAGCTATGGTTCCGGCGCTTGGCTAGATATATCCGAACATGGGCAAAACGAGCCCCACGAGGCGCACTACCTTGCCCTGGCGACAGACAAGGCCCGGCAATATCTGGGCTGGCGGCCGGAATGGGATTTCCCGACCGCCGTGGAGCGCACGGCCGGCTGGTACAGGAAATGGGCCTCGGGCGGAAATGCGCTCGAGCTTTGCCGGGGGGATTTAGCCCGGTTTGCTAAGCAATAATTCGGCTTTCGTCGATTTATTGAACGCTCGTGGATACGCATGTCTATTGTAGGGGCAACGCATGCGTTGCCCCTACGGGGCTTACGGTATTTTGTAAATAACCTTGGCTAAATAAAAAACTGGCAATGAACCAACCCAACCCCGGAAAAAAAGAGCTGATCTCGATTGTCATGCCGGCGCGCAACGAGGAGGCCAACATCCCGCGCTGCTATGAGGAGATCACGCGGGTGATGGAAGCTGCGGGCTGCGATTACGAGGTGGTGGTGACCGATAACGCCTCCAGCGACCGCACCGGTGAGCTCTGCGAAAAGATCTGCGCCACGGACCCGCGCTGGCGCTACATCCGGTTCAGCCGCAACTTCACCGCGGATAATTCGATGTCCGCCGGCCTGCATTACTCGCGCGGGGATGCGGTGATCATCCTGTTCAGCGACCTGCAGGAGCCGCCGGAGCTGATCCCGCGCTTTCTGGAGAAATGGCGCGAGGGCTACGAGATAGTCTATGGCGTCCACACCCGCCGTCACGGCGAATCACCCATCCGCAGCCTGTGGGCCTCATTCTTTTACAAGTTCATCAACCTGCTCTCGGAAATCCAACTGCCCGAGCATGTGGCGGATTTCCGCCTGATGGACCGCAAGGTGGTCAATACGATCAACCGCATGGGCGAGCGCAACCGCTACCTGCGCGGCATGATTGTCTGGACCGGGTTTCGCCAGACCGGTATCCCTTACGAGCGGCAGGCCCGGGGCTCCGGCAAGGGCACGACCTCGTACCTTTACCTCTTTTCCTATGCGGTCCGCTCGATCTGCTCATTTTCGATCAGACCCTTGCGTTTTTTCTTTCTTTTCGGCATGGGGGTCGCCCTGCTGACCGTGCTGCTGGCGGCCTATTACCTTTATCTTTATTTCGCCCATGGGACCGAGGCGCCGGGCATCCCGACCGTGATCCTGCTGCTGCTGGGCAATATCGCGCTCACCTCGCTGGGGATCGGCGTGCTGGGCGAGTATATCGGCAGCATTTATACCGAGAGCAAGAAACGGCCGCTCTGGGTGGTGGAGAAAGCGGTCAATATCGAGATCCCGGAGGAGCGGCGCTACGGTAATTGAAGCTCCGGGTTGCGACGGGCCGGCGGTCAGCGGGCTAAAGCGGGTGGATCGAGACAATCAAATAATCGCTGTTGAATGGAGTCTTGAATGAAAAAACTATCCGAAGCCTCGCATCACCTGCTGGGCCAGCCGATGTTCAAGGTGCTGAACCGGGCCCAGGAGCTGGAGCGCCAGGGCCGGGAGA
>MFIX01000170.1:0-2031 GCA_001780825.1 Candidatus Glassbacteria bacterium RIFCSPLOWO2_12_FULL_58_11 | reverse complement strand
CGGCAATATTATCGAAGCCGCCTGCTCGGCCCTTCACGCCGGCGAGACCCATTACACCAACTCGATGGGCATTTACGAGTTCCGCAAGGCGGTCTGCGACGCCACCGAAATCTCCCGTCATTTCCGCCCCACTCTCGAACAGGTCCTGATCACGCCGGGGGCGAATATCATCATCTATTACGCGGTGCGCTGCCTGGCCGACCCAGGGGATGACATCCTCCTGCCGGACCCCTATTTCCCAACCTACCGCGCGGCGATTGAGTTCTGCGGGGCCAACCCGGTCTATGTGCCGCTCAAAGAGTCGAACAGCTTCCGCATGAACCCGGATGACATCCGGGAGCGGATCACGCCCCGGACCCGCCTGCTCATTATCAATTCGCCGCACAATCCCTGCGGCTCAGTGATGACCCGCGAGGAGCTGGACGCAGTGTTCGACATCGTCCGCGACAACGATATCTACCTGCTCTCGGATGAGGTCTATTCGCGGCTGATTTACGACCGGGACAGCGAATTTTATTCGCCCTCCATGCGTGACAAGTGCCGGGAATACACGGTCCTGACCAATGGTTTCAGCAAAACTTTCGCCATGACCGGCTGGCGGCTGGGCTGCGTGATCGGCCCGGAGGAGATAATCGAGAAGATGGGGCTGCTGTTGCAGACCACATCCTCGTGTGTCACTCCCTTTGTCCAGCGCGCCGGTGTGGAGGCACTCAAAGGGCCCCAGGATGAGCTGAGAAAAATGTACGCGGAGTTCCAGAGCCGGAGAGACCTGATCGTCGAGGGGCTCAACGGGCTGCCCGGGGTGCGCTGCCTCAAGCCGGACGGCGCGTTTTACGTTTTCCCCAATATCGAGGGGACCGGGATGAGCGATGAGGAGTTCGCCACGCTGATGCTGGAGGAGGCTGGGGTGGCGCTGCTGCCGGGCACCAATTTCGGCGCGGCCGGGGCGGGCCACGTGCGGCTCTGCTATGCCACCGACCGCCGTCGTATCTCCGAGGGGATCCGGCGCATGAAACAATGTCTAAGAAGCGGAGGCCATTGATGCGATTAGTCGACTATATCGCTGAAAAAATATACCAGGAGGGGGTCAGGCACGTATTCATGGTCACCGGCGGCGGGATGATGTTTCTCTCCGATGCGGTGGAGGTGCACCCCGGCCTGGAGGCGGTCTGCACGCACCACGAGCAGGCGGCGGCCATGGCGGCGGTGTCCTACGCCAAGTACAACGAGAATCTGGGGGCGTGTTTTGTTACCACAGGCTGCGGGGGCACCAATGCTGTGACCGGGCTGCTCAACGGCTGGCAGGACAATATCCCCACCCTCTTTGTTTCCGGCCAGTGCAAGCGCAAGGAAACCACCCGCAACTCCGAGCTCAAGCTGCGCGGCTTCGGCGTGCAGGAGGCGGACATTATCGCGGTGGTCGAGTCGCTGACCAAGTACGCGGTGATGGTGAATAAGCCCGAGCTGATCGCCTACCATCTGGAGAAAGCCATTTTCCTGGCCCGCCACGGAAGGCCGGGGCCGGTCTGGCTCGATATCCCGCTGGATGTCCAGAACAGCCAGGTGGAGCCCGCAAACCTGGTGCATTTCTCGCCTGAGGAGTGCACGGAGACCGATTTCGGTATCCCGACCAATAGTGAGATTTCCCTGGTCGCCGGGCTGCTGGAGAAAGCTGAGCGACCGGTAGTGCTCGCCGGCCAGGGAATCCGTCTCGGCAAGGCGCTCGCTGAGTTCAAGAACTTTATCGAAAAATTCCAGATACCCTATGTGGCCACCACCCTGACGGTGGACCTGCTGCCGGCCGCACATCCCTTGTTTATCGGCCGGATTGGGAACAAGGGCGACCGCCCCGGCAACTTCGCTGTCCAGAATGCCGACCTGGTGCTCTCTGTCGGCTGCCGTCTCTGTGTCAGCAGCACCGGCCACGAGTACAACCTGTTCGCCCGCAAAGCCAAACTGGTGGTGATTGATATCGATCCGGTGGAGCACCGCAAGAATACCGTGCGGATCGACAATTTCATCCTGGCCGAT
>MFIX01000169.1:41367-41732 GCA_001780825.1 Candidatus Glassbacteria bacterium RIFCSPLOWO2_12_FULL_58_11 | reverse complement strand
TTCGCGGGCACCCCTCTCCAGAGGGGACTTTTCCCGCTGTTGCGTTGTCGATGCGCAAGTGCCCGAATGACGGGCATTTAATTCCCCTCTACAAAGAGGGGTGGCGACGCAGTCGACGGGGTGTATCATTCAAAACATCCTAAAGATTAACTGTCAACAAAAACAACTTAGCGCTTATGGGGGTCCACCCCTACAAAAGGATCATCGCTGGCAATTAATTAGGCGCAATAAAATGGGCGATACAATTGAACTTTATATAATCATGACTAAGGGAAACATGTACTTAGCCGCCAACCTGCATACCCGCTTACCGGTAAATCAATAAAGAATTCAGCCGCGGCATGCCATCCCCGGACACCTTTTTC
>MFIX01000169.1:39645-41351 GCA_001780825.1 Candidatus Glassbacteria bacterium RIFCSPLOWO2_12_FULL_58_11 | reverse complement strand
TGCCGTTCTGCAGGTCGTAGTTCCAGAACAGCGGAGTGCGGCGGTCGTGCACATCGCCTTTGAGCGTAACCCTTTCGGTCACCCGCCCATCCACCCGGACCTCGCAGGCTGCCGTGCCGCGGTCGTTCAGCATGCCGCCTTCGATCACGAATGCCCGGCCCTCGAATTCCATGCTGAAAACTTCACTCAGCTCGCGGCTCCGCAAGTTCTCGCGGCGGGCCGGGGTCAGCCCGCTGAAACCGGTCTCGGCCTGTTCGGGCGCTTTCGGCTCCTGCTGCGCGATGGTCCAGAGCGTGTCGCTCACGGTCCCGCCGCCCCTTTTGACCTGCTCGGCGGCCAGACGGCCGGTAACGGCGTAAACATCTTTCAGGCTGTAATCCGAGTAGCTGAACTTGAGGTCCTCCACCTTGTCCAGGCCCAGCTTCCAGCGCGGGGGGATTTTTTCGAAACCGAGCAGGGTGCCCAGCACTCCGCCGGCGTTCGAGGGATTGCAGTCCGCATCCTGTCCGCAGCGGGTGGCCACCTCGAGGGTGCTGTCGAAATCTCCGCCGCCGTAAAGCAGACCCATCACCACATAGGCGCCGTTCAGCTTGGCGTCGATATTGAAGGGCAGCAGGGCCCCGTTGGGACAGCCGACATCCTCGGCCCATTTCTTCTGGACATTGTACCAGCACTCATGCCAGTCCTGCGGGTACTGGCGCCACCAGGCCAGGACATCGCTGATGCACTGATAGTACTGGCTCTGCGGCGGCAGGCTTTTCAGGGCTTTCTCCACCACCTGCACGATGTCCTGTTCCAGGAAAGCATGGGTGTACATGGCGGAGATGAACACCCCGCCATAGACCCCATCGCCGTAGTTCATGATATGACCGACTTTAAGAGCGTAATCCTGCGCCGTCACCGGCATCCCCGGGCAGATCAGTCCGATAAAATCGCTTTCGATCTGGAAGTCGATATCATCGGCGTGCGGATTGTTTTTCCAGTAGCCGGATTCGGGCGGCATGATCCCGTTGAGGATGTTCCAGCGTCCCGCCTGGTTGGCGTGCCAGAGCTGGAACCCGGCCTTGGCGTACTTGAGCGCCATCTCCGACACCGGCGCGTCGAGGCCTTTTTTATCCAGCACGGCCAGGAAGGCCAGATCCATGTAGATATCGTCATAGAGGCCCGGACTGTTTTGATAGTACCAGAGCAGCAGGTTTTCATCCCAGCGGATGGTCACGTAATCCTGGATCCAGGTCCCCAGCCAGCGGAACTCGCAGGGGCCGCCGAACGTGCAGCCCACGGTCTGGCCGACCCAGCCTCCCTTGATCTTATCTTTCACCGCCGTGGCTGAAAGAGCTACCGAGGCGGCTTGAAGCGTCCCGCAGAGGAGCAGGGCGGTGATGACCAGGGCCGGGAAATGGAGGCGGAGCTTATTCGCGGTCGGCGGCATTTTGTTCTCCTTGAAAGGATCCGGCAATTTGACTCCTGTCACCCGGCGAATGAGACTGGCCGGCCGGGTTGAACGATATCCGAGATGCCCCGCCTAGCGCTTCAGCAGAAATGGCGAGTGCTGATCGGCATCGAAGTCCGTGACATAATAGTAGCCCCAGCGGTCCTGGGAGTCGCGGGTTACTCCGGAGAGCCGGTCGCTCAGGCCAAAGCGGAAGGTGAAAGGCTTGTTCGTGCGCATGGCCACGTACAGTGCGCTGGAAGAGCTTTGCGGG
>MFIX01000169.1:39471-39613 GCA_001780825.1 Candidatus Glassbacteria bacterium RIFCSPLOWO2_12_FULL_58_11 | reverse complement strand
TGCTTGCCCTGCATCTCCCGGGTCCCGGTACCGGTCCCGATGCCCACGAAAGAAGCCCAGTCTTTGTCGAATGGGCTACCGTCTACCCAGGCGTGGCCGTAGCCGATATCAGTCCCGGCATCATAGGTCAGGGTGGCCTCGT
>MFIX01000169.1:39159-39413 GCA_001780825.1 Candidatus Glassbacteria bacterium RIFCSPLOWO2_12_FULL_58_11 | reverse complement strand
GCCCAGGGAGGAGGGCAAGCCCGCGAGGCCCTGGGCGGTGGTGACAGTTTTCTCTCCGTTGACCGGAATATCCACCCAGGGTCCCTGGACCGCGGGCTGTTGGGATACGGGAACCGCGCCCTGGCCGCGCACCAGCAGGAAAGGCGAATGCCGGTCGGCATCGAAGTCCGTAACATAGTAGTAGCCCCAGCGGTCCTGGGAGTCGCGGATCACTCCGGAGAGCCGGTCGCTGATGCTGAAACGGAAAGAGAAGG
>MFIX01000169.1:16435-39108 GCA_001780825.1 Candidatus Glassbacteria bacterium RIFCSPLOWO2_12_FULL_58_11 | reverse complement strand
CGATGGTGAAAATGAATTTTTCCTGCTTGCCCTGCATCTCCTGGCTCCCCGTGCCGGTCACGATGCCCACGAAAGAGATCCAGTCCTGCTCGAAGGGATTGCCGTCCAGCCAGGCGTGGCCGTAGCTGGTTTCCGTTCCGGCATCGTAGGTCAGCGTGGCCTCGTACTTCCTGCCCGGCTGGAGCGCAGCCAGGCGGAGGACCGTCACGTACTCCTGCGGGGAGCCCAGGGAGGCCGGCAGGCCGGTAACGCCTGGAGCCGTGACAACAGCCTTCTCGGTATTCAGCGGAATATCGACTATGCCGGTCTGGGCGAAGCTCGAGCCGGAAAAGACAATTACGCTAATGAATAGCGAGAGGGATTTCACCAGGGTTTTCATTGGAATTATTCTCCGGTCTGCTTCGGCAAGTAAAAGATTGATTTCGGGAATTTAAAAAATGATCTTTGATGGCGCCGCGGGCCGCGCCTCGTTCCACTTCCCAGCCGCCACAGCCGCCGCAGGAAAATAAATGTCCGGGACCGCATCCTGGCGGAGCAAGCTCAAAGTATTTTTCGGAAAGGGTTGCTTGCCGGATTCCGGGCGGTCACTAGTACTTTACGATTCTCCTTTTCCGGGGCCGCAAGCTCCCCCGCTTTCAGCGTTGAACTAGGCAACGGGGTAATTCTGACAATGCCAGGCCATCTTGTAAGCATGTAGAATCATTGAGATTCCGGGCCTCCCGGGGTCAGGAAGCACTTCCGTCTCCAGCCCGGGTATTCCCGGATCAGCCTACCTTGAGGAAAATGTTGCGCTTGTAGAGCCAGTAAACGAAAGACCAGTGGACACTGAGCACCAGAACGGCCTGGATTATCACCCCGGGGTCGCCCAACGGGCCCAGGAAGCCTCGGGTAAAGACCCCGAGCCAGGAATTGATCGAGCCATCCAGCATCTGGTAAAAGACATAGATCGCGATTGAATTGAGTCCGACCACCTGGAAAATGAAACACCATTTCCGCTTATTTTTCACTTCGATAACCCAGTAGAAGACGCTCAGCAGAAGGAATGCCCAGCCGGCGCTGTAGAGGGTCCAGGAGGAGGTCCAGATTCTCTTGACCACCGGAATGAACGGATTGAGCAGCCGCCCGGCGATCAGCAGCGCCAGCCCGGCCAGGATCATGTAGAGCAGCTTTTTCCGGTCCGGCAGCTCCTTGCGCAGCAGCTCTCCGGCCATGATCCCGAAGATTACCGTGGCGATCGAGGAAAAGGCGTTGAAACTCGTATAGCCGCCCTCCTCATAGAAGCCAAGCCAGGCGTAGTCCAGCCACGAGGCGAAATTGGCGTTCTTAGCCCAGGGGCCGTCCGGTCCCACTCCGGGCCAGAAATAATAGCAGGCCCAGTGTACCACCAGAACGAACAGGGCGGCCAGCCCCTGCACCTTGAGGCCCCGGCCGAGGACGAAAAAGGCGAAAAAGTAGGCGATCCCGATCTGCTGGAGCACGGTGGTCAGGTTGGGCAGGATATGGTCCTTGTGCACGCAGACAATCGCATTGCCGACCACCAGCAGGGTGAGAGACCGGAAAATGACATGCTTGAACTGGCTGGACCAGCTTTCGCCCCGCGCCTGGCGGATGGCGAAAGCGAACGGCATGGCCACGCCGACAATGAAAATGAACGAGGGTTGGATCATGTCCCAGATCACACCGCCGTCCCAGGGAACATGGTCGAACTGGTACGCCAGCCAGCGCCAGCCGGGGTTATCGTTGAGCGTGTACAATCCGAAGCCGGAGGAGGCCATCAGCAGCATGGTGAAACCGCGATAAGCATCCATGGAAAGCAGGCGACCTTTCGGAGCTGGCTTAGCGTCCATCTCGAGTATCTCTCCTGGCTGAGGGGACCGGGGCGGGAAGTAACTTCGCTGTCCGTAACCGAGTTAAAATGTTTAAGATAAAGCCATACTTTGCGCAAGATATTTTTCAGTCCTTGACCTCGAATGAGTGGCGCTCTATCTTGAATTGTCCCGGACAGCGAGCCAGTCTGCCCGGAGGGCATTTGTCCAGTGTTTCATGTCCCTGTTTCTCCCTGTCTACAGGATTCCCTGCGGTCCGGCTGCCCATTTATCCAGGATGCCTTAGAGGCCTTCTGAGAGGATGTGAAGGCAAAGCCGCCTTATATAAAAAACAGTTCCGGCTGGAGGAAAGGAGTGGCAATCATGGATCGGCGAAAGTTCTTCGAGAGCGGCCTGCTTGCCGCGGGGTTGTCCCTGTCCGGCGGCAGTGAATCAAGAGGCGCGGCCGCGGCGTCCGGGGAGTTGAAAATGAAATACCGCACCCTGGGCCGGACCGGGCTGAAAGTGAGCGAGGTCTGTTTCGGCACCTATGGCTGGCAGAACACGCCGGTGCTCGAGACTGCGCTGGAGGCCGGGATAAACCTGATCAGCACCTGCGCCGACTACCAGAACGGCCAGGCCGAGCGGGCAATAGGCCCGGCTGTCGCCCGGCGCCGCGATAAGCTGGTCCTGTCGAGCGGGATCGACTGCATGCGCAACCCCGGCGAACAGGAGATGCTTGACAGGCTCGAAAAGAGCCTCGAGAACCTGCAGACGACCTATCTCGATCTGTACGTCCCGCATCAGGCGGATACGCTGGAGAATGTGACCAACCCGGCAATCCCGCGAGCCTTCGAGAAAATGAAAAAAGCCGGCAAGGCGCGTTTTCTGGGCATTTCGACTCACAGCAGCCAGCTCGAACCCATGCTGGACCGGGCTATCGACCTGGGCTATTTCGATTTCCTGCTCTGCAAGTACAATTTTATGGAATACAAGAGCCAGATGAAAATATTCGAGCGCGCGGCGGAAAAGAACCTGGGGATTATCACTTTCAAAATCCGGGCTGGCGCCGGTGAGGCGGAAGTCAAGGCCCTGCAGGAGAAAGGGCTGGAGCTCAACCAGGCCAGGATCCGCTGGGCGCTCACCAACCGGAACGTCACCTCGGTCTGCGCGCATTTCAATAATTTCAGCGCGGTGAACGAGGTTCTTCAGACCGTAAACACCGCGTTTTCAGAGACGGACGGCCGCCTGCTGGACCAGTACCGGCAGGCTTTCGACAACCGCTATTGCCGGGGCTGCGGAACCTGCGAAAAGAGCTGTCCTTACGGCGTGGATGTGAAAAACATCCTGCGCTACCAGATGTACTTTAAATGCTACGGGTTCGAGAAAGAGGCCCTGGCCCGCTACGCCGCCCTGCCCCAGAACGCCGGACCCGCAAGCTGCGAGTCCTGTTCCGCGCCCTGCGAGAGGGCCTGCCCGCACGGCCTGCCGACCCGCTCAAGGATGCTCCAGGCCGCCGGAACTCTCGCCGCGGTGTGATAACCGGCTCTCGGGAAATCGAAGAATATTCAAAACGCCGGCTCCGGAGGCTTCTCCGGGGCTGGTTTTTTTATAAATCCGTGAGGAAGAAACCCTCTGATCCGCAGGGCCGATGCTGTTGATGAAGCAGGTGGATTTCGCGAAACGCGCTTATTTCCCGTGAAATATTTTGACCGCGGAAACCAGCAGGATCACCCCCAGCGCGAGGCTTAAAATCGAGGAGGAAACAATTCCCAGTAGAAGGCTTCCGGCATAAGCCCCGGCTATAGAGCCGAGCGCCATGTATGATAGAAAGACTTTTTGGGCGCCTACTATTTTGAATGAATCACTCGAAGCGTATTTGGCAATACCCACTATCAGCGTCGGGAAGCTGACTGCCAGTGAAAGACTGCCGGCCAGCTTGATATCCACTCCGTAAAGCAGCATGAAAGTGGGGATTAGAAGCTCTCCGCCGGCCACTCCCAGCAGGCTGCTGATCGAGCCGATAACCAGACCGGCGGCCATCCCGGCCGAAAACATCAGATATGTATTGGAAAAAAGCGGATTCGCGGAAAAGGGAAAGAAATGTTGGAACATCATGATCGCCGACAAGCCGACCAGCAGGACCATTACCGCCTTGTTCAGCGCGGCCATTTTGATCCTGGAGGCGAAAAGAGCTCCGCAGTAGGAGCCGATCAGGGTCCCGGAGAGCAGGTTAAGGATCAGAAATCCATTGTTCAGGATGGTTTCGACCGCCGTGGCCCCGCTCCTGAAAATGAACGAAAAGAATACGGTCACCAGGCTGATCACCAGGTTCAGGATAATCGCCTGTAAGGTATTAAATCCGAACCCGGCGACCAGCACCGGTAGCCTGAATTCAGCCCCGCCCAGCCCGATCAGCCCGCCGAGCGTGCCGATCCCCGATCCGGCAATAAAGGATTTGAGGTTGCGCATGAAATGTTCCCCGGAAAAATAAGCCGGGAAAGACCTGTGATCGCGGCACAAGCCAGGACAGCCGCCGGAATAAAGTCACTTAGATAATCCCGGCTCTTAGATAAGTCAACAGAATATGAAAAAATTTCCTCGATCTCTTGCGTATTGTCTTTCCGCTCAATACAATAAAACAGAATCCTTTTTTTCGCCCGGATCGATTTTCCCCCAGTCCCGGCGTCGCCCCGCTATCTGTTCCATCTCGCTGAGCCGGGAATATTGGCCACGTACGCAGGACGGCTTTGTCCAGGCAGCCTTTAAGGAGGTGAAACATGTCGATCTCCAAAAAGCTCACGGAGTTGCTGGATGAGAAAAATGTCGATTATGAGGTGCTGCATCATCCGGTCACCTACACGGCCCAGGAGACCGCGGCCAGTGTCCACCGGCCCGGCCGGGAGGTGGTTAAATCGGTGATCCTGACCGATGGGGCGGATTGCGCCATGGCCGTGGTCGATGCCCCGCACCAGGTGGACCTGGATAAATTCTCCCGGCTTTCCGGGATGAAAAATCCATCCCTGACCGGGGAGAACAAAATCCGCGAGCTGTTTCCCGACTGCGAGCCCGGAGCCATGCCGCCCTTCGGAAACCTCTACGACATCCAGGTTTACGTGGACAGCCATCTCGAGGCGGATGATACGATCACTTTCAACGCGGGCAGTCATTTCGAGGCCATCCGCATGAAATTTCTCGATTTCAAGGATATCTGTGAGCCGCGCTTCGGCGATATCGTCTGTTAAGCGGCAAATTCAATTTCCATTAACCGCTTTTGCCTTGTTAAAGATTTTCCCGAACCGATTGGACACGGGCTAAACTAAAAGGGCTATCCCCCAAAGAGATAGCCCTTTTGTTGTTTCAATAAGAAATTTGAATTAAATTAGTTATGATGCGGCACGGCCTGCCAACCCCTGCCGGTTCATCCCCCCGCCGCGGTTCGGGCGTAAATGATCAACGAGAGGCCGATAATATAACCGGCGAACATCGCCGCCAGGAGCTTGGCTGTACCTTTGGGCGCGCCGGAAAATTCTCGCCAGATGAAGACACCCCAGAACGCGGCCACCATGGTAGCTCCCTGGCCCAGGCCATAGCTGATCGCAAATCCCGCCTGGCCCGAGGCGATGATACTGAAGCTCATGCCCACGTTCCAGATGATACCCCCTAGGATGCCGGTCAGATGCACGCCCGCCGACCCTTTGAAATAATCCTTGAGCGGCACCGGCTCCCCCGCGAACGGAAATTTCATCGCCAGGGTGTTCCAGAGGAAATTGCTCAGGAAGAGGCCGAGCGAAAAAAAGAAGACGGCGCCGTAGGGCGTGAGCATTCCGGCTTGCGGATTAATGAAATCCGCGGCCCTGGATTGGGCCACCCAGCGGTAGAAAAAGCCCATCAGCACGCCGGCGGCCACCGAGAGCACGATTCCCCGGGTCCCGCTCGAGGAGCCCGAGCCGAGCCTCCGGTAGGCCACGGCATCGAGGATAATCGCCAGCACCACCACCCCCACGCCCAGCAGCAGAATAGTCGGGTTCCCCTCCGGCTTTACCAGATAGCTGGTCACGACTCCGATCACCAGGGCCAGTCCCACGCCGACCGGAAAGGCCACCGCCATGCCGGCGGTCGCGATGGCGGCGACGAGCAGGATATTGGAAAGGTTGAAGATTATTCCGCCCAGGACCGCGGAGAAAATGTTCGCCCTTTCAGCTTGGGCGAGATCCGCCAGGAATGAGCGCCCCGCTGTTCCCGTGCTTCCCAGGGTCAGGCCGAAAATCACCGAAAGCAGCAGGACGCCCAGGGCATAATCCCAGTAGAATAGCTCGAAGCGCCAGTGACGGCCGGCGAGTTTCTGGGTATTGGCCCAGGAACCCCAGCAAAGCATGGTTACGATACAGAATATGACAGCTGTTGCGTAGGAGTTCAGGATAAACATGGCGTCGCCTCTTTATTTGCGGATTTTGCCGGAAGGAGCGGAAAGTGAAATAAGGCGGTCGGTTTTGCCGGAAAAAAAATGTCCCAGGGCCCCCACAGCAACAAAAACATCAAGCATACCGCTGCTACCTTCCGGTCCTGACGGGGTTAGCGAGTTTTTGTCCTGTGGACCTGGGACGCAATCAAGATACAACGGACCTGTCTCGCCTGTCAAGTGCGCTGCCGCCGGAAGGATGGGAACCGGGATTCTCGAATTGGGTTTATATTCTTAATCAGGCAATGATCAGGGGACGTAATTATCCAGAATGAAATTCATCGGGTCTTTGGGCACTTCGTCGACATATACCTCGTAGTGCAGATTGGGGCCGGTGGTAATGCCGCTATGCCCCACGAAGCCGATTACATCCCCCCGGCTGACTTTCTGTCCCACCCGGACATTGCTCTTGGACATGTGCGCATACCGCGTGGTGTACCCGTAGCCATGGTCCACTACCTCGGTCAGCCCATAACCGATCTGGTTCTTGACTACTGTCACTATCCCATCCGCCGGGGCGATAATCGGCGCTCCGGCGCCGCAGGAGATGTCGATCCCGTTGTGCGGCTGCATCACATGGTAAATCGGGTGGCTGCGGCGGCCGAAGAAACTGGAGATATAACCTTTGGTGGGCATGATTGAGGGGGTGTGAGTCCATTTATCGGAGCTGGCTTCCAGGCTCTGGATTGCTTCCTGAAGGCTCTGATCGATCAGCTTGGATTTACGCAACAGCACATCGATCTGATCTTCCTGCTTGTAAATCTTTTTCGCCAGCGGGCCGTTGATCTCGAAGAGCTCATCGTAATTTCCGACGAAAGTACCTCCGATTCCGACCTCCTTGACCTGCTCGTCCAGCACCTCGAGGCCGGCGATACGCCTGAATACCTGGTTTTCCTCCATCAGCTCGCCGACCTTGGTGTTCATTTCCGCGATATTGTTTTCCACACCCTCGAGCTTCTGGGTCAGAATCCTGTTTTCGCGTTGCAGGTTGATGTACTTGAGGTAATCGAAGTTTTTGTTGTAAGAGGTCAGGATCAGATAACCGAGACAGGAAATAAAGGCGAGACAGACAACCGAACCCGAAACTAAAAGCCATCTTGAAATCTTGAATCGGTGTACCTGAATCTCGTTGTGGGGAACGACCAGAACGGTCAAGTCTTTGAATGGCATGGGTTTACTCCGTGCCGGGGGGAACACGGTTGAGGGAAGAGGAAGCCTAACGTTTAGGATTTTAACCCTGAAAAAACAGCGTGTCAAGATTTTTTTGGCCGGTTTGCTACAGGATTGTCAAGTTATAAACGACAATCTATTTAAAAAGTTAGCATAATTCTAATCGCCAGGCAAGAGCCTTGCAATAATATTTTCATTTTGGAACAATGCAAGGCTTTAGTCACTCCGGTGCGTTAATGCCTCAAAAAACTACCGGTCAGAGATACCCTGTCATTTGCCGTTTTTCCGGTTCTCGATCAGGGCGTAGGCGTTGTGGTTGTGGATCGACTCGAAATTTTCCGCCTCCACCCGGTACCAGGTGACCTCGTCCATCTGCTCCAGAAGCAGGGCGCATTCGCGGACGACATCCTCGACGAAGCGCGGATTGTCGTAGGCGCGCTCGGTGACATATTTCTCGTCCCGGCGCTTGAGCAACGGAAATAGAGCGCAACTGGCCGAATTCTCGGCGATTTCTACCAGGTCCTCGATCCAGACAAAACTTTTGAATTTAACGGCGATAGTCAGAACCGAGCGCTGGTTGTGCGCCCCGTAATCGGAAATCTCTTTCGAGCAGGGACACAAGGTGGTTACCGGCACGTTCACTTCGAGAATGAAATCCGTATCTTTCTCCCGGACTCCGAGCGAGCCTGAGAAGCGGCAGATATACTCCTGAAGGGCCTTGGCTCCGCTCACTGGAGCGGACTTCTCGATGAAATAGGGGAACTCCAGTTCCATGTGCGCCACCTCGGCATCCAGCTTTTCCCGGGCCTCGGCCAGGATTTCGCGGAGGTTGTCCGAGGCGATGTTGCCGCGGTGACGGTTGAGGATCTCGATGAAACGGCTCATGTGCGTGCCCCGGAAATGATGGGGCAGACTGACTGACATCTGTATCCGGGCCACGGTATGCTGGGTCCCGTTGGCCCGGTCCTGCACCACGATTGGATAGCTCAGGCCTTTGACCCCCGCTTTCTGAATCTCGAGGTTGCGGTGGTCGGTTTCGCTCTGAAGATCGCGGAGTGCGGTCTGGGTTGTCAAATCATCTCTCCTTGCTGTGATACATTTATATTATTACCACCCCGATAAAATCCACCCGGCCCGCCGTTCGCTGTTGGATCAGGCCCCTTAAAATCATCTGTTCCGGGAATAGCGGGCTTGAACATTTTTTATAATGCGCTCGAGCAGTCCTGTCAAGTCGAGACCGATCACCCGGGCCGCCTTGGGCAGCAGAGAGCTGTCGGTCATGCCGGGCTGGTTGTTGGCCTCCAGGCACCAGAGGCCGCCCCGGGGGTCGAGCCGGAAATCGATCCTGGCGAAATCCTGCAGCCCGAGGACCTCGAAAGCGGCGAGGGCCAGTCTGCGGGCGCGCTCCGCCACGGGCTGTTCGATCTCGGCCGGGCAGATATAGCGGTTTTCATGGCTGCGGTACTTGGCCTCGTAATCGTAAAAGCCGCCCGGCACCACCACCTCGAGCACCGGCAGGGCCTCGCTGTCCAGCACCCCGACAGTCAGCTCGCGGCCCTCGATAAACTCCTCAACCAGTACCTGGGCGCTCAGTCCGGCGGCCAGCTCGACCGCCGCCAGCGCCTGGTCGAAATCTCCCGCCTTGGTCAAGCCTACAGTCGAGCCCTCGCCGGCCGGCTTCACGATCACCGGGTAGCCGATTTTTTTGAGGAAAGGCTCCAATCGGGTCCGCCAGCCGTCTTTCCGGTCGCCGCTCAGCGCCAGATAATCCGGGGTCGGTACATCCGCCGCAGCGAACAGCCGCTTGGCCATCACCTTGTCCATCGCCGCGGCGCACGCCGCAGGCCGGCTGCCTGCATAGGGTACCTCGAGCAGCTCAAGCACCGCCTGGAGCGTCCCATCCTCGCCCTGTCCCCCGTGCAGTACATTGATTACCAGGTCCCCGCCTTTTATAACCGCTACCCCTTCCGGGCCCGGCAATCCGCTGTTGGCGCGGCTGGACTCTTTGGGCGCGGCGGCGGGATCGATCACGGACCAGCCGGCTCCCGGGTCGAGCACTGTCGCCTGGTGGCCGCCTTTCTCCAGGGCCTGGGCCACGCATGTTGCACTGTTCAGGGACACTTCCCGTTCGGCGCTCACTCCGCCGGCGAGAACGGTGACTTTCATCTTATGATCCTCCGGATTGCCTTAAATGAAAAGAATCTCCACGATTTCTTGCCAATTGGCCGCATTTCAGATATAATGGTTTCTATCTCGGGACTTCGCCGGAAGCGCTTGTTGCCAGACAGAATCACGGCGGCAGATAATTCAGTGTATCAGGACGGCCGCGGGCCGATATTTTTATTCAGGATGCTTGTCCGGAAGCTGTCGCCGGAGTGCAGCCTGTGCTGAATTTATGAACACCCGGTCTACGGTCGCCGTCTAACCGGATGGTTCCGACGGCCGAAGCTTTTGCCGATACCGGCAACCGGCGCCGGATGGCAGACCGGGAAAGCGCGGCCGGATACCCCTTGAATCTTGTGAGAATATAGCCCGGTTTGAAATTTTTGTCATCAGAATTCTACTGCCGCACAAGTCGTTTCTGGCGGCAATTACCGCGTAAGGAAAAAACCAGGTGAACAGTATTTTCCGCTGGCTTTATTTAACGCTCCTCTGCTGGATAATTCCCTTTTCCGTGTTCGGCGCCACGCGTGACAGCCGGCGTCTGCTGGCCGGCGCCGCCAGGCAGGCGGCGCGCGGAGATACAGCGACCGCGCTGCAGGTGATCGAACATTTTCTGGCTGAGCCGGGAAGGGATGAGACCAAGCCGGCGGCGATGTATCTTAAAGGGGTCCTGGTGGCCGCCCGCAACCAGCCGGATACGGCTGAGGCCGTGTTGCGGCAGATGATTGTCGAGTACCCGGAATCCGACCGGATCGGTCTCGCCCTGACACAGCTCGGGTTGATCTGCAGCCGCCAGGGGAGAGATACTGTCGCCGTGAGGTTCCTCGAACCGGTGGCCTATCAATTTCCGGATTCGGATTTTACCGGGCCGGCCCTGACTGCTCTGGCTCGCTCGGCGGAGCGGAGCAAGCTGACTGACAAGGCCATCCAGGCTTATTTACAGTATCTTCGGCGGCCGGTTGGCGATGAGCACCAGGCGACAGCCCTGGAGCATGCCGCCGAGCTGCTTTACGGAGCCGGACGGGTGAGGGAGTCCTATGCGCTGATCGAAAGAATCCGGGGCGACAGCAAAAAAGAGTTCGCTGATCTGCCGCTCAATACCCAGATCCTGGCCATCGGCTGCCTGACCGGGCTGGGCAAGCCCGATTCCTCCCTCAGGCTGGCCGAGGAAATCCGGCGCAAGTCCGGGGAGGGGCCGCTCGAATCGCCCCGCCTGCGCTTTCTGCTCGGCCACGCCTGGCTGGCGCAGGCCGCCCTGGGGAGCGCGGATTCCATCTTCACCGGCCTGGCTTCCGTCGCCTCCCTGCCCTCCGAGGGCATCCGCCCGGATTCCCTCTACCGCCTGCTGTGCCTGATAAATCTGCAGTTGGGCAAAAACGATATTTATTTCGCCTGGTCCAGGAAGAGGCTCGAAACGCTGAATGACCCGCAGACCGCGCTCGAGATTCTTCATGGTATGGCCGAGACCGCCGGAAAGGCCGGCACGCTCGAGCCGGTGCTGGCGGGCCTGGGTCTGTACGAGAGGCGGTTCGGCTCGGCGGAAGCGCAGCTCAGGCAGGAGAAGCTGCTCAAGGCAATCATTACCGCCCGTCAGGGAAACCGGAGAGATGCGCTCAGGATCCTCGAGGACCTTGGTGATTCCGGTCTCGAACCCGAGCTTCAGGCCCGGGTTAAACTGGCCCGGATCGAGCTGTACTATCAGGCCGGGGATTCCTTGCGGGCTGAGGCGGAGCTGGTGGAGTACCTGAAACTGGAGAATGATCCGCTGCATGACCGGGACAGCCTGCTGTTCTTCTATGCCGGAGTGAAAGGCCGGAGTGGCAATGCGGCGCGCGAGAAAGAGCTTCTCGAACAACTGACCGGCAATTACCCGGCCAGCCGTTACTGGGAGCAGGCGCATAACCGCCTGGAGGAAATCGCGCTTTTCGAGTCGGCCCGGCCGGCTAAAGCCGCGGATGATCTCCTGGATATCCTGGAGCGCCAGGGCGGGCAGGTCTCGGCCCCTCGACTGGCCGAGATCGCCGCCGAGGAGCTGGGCGATTATGAGCGCGCGGTAACCATCCTGATGCAGAATCCGCCACAGGCCCCGGAGGAGCGTCTCAAATTGATCCGTTACCGGTTCCTTTCAGGGCTTAAATTGAAACAACAGGGGTCGGTCGAGGGAAACGAGCGGGTAGCCCAGTCCTGGCGTGAAATTCGTTTCCTCCTGGCCCAGGAAAAGAACTTTCCGGCAAGGGAGAATGCGCTTTCGACCTTCCTGGCGATCTACCGCTCGATTTTCGGCACTCTGGTCCCCAGCCAGATTCAGGAAGCCGATGAGCAGCTCAAGGCCGAGCTGGCGGGCCTGGACCGCGGACCGGTACGCGCCGCGGTTCTCTGCTGGCTGGGGGAGCGTTACGAGGCGCAATCCCGCGTCGATTCCTCCCTGGGAGCGTCAGCAAAAGCGGACTCGGCCCGGAAGAACTGGGCCGAGGCGATTTCGATCGGCGGAGATATCGAACTGAGCGGGCGGGCGATACTGAGCCTGGCCAATTCGCTCGAGGGTGCCAGTTTCGCCGGCGCCCGGGACAGCGCGGCCACCCTTTACGGGCAGCTCCTGGAGCGCTATTCCGGTTCGCGCTGGGCCAGCCTGGCCGGCTTGAGGCTCGGTATCATCCACCTGCTCCAGGATCGTTATTCGCTTTCCTACCGGGTCATTTCCGACTGGGCAGTCCGTAACCCTTACGCCACCGGCGACCAGAAGTTTCTCGCTGCCCTGGCCGAGACCTCTTTTCTGACCGGAAGATATGCCCGGGCGGTGTCCGTTCTGGACCGGGTGGACCCCAATCTTCTCGATTCCCGCGGACAGCGTGTTTTCGCCGCCTATCGCATCCAGGCGCTGACCCGGCTGGGCGAATACGCCCGGGCCACGAATCGCCTGTCGGAATTCAGCCGCTCTTATGTAGATGAGAGCTCCACGCAGGCTTCCTGGGCGATAGCGGTAGAGCTCTTTCAGTCCTCGGGCAGCCCTGACCTGGCGGACCTGTATCTGGCCCGGCTTACAGAGTCCAGCCCGTTCTATTCCGCGGCGAATATCTTTGCCCTTCAGGGACGGCTGGCCGCAGGCGGCGACCTGGAGCGTCTGAGAAAGGATTTCGAAAGATTCAAGAAAGCACCCTGGAATGCATTTTTCCGGCTGGACCCGGCCTTCGAGGCCTACCGGGGTATCATGGCCTGCCTTGCCGGGCAGGGCCAGCTGGATAAAATCGCCGAGACGCGGGATGAGTTCCGCAAGAGCTACCCCGAGCGCCGGGCCGCCCTGGCCGAGCTGATGCTGGGTGAGATCGAGTTCCTGCTGGCCGCCGGAATTCAGAAAAGCGCCTCCACGCTCAACGAGGACCTGAAGCTCCTGTTCCAGGATGTGTACCCGGAGGACCGCGCCCTGTGGGACGGCTACCGTTTGACTCTCGCCAAAGGAGATGTCCCGGGGGCCAACAAGCAGCTCGGCGCGCTGGCCGGACGCTTCCCCTGGAGCAGCTTCGGAGTCCGGGCTCAAGCCGCCCTGGCCCGCCTGTATCTGGATGCCGGGCAGCCGGATCGCGCCCAGGCCATACTCGACGAGCTGCCGCGGGAGGTGGTCCGGCCTTATGTCGTGGAGGGTCTGCAGGCCTCGATCGCGGGAGCCCGGGGAGACTGGGATCTTTCGCTTGCTTTGCGCCGCAACCAGTGGGCCCGGGCTCCGCGTCCGCAGGCCATCGGCGAGGTTCTGCTCGACTGGGCCGAATCATCAGTCAAGGCGCTGCGACTGAATGAGGCCCTGGACCTTTTAACCGGATACTGGAGTCCGGAAAAGCAGCTTACCGGCCGGGCCCGCTACCTGCTGGCCCTGCAGTATGAGGCCGGCAAGGAGCACCAGAAAGCCTTGGGCTGTCTGGAGGGACTGATCGCTCTTTACGGAGGCAGCGGCGAGCCGGTGCTCCAGGTGTTGTATCAGAAAGGGATGGTACAGGAGGAAATGGGCCAGAACGAAGAAGCGGCAAAAACCTACCAACTTCTCGAGAGCCAGGCATCCGAAAACAGCGACTGGCTCCGCAGCGCCCGCAACCGCCTGAAGGCCCTCAGCCGTCAGAACGGCGGTTCCGCGAGCAATCCCTGAAAGCCCGTCACTGAGGAGGCGACTGTATGGAAAGTTTTGAACTGACTTTTCAAATTCGGTTTATCATCGCCCTGGGCCTCGGTTTTCTACTCGGATTGGAGCGTGAGGCCGCGGGTGTGTACCGCAATAAGCCGATTGTCGCCGGCGTGCGTACTCACTCGCTGATCAGCATGTTCGGCTTCGGCTGCGCCTGGATGTACCAGATCGGTATTTCGCTGGCCCTGCCAACGGGTCTGCTCGCGGTTGTGGTCCTGGTGGCGATGGAGTATACGGCGCGGATAAAAGAGGGCCATCACGGCTGGACCAGCGATGTCGCGGTCCTGCTGTCCTTTATTATCGGAGCAATGACTCTCCTGACCAAAATCTGGGTGCCGCTCGCCATCGGCATTATCAGCGCAATCGTGCTTTCCGAAAAAACGCTGATCGAACATTGGGTCCAGAACCTCAGGGAATTCGAGCTTCTGGCGATCCTGAAGTTCCTGGTGGTCACGCTGCTGGTCGTGCCGCTATTGCCCGATAAAGGATTCACCCAGTTTAACCTGAATCCGGTCAACACCTGGAAAATCGTCATCATTATCTCTTCGATCGGGTTCGCGGGCTATTTTCTGGTCAAGAAGCTCGGCAGCCGATATGGATTATGGCTTTCAGGAATCCTGGGCGGGATTGTCTCCAGCACGGCGGTCAGTGTGGCGGTGGGCCGGATCGCCCAGAAAGCCCCGGAACAGGGCAAAAGCGCTCTCCAGAGCTCACTGCTCGCCAGCAGTGTCATGTACCTGCGCATCCTGATCATCATTCGGATAATCGGCCCGCAGTTTCTGCCTTTCCTCTGGTGGAAGCTGGTTGGCCTCTCGGCCGTGGGCCTGATCATGTCGCTGCTCTTCCGGCCCAACAAATCAGCGCCGGACGGCGCGAATGTCACCACCCTGCAGAACCCGTTCGAAATTTCGCCGGCCATGATATTCGCCTTTCTGTTCCTGGCCCTGCAGGTGGTGACTACCCTGGTGAAAAGCTCCTTCGGGGATGCCGGGTTGCTGATCCTGTCTTTCGTGATCGGGGTTACCGATATCGATCCCTTTATCTTTTCACTGGTCAACAGCAACCCGCAGGTCACCCATGTTCTGATAGCGGCCATTATCATCTCGATGATGGGCAATACGCTGATCAAGGGAATCTATTTCGGCGGGCTGGCAAAGAACATGCGGAAAGAATCGTTTATCAGGTACGGCCTGTGGACTTTGTGCCATATACCCTTTGTTTTCCTGTGAGATAATAAAATGGGGCGACGCTTGCGTCGCCCCACCAATTTTTTAATATAGCCCGCCCTTTATAGATAGATACAGGGATCCGGAACGTAATTGCCCGTCAGTTAAATATTTTTAGAATCCAAGATGATAGAATCTTATAAAGACCTTCGTCATCGCCGCTCACTCCGCCTGCCGGATTACGATTACACCGCTCCGGGAGCATATTTTGTGACTGTATGCACTTCCATGAGCGGGAACAACCTCGGGATAATTTTGGCTGGCGGGGAAATGAAAATAAATTTATATGGAAAGATTGTCAGAGAAGAATGGCTAAGAGCTGCCGAATTGAGAGAGAATGTCGAGCTGGATGAATTTGTCGTAATGCCGGATCATTTGCACGGGATCATTATCTTGAACCAGGCGGGCACGGTGCCCCGTGCCCCTACGCTGGAATCCTTCTCAAAACCCACTTCCGCATCATTGCCCACAATAATTCGCTATTTCAAGGCCGCAGTAACAAGACGTATCCGCCTGACAGGTGCCAAGTTAGATCAAAAATTTTGGCAGCGAGGCTATTACAAGCATATAATCCGTAAAACAGAAGACATTAATCTGCTTCGGGAATATATCATATATAATCCGTTGCGTAGGAGTCTGAGCGAAAAATCGTAGGGGCACGGTGCACCGTGCCCCATTTCCAAGCCGCTACTATTAGGGTCGTGCAAGGATTATTCCCCCGCCCTTCACTCCAGGATTCGGTAAGCCTCTTCGATAAAACACGCGCTGACCAGCCGGAAATCCTCTCCCACATCGAGGATTTTCGCGGCCCGGTCCCTTTTTTTCAGGCTCTCGAACAGTCCGAATATTCCGCTTCCACTCCCCGAAAGCAGCGCCACCGCGGCTCCCGACTCGATCAGCAGCCGCTTGACCTCGCGCAGCTCGGGATGGTGGGCGAACACCACCGGCTCGAAATCGTTGACCATGCCCTCGACCGGCCCCATTGCGCCGATCAGCTCATCCAGCTTGAGCGGGCCGCCGTTGAGCTCCAGGGTTTCCGTGTTGTCGCCCTCGGCCTGCGCATTATCCAGCGCGCGGTAGGCCCAGGAGGTGGAGACCGGGATGTGGGGGATTACCAGCAGCACCGGGGTTTTGCGCTTGACCGGCATGCGGAGCATCCGCTCGCCGATACCCCAGGCCAGGGCCCGGCCCCCGCAGAGCATGAAAGGCACATCCGCGCCGATCGAGGCAGCCAGGGCATAGCGGGTAGTGTCGCCACCGGGCAGCGCTCCGAAAAGATGCTCGCAGGCCACGATCGTCCCGGCGGCATCCGCGCTCCCGCCGCCCAGGCCGGCCCGGGTCGGGATACCCTTCTCGATGCGGATTTCCACTCCACGGTTGCGGGTTCCGAGCCGCTGAAGGCAGATTTCGGCGGCTCGGTAGGCCGTGTTTTCCTCGCCTTCAGGCACTGCCGGGTCGGCGCAGTGGACGATTATCCGGCCCGGAGTCTCGCGGATCGTCAGCCTATCCGACAGCGAGATGTTCTGGAAAATTGTCTCCAGCGAGTGGTAGCCGCCCTCCAGGCGGCCCAGGATCCGCAAGGCCAGGTTGACCTTGGCGAAAACCTGTATTTTGATAATCGAACCATTGGCCTGCGACATCCGGGAACTCCATTAACTAGGGTGGTGCCGGAAATAAGGTAGCTAACACGCCGGCTTTTTCTCAGCCGGCCAGGTCTTCGCCCGGCGGCGGCGGCTCTTCCTCCAGATGGTCCACCCGTTTTCTGATCTGGCCCAGGGTCAGCCCCTCATGCCACATCAGTGCCAGCCCGGCCAAGGTAACCGGGGCCATCATCAGCAGGTGCATCACCACGGCGAACCCGGTGGCCGTGGCTTTGGGCACCTCGTAAGCCTGGTTCAGCGAGTAAATTATCGCCGCATGTATCGGCCCGACAAAAGCCGGAGCCGAGGGAAGCGCCACTCCCAGTCCCACCAGACCGAGGGTCAGGTAGGAAGCAGTCCAGGGCAGCTCATGCCAGAGCGAAAATCCCCGTAAGGCCAACTCGTAGCTAAAAGCCACCAGCCACCAGTGAAAGATACTCAGGAGCGCAATTTTCAACATTACCCGCCCGTTGCGCAGGATCAGCAGCCCCTCGGTAAAGGTGGCCATGAAAAGCTCGAGCCTGTCGTAAATATGGGGTGACAGGAATCTGCGGCCCAGCGGCAGGGCGGCTTTCTGCGCCAGGTGCGGTTTGCTGCGTAATATTATAAGCAATCCCAGCGCTCCGGCAAATACAAAAAACATCCCTTTGCCGATTTCACCGACCAGGGGCGGAAATTGTCGGCTGGAGGCCAGGGGCAGGATCAGGCAGAAAAGCAGGCACATCGAGTCCAGGATACGCTCGATAAATAGCGTGGCCAGGATATAGCTCATGGGCGCTTTCACTTTGCGCCGGGCCATCAGCGCCCGCACCACCTCTCCGACCCGTAGCGGCAGGATATTGTTGGTCATGAAGCCGATGGTATTGGAGACACTCAGTCCCCAGGCGGTGGCCTGCTGCTCGGGCAGGAAGAAATATTTCCAGCGCCAGCCCCTGACCCACAGCACCCCCAGGCTGAGCCCCGCAAAAGCTACCAGGGGCAGAATCCTGACCCGTCCGCTGTCGAACATGGTGTTGAAGGCCTCATTGAGATTCACGCCGCGGAAGGCGATGTAGAGGCAGATTACCGTGATCGTCAGAGCGAATGCATGCTTCAGATATTTCATCTGATTCCTTTTCTCAGATTGCCCGAGCAAAGCACAAATCTATCAGCCAAGCAAATCCATGTCAAAGGAATCTTATAGCGGCCAAAATGGCAAAAAGCATGCCATTATGGCCTGAAAATGCGGGCATAGGAATTGCTCCTCCAGCTATAGCGCAGTTTTTAAACCGGGAAATTAAATTCTTAAGCAGAATGCAATTTATAATCAACGAGGAGTACGAGATGAGTAAAGTTATCGGAATCGATCTGGGTACCACCAATTCCTGTGTGGCGGTGATGGAGGGGGGAGACCCGGTGGTTATCCCAAACTCGGAGGGCAGCCGCACCACGCCTTCGGTGGTCGGGTTTACCAAGGAGGGAGAGCGTCTGGTGGGCCAGGTGGCCAAGCGCCAGGCGGTCACCAATCCACGGAACACGGTGTTCTCGATCAAGCGTTTTATGGGCCGTAAGATGCACGAGATCACCGATGAAAAGAAAAAGGTGCCTTACGAGGTGATTGGCGGCCGCAACGATGCCGCCACGGTAAATATCCAGGGCCGCGAGTACAGCCCGCCGGAAATCAGCGCCATGATCCTGCAGAAAATGAAACAGACCGCCGAGGACTACTTGGGGACCAAAGTCGAAAAAGCGGTGATAACCGTGCCGGCTTATTTCAACGACAGCCAGCGCCAGGCCACCAAGGATGCCGGACGGATCGCCGGGCTGGAAGTGCTGCGGATTATCAACGAGCCGACCGCGGCCAGCCTGGCCTATGGTCTCGACCGGAAAAAGGACGAGAAGATCGCCGTGTACGATCTGGGCGGCGGGACTTTCGATATTTCCATCCTGGAGATCGGCGATGGGGTCTTCGAGGTCAAATCCACCAATGGCGACACGCATCTGGGCGGCGATGATCTGGATCAGCGGGTGATCGACTTGCTGGTCGGGGAGTTCAAGAAAGAGCAGGGCATCGACCTGAGCCAGGACCCGATGGCCCTGCAGCGGCTTAAAGAGGCGGCCGAGAAAGCCAAATGCGAGCTTTCCACGACCAACCAGACCGATATCAACCTGCCCTTTATCACCGCGGACAGCTCGGGCCCCAAACACCTTAACGTCAACCTGACCCGGGCCCGGTTCGAGCAGCTTGTCGATGATCTGATCCAGCGCACAGTCGGTCCTTGCCAGAACGCCATGAAAGATTCCGGCTACGGCGTGGACCAGATCGACGAGGTAATTCTGGTCGGCGGCTCGACCCGGATTCCAAAGGTGCAGGAAGTGGTCCGGAAGTTCTTCGGCAAGGAGCCGCACAAGGGAGTCAATCCCGATGAGGTGGTGGCGGTGGGCGCGGCGATCCAGGGCGGAGTGCTCGCCGGCGAGGTTAAAGATATTCTGCTGCTGGATGTCACCCCGCTGTCTCTGGGTATCGAAACTCTGGGCGGAGTGTTCACCCGGCTGATCGAGCGCAACACCACTATCCCGACCAAGAAGAGCGAGATTTTCTCCACCGCCGAGAACAACCAGACTACTGTGGAAATCCATGTCCTGCAGGGCGAGCGCCAGATGGCTATCGACAACCGGACCATCGGCCGTTTTCAGCTCACCGGCCTTCCTCCGGCGCCGCGCGGAATACCGCAGATCGAGGTGATTTTCGATATCGACGCCAACGGTATCCTGCATGTGACCGCCAAGGACAAAGCCACGAGCAAAGAACAGAAAATCCGGATCGAGGCTTCCAGCGGGCTCAAGGAGCAGGAGATCGACCGCATGGTCAAGGATGCCGAGTCCCATGCCTCGGAGGACAAGCAGAAAAGAGAGGATGTCGAAACCCGCAACCGGGCCGACCAGATGGCCTATGAGACCGAAAAGCAGCTCAAGGAGTTGGGCGACAAGCTGGACGAGAGCACCCGCTCCGGCCTCCAGTCGGCGGTGGACCGGGTCCGCGAGTCGCTCAAGGGCGGCGATATCGGAGCGATCAGGAGCGTCAATGAGGAGCTGACCAATATCTGGAACACCGCGGCCCAGAAGCTCTACCAGTCCCAGCCGCAGCCAGGAGGCGGCGGCCAGAAGGGCTCCGCCGACAGCCAGCCTGGAAGCGGCCCGGCCTCGGCCGGCGAGGGCGAGGTGGTCGATGCGGACTATGAGGTGGTGGACGAGGATAAGGACAAGAACAAGAAATAAATTACAGTTTTCTGATCCTCTGCATTCCTTTTCCCCGTTCGGTCGCCAAGACCGGACGGGGATTTTTTTCCCCGGACAGCTATTGCGAAGCGCAATATTTCGGGTTGCGCATGTCCGGATTAAATATATATTATGTCAAACATTGAGCTTAGCTTCTCAAAGTTCACCGGAGAGATGAAGATGAGTGGAATGAAACCCTCCTGCGAGGAACTCGAGAAAAGGATAAGCGAACTCGAGGCCGAGCTTGAAAAAAGGGGCCGCACCGAACAGGAGCTGCGCGAAACCAATGAGCGCATGCGGGCTATTTTTGAGCATTCCCCGGCCGGCATTGCGCTGACGACCTTGGAAGGTAAGGTAATCTCGATCAACCAGGCGATTACGGACAAAATCGGCTACACGCTGGAGGAACTGCAGAAGCGCAATGCGGCTGAATTTTATCAGTCTCCGCGGGACCGGGA
Organism: Candidatus Glassbacteria bacterium RIFCSPLOWO2_12_FULL_58_11; assembly: GCA_001780825.1. Lineage (GTDB taxonomy): Bacteria > Gemmatimonadota > Glassbacteria > GWA2-58-10 > GWA2-58-10 > GWA2-58-10. The sequence continues at coordinate 18,755 of MFIX01000169.1, read as the reverse complement.
AGAGCTGCTGGAAAAAGTGAGGCGCGATGGATTCGTCCGTAATCACGAGGTCTCGCTCAGGGCCAAGGATGGTTCGACCTTCATTGGCTTGGTGAATATGATTTTGGTCAAGGCGCGTAAAGATATGTACCTGTTAACGATGATTGAGGACATCACCGGACTCAGGCTGTCGCTCGAGACCCTTCAGGCCAGCGAGGAACGTTTCCGGTACATCCTCAAATATAACCCCAGCGCGATCGCCGTATTAGACACCGGGCTGCGCTTTATCATGGTCAGCGATGTTTTTCTTACCGAGTATGCCATTAACGGCAAGGAAATTATCGGTTTGCATCATGATGAAATTTTTCCCGAAACCCCGCAGCGGATGAAAGAGGTTTACCAGCGGGTGCTGGCCGGGGCGGTGGAAAGAATGGAGGAGGACCAGTTTCTACGCCTTGACGGTTCGGTGGTCTATAATCGCTGGGAGTGCCGTCCGTGGTATGAAAGAGCCGGCCTGATCGGCGGGATCATATTCTACAGCGAGGTGACTACCGGGCGCAAGCTGGCCGAGGAGGCCCTGCGGGAAAGGCAGGAGCTGACCCAGACCCTGCTGGACAACCTGACCTCGGGGGTCGTGGTCAAGGACTTCCAGGACCGCTACCTGCTGGTCAATCGCAAGGCCGCTGAGGTAATCGGGAAAAGCAGCGAGGAGATAATCGGTAAGACTCCCTTCGATCTTTATCCCCGGGAAATTGCCGAAAATATCCACCGGGATGACATGCAGACAATCGAGTCCGGTAAGGTGGTGGTCACCGAGGAGCGTCTGCGGCTGGACGATGACCGGATATATTTTACCACCAAGGTCCCCATTTTCGCCCGGGATGGCAGTCCAAAGGGACTTTGCGGACTGTTTACCGACATCACGGAGAGAAAACTCGCCGAAAAAGCCCTGAGAGAAAGCGAAGCCCATCTTCAGGCCATTTTCAACAATGCGGCGATCGGCATAGCCTTAACGGATCCGGAAGGCCACCTGGTTCAGGTTAATCGGCAGCTGGTGGAAATGTTGGGGTACGATAGTAAGGAAGAACTATTGAGCAAGAGTACTCTGGATATTACCCATCCGGAAGACCGGGAGGCCTGCCGCAAGGTTATGCTGGAGATGGTTTCGGGCGCTATCGACTCCTTTCGTATGGAGAAGCGTTACTTAAAGCGGGATGGAAGTCATATTTGGGTGGATATCTCGGTCACGGAGATCTGCAATCAGGATGGCTCGATTCTCGCGCTGGTTGGGGTAGTCTTCGATATATCAGAAAGGATGCGGAACGAACAGGCCCTACGTGAGAGCGAGGCTCGTCTTCAGGCGATTTTCAACAACGCGGAGGTCGGCATAGCCTTGTCGGATCCGAGTGGCCGCCTGGTTCAGGTGAACCGGCATTTCCTCGAAATGCTTGGGTATGAGAGCCAGGAAGAGGTCATATTTCAGACCCCTCTGGAGCTCACTCATCCCGAGGACCGGGAAGCCTCGAGGAGACTGCTGCAGCAAATGGCCTCGGGCACCATCGATACTTTCCGTGTCGAGAAACGCTATTTACGCCGGGATGGCCGCTATTTCTGGGGAGATATATCGGTCACGGCCATCCGTAACCCGGATCGCTCGATCAAGGCTCAGGTCGGAGTGATCGTCGATATTTCGGAAAGGAAGAGCAACGAGCAGGCTCTGCGCGAGAGCGAAGAGAACTTCCGGGCCCTGGCCGAAAATGTCACCGATATTATCCTCCGGATGGATGGGAATTTGCGGTGCCTTTACGCTAATCCGGCGATCACGCGATTCACCGGGCTCCCTCCAGGGCACTATATTGGCAGGACAGTCCGCGACATAGGTTTGCCGGAAAAAAACGTCCAATTATGGGAAAAGCAGCTCCGTAAGGTACTGGAACTGGGAGAGCCGGTCGAGTCAATCTACGAGCTGGAGCTCGATGCCGAAAAACTGATCTTCGACTGGCGCCTGATCCCCGAATTCGACAGCACGGGCCGTCTGGCGACCCTGTTGTCCACCAGCCGGGACATTACCGCGATCCGGCAGCTCGAAGAGGAACGGGCAAAGCTCTCCAAGCTCGAATCGATGGGCGTTCTCGCCGGCGGAATCGCACACGATTTCAATAATATCCTTACCGCCGTACTGGGGAATATCTCCCTTGTCAGAATGCTATCCGCTGAGGAAAAGATCGTCGATTATCTTGTGGAGGCGGAAAAGGCGGCTTTGCGCGCCAAGGATTTGACCCGCCAGCTGCTAACATTCTCCAAGGGCGGCCAGCCGGTTAAAAGGATTTGCGCTATCGGC
>MFIX01000169.1:14630-16404 GCA_001780825.1 Candidatus Glassbacteria bacterium RIFCSPLOWO2_12_FULL_58_11 | reverse complement strand
TCCGGGGCTCAAATGTCAAATGCGAGTACATAATCCCCGCAGACCTGTGGCCGGCCGAGGTGGATGAAGGCCAGATCAGCCAGGTAATCAATAACCTGGTCATCAATGCGGAGCAGGCAATGCCTGATGGCGGGATGCTCCGGGTGAAAGCCGAAAATGTGACCCTGAAAGGCGCACAGGCCCCCGGCATGGAAGAAGGCCCGTTCGTGCAGATTACTATCCAGGACAGCGGGATCGGGATCCCCGGAGAGCTTCTTTCGAAGATTTTTGATCCCTATTTCACCACCAAGCAGACCGGCAGCGGGCTGGGATTGACTACCTCTCATTCGATAGTCCGGAAACACGGCGGGAGCATCGTCGTCGAGTCGACACTCGGCGTCGGCACTATATTCCATATCCACCTGCCGGCATCGCCGATGAAGCTTGCCAAGACCGTCAAATTAGGGCCGGAGACTTCCGGACCGGCGGCGCGCATACTGGTCATGGACGATGAGCCGGTTGTTCTGGAGGTCGCCGCAAAGATGCTCTCCCATATCGGCCATCAGGTAGCGGTTGCCGAAGAAGGCGGCATGGCTGTCGAGATGTACAGGAATGCCGGTAATTCCGGCCGCCCGTTCGATGTGGTGATCCTGGACCTGACTATCAAGGGTGGCATGGGCGGCAGGGAGGCGCTGGAAAAAATGATCGAAATCAACCCCGGGGTAAAAGCCATTGTCTCCAGTGGCTATTCCAACGATCCGGTTCTCTCCGATTTTAAAAAATTCGGTTTCCGGGGAATGGTGGCCAAGCCCTACCGGATGGAAGACCTGAAACAGATCCTCAGTCGCGTGATCAGGGAATAACCGGATCCTCCCCGGCTGGACGGCTCCTTTCAACTCCCCCGGCTTTCCGTACCGCAAGCTCCCCCCTGCTTTAGCCCGATTTTCGCCGTTTGTGGTCCGGACAACCCCTGGCAGGGTTATTTCTGCTTATTGACGGTCGGCGCGGCGGCTGATATTTTTGGGCCTCCGGCCCTGGAATACTTTATGTCAATGCAGCATCGACTGATCGGAGCTCAAACCTGTCGCCAAGAATTTATATACTCGCGCTGCTATTCCTCTGGCTGTCATTTGCCGGCTCGCCTACCGGAGCGCTGGCGCAGGCCGACTCGGTGTCCCGGCGGATCGAGGCTTATCGGACGGGGAACGCTCCGGTCGTGGATGGAGCGCTTGATGATTCCCTCTGGCTCAGGACCGGCTGGCAGGGGGATTTCACTCAGCTCAAGCCTGAGCAGGGTGCTCCTGCGCGAGCCCGCACTCGTGTTGCCGTGGCCTTCGATAACCGTTTTATCTACGTGGCCTTCCGCTGTTTCAGTCCCGCCGGTCCTGCCACCAACAGTAAGGTCACCCGACGCGACGGCGACATGGATCAGGACAACGCGGTTACCTTTTACCTGGATACTTTCCATACCCGCCGCGACTGTTACTATTTCTCCACCAACTCGCTAGGAGTGCGGGTGGACGGACGGATTGCGGAGGACGGCAACTCGAACGATAAGAGCTGGGACTGCGCCTGGCAGGTGGTCAGCCGCGAGGACTCGCTCGGCTGGACGGCTGAGATGGCGGTGCCCATGAGCGAGCTGCGCATCCCCAAGGGCGAGTCCGCGGCCTGGGGAGTGAATTTCCGCCGCAATTATCCGGAGTATTTCGAGACCAGTTACTGGCAAGAGCGCGACACGGCCTGGAAAATCTCGCAGTCCGGAGACCTGGCCGGGCTGCCGGCATTCAAGAAAGGT
>MFIX01000169.1:7787-14537 GCA_001780825.1 Candidatus Glassbacteria bacterium RIFCSPLOWO2_12_FULL_58_11 | reverse complement strand
CTGGTGGGCGGGGCGGACCTGCTTCTCGGGATCGGCTCCGCGGCCAACGCCAGCCTGACTTACAACCCGGATTTTGCCACCGTGGAGGCGGACCAGGATGTGATCAACCTGACCCGCTACGAGACATTCTACCCGGAAAAGCGGCTCTACTTCCTGGAGGGCGCGGAGCTGTTCAACAACCGGATCAACGTTTTCTACTCACGCCGGATCGGGGATCTCGATTACGGGGTGAAATCCAACGGCCGGTTGGGGGCGTTCAACTACTCGATGCTGAGCGCCAGGTCGCGCGCCACGGGCGGGGAGCTGTCCGCGCAGACCTCGGTAATAAGACTCCAGCGGGATGTCCTGGGCGCCTCGAATGTCGGCCTGCTGGCGGTGGACCGCTCCTTTGAAGGCGGACACAATCGCGCCCTGAGCCTGGATGCCGCGCTGAATCTGCCCGCGAACGTAAAGATCACTTCGCAGTTCGTTGGCAGCTTCCCCTCCACCGGTGATTTCACCAAGGCATATTACTTTCGGGCGGCCCGCGAGAACGAGGTCTATCATTACCACCTGCGCTACACCAACATCGACCCGGGTTTCCGGGACAACGTGAACCGGCTCGGGTTCATCCCTGACGACAATCGCCATGAGCTGGACAGTGACGTTACCTACCAGTGGTGGATCCGCAGAGGCTGGCTGGATAAGATACAGGGGCACTCGCTAAACAACGTTTTCTGGGGTCACGGCGGTTCGCTGCGCAGTGTGCGGCTCAACCAGTGGGGGGCGGTCACATTCCTCGGCAAGTGGCTGATCGGGGGAGGAAATACTTACCTGACCGAGTCGTTCGAGAAACGCTTCCATAACCACAGTTGGTTTCTCGAAGGCGGCTACAACCAGCAGTCTTGGAACAATACTTCGTGGGTCTATACCCGGGGGCGTAATTTCGATAGGGACTTCAGGCAGTACGTGTTCCGTCAGAAAGTGAAACCAATCGCTGAGCTTTCCTTCAGCTACTCGCTCAACCGCCTGATTTTCAAGCCGGACCCCCAGGGCCGCGGCACCTGGCTACACGTCCTGACCGGAGACTGGAATTTCACCCCGGATATCTGGCTGAGGCTTTTCACCCAGTATAACACGAGTAACGATCGGGTCTACCTCTACGGACTGTTCGGCTGGCGTTTCCGGCCGCCTTTCGGCGCCCTTTACCTAGCCTACACCGCGGACCGCTTCGATGTTTTCGATGACCGTTACATACCTCTGAGCCGCAAGGATGAGCGGGCCTTTTTTGTTAAATTGAGCGTGCCGCTGTCGATATATTGATAATGTTCCAACCGGCAATCATGTACGGACTGGAGGTCATCATGAGAGTAATTTTTCTACTTATTCTGATCGCACTACCTCTTTCCGTTCTCCAGGCGGCCTCTCCCGCCGCCTGGCCGGCCCACCGTCTGCGCGGGGCCAATATAACCCTGACAATCACCGCGGAGGACCTGGAGCATTTTGTCCAGGACTGGAAGGGCAACTCGGTCCGCATCCTGGTCAATGACCTGCTGTCGGATAAGGCCCCTTACGATCCTTCCCCGGCGGACAAGCAGAAGGTTTATGATTGCATCGACCTCTGTCTGAAGTACGGTCTTTATACCGTGTTCTCGCCCAGCGCCGCATTCAGGGACAACGATAAATTTTTCGGCGACGAGGCCTACAAAGAGGCCTATATCAGCTACTGGCGCGAGCTGGCCTCCCGTTACGCCGCCGACCCCGGCGGAGTGGCTTACGACCTGATGAACGAGCCGCATGACAACCTGGCCCGGACACAGTGGACGGCTTTCGCGCGGGAGCTCACCGCGGCCATCCGGGCCGTTGACACTCTGCACACCATAATCGTCGAGCCGCCGGATTGGGGCTGGCCCGCCGGGTTCGATTACCTGGAGCCTACCGGCGACCGGAACACGGTTTACAGCTTTCATTTCTATGGCCCGATGGACTATACCCATCAGCGCAATCAGGGCATGCTCAAGGCCACCGAGCAGCAGTGGCGCGGACGGGTCTATCCCGGGCAGCTCCAGGGAGAATATTGGGACAAGGAAAAGATCCGCGCGGAGTTTGAAAAAGCCTTCCAGTTCCGGGACCGCTATTCCGTGCCGATCTGGTGCGGGGAGTTCGGCGTGGCCCGCTGGGCCATAGGCGCCGCGCAGTGGACCCGGGACCTGATCGATATCCTGGAGGAGCAGCGGGTCGGTTGGGCTTATTACTCGTACCGCGAGTGGTATGCGATGGATATCGAGATGAGCCCAGAGGCGCGTAACCAGCGGACTGAGCGGACCGAGACCGAGCTGGTAAAACTTTACAAGAGCTATTTCGCGCGCTGAGCCGCTGCTCCCGGCGGCTCTCAGTCAGTCCATTGACTCCGGGAGGCTTTCGAAGATTGACAAATCCGCCACTTGCGAGGCAATTATAATCGAAGAATTCCTCGGAGTTTGCTCCGGGCTCAAATAATCAGATAGGCATTGGAGCGGGTTCCAATTTCCAGTAATGCAACCAGTAAAAGGTCTGGCAAGAAATGCGGGCGCACACATGGGTGCGCCCCTACACTGGATAACTATTTGGCAACAAAAAGGTTGTAGGGGCGGCCCCCCGTGGCCGCCCGCTACACGGGTGCAAATAGGAACAAACGGTATTGTAGCGACGCATGCGCCGTCCCTTGTATGCCTGAAATTAACCAAACACATTGGAAATATTTCAAAACGCTTTTAGTAGATTGACAACCCCATCTGAGATAAGGCAAATTTACCGCCGGGCCTCGTGTTAAATTTCCCGGGATGGAGGGCTATGTCAAAGCCGGTGATCGTCAATCTGGGCTGCGGCTCGCGCAAGGCCGAGGGCGAGATCGGGGTGGACCGCTATCCGGGCAGCCTGGCGGATGTGCGGGCTGACCTCGAACAGCCGCTGCCTTTCGCCGGCAACTCGGTGGACCGGGTGGTCGCCAGCCACGTGCTGGAGCATGTGGCCGGCCTGGTAAGGCTGGTCGAGGAGGTGCACCGCATCCTGGCTCCCGGGGGCAGGTTCCAGATCGAGGTTCCCTATTTCGCCCACCCGGACTCTTTCCGCGACCCGACCCATCTGCGGTTTTTTACCTGGGCAAGCCTGGACTATTTTATCGAAGGCCGGAAGCCGGCGGAGTACACCGCGGTATGTTTCCGCTACCGCGGCCGGGAGCTTATTTTCGGGCCTGGGCTGTGGGGCGGAGTGGGCCGGCTGGTTTTCAACCTCTCGCCGCGCAGGTACGAGAAATACTATGCCCGCCGCTTTCCCGCCCGGGTCCTGCGGGCCGAGCTCGAAGCAGTCAAAAGCAGCGCCTGATATCCACAGCGAAATTCAAGCCAGGATTATTTATATTCTGCTTCAATGCCTCTTCCTCTTGTTTCAGAACCACGGATTACACGGGTAAAAAATTTGATTTCACGGCCGCCCTCTTCCACAATCTTAGGGAGGGAGTGGAGCGGACCGGCGCAATCCGTGTTAACTCTGGGTCATCCGTGGTTCTAAATCCGGTTTAATCATGAAATACCGCAAATCCCGGTAGGGCCGGACCCTTGTTTCCCCGTCGGGTGCGGGGGGTGACGCATGCGTCGCCTCTACGGGTATCGGCATCCTGCCGCCTCGTAGGGGCGGCCCCCCGTGGCCGCCCGACTGGAATGGGGCAGGCACAGGGGCCTGCCCCTACATGAAACGCAAACTGAATTTTTATGAATTAAACAGGATAGAAAGGATCGTGAATCAAAAAACAGATATTCCCGGATTTTTAAGGAAACAGTTGACTTGGCCGATAATATTCTGGTATTATTTTCTCAGTTGGTCTTGGTAGGTGCCCTCGCAAAAAGGTTTTTACCGGGAATGTCAAGATTTTCATCCTGCCCGATAATATTTTCTTGTATTTTTTTTAGAGTGAATTACTTTAGGTTTGGTGTACCCCGGATTGCGCCCTTGCGGGCAACCGGTACACCGGTTTCATGCCAGTTCCAGCCCGCGGTCCGGCTGGAGAGTATTCAATTTTCAGCGTGAGGAGTTAAGCATCATGCCGAGAGGAAAAGTGAAGTGGTTCAACGACGCCAAGGGCTTCGGGTTTATCGAGCAGGAAGAGGGCACGGATATTTTCGTACATTACACCGCCATTAACATGGAGGGCTTCAAGACGCTCGCCGAGAACCAGCTCGTCGAGTTCGAGGTCGTGGATGGCCCAAGGGGTCCCCAGGCCGCGAATGTAACCGCAGTCGAAGAATAAAAATAACCTGCCCTGGCAGCCCTTTAATTTCACCCGGGGATTCTCCAGGCAGCAGATAAGTTCGTCCAGACCTGTTCTGCCGGTTATTTCTGCTTGTCCCGCCGCTTTGCCTCATTTGGAGTTTTTCCACCCGATTCAGGCACGCCTTAAGAATTTACTGTGCCTTTTTCAGATTTTTTATCTCTTGAAAAATTCCGGTCTTAAGACTATATTCACCCTTTTCCCGGGTCTGGTACGATCCTTGAATATGGGCCGGATATTGTAATTTTCGACCGTCATTCAAATTCATTCCAGCCGGTAATTGTCATCCGCAGGGAGGAGCTGCCATTCCATGATTGAGATACAGTCGGTGAACAAGTTTTACGGCGCGGTACAGGTTCTCAAAGATATCTCGTTCAAGGTCGATAAGGGCGAGATCGTGGGATTCCTGGGGCCGAACGGCGCGGGCAAGACCACCACGATGCGGATTCTTAACGGCTTCATGCCGGCCACTTCCGGCAAAGCTATAGTGGCGGGCTTCCAGGTCGATAAGCAGCCGCTCGAGGTCAAGCGCCGGATCGGCTATCTGCCGGAAAACGTCTCGCTATACAACGACATGAGCGTCTCGGAATACCTCTCTTTCGTGGCCCGGGCCAAGCGCGTGCCGCGCCGCGAGGTCAAGGCCAAGGTCTCCCGGGTCTGCCTGCAGTGCGCCGTCGATGGGGTCGCCAACCGACTGATCGGCAGCCTCTCCAAAGGCTACAAGCAGCGGGTCGGGCTGGCCCAGGCGATAATCAACGAGCCGGACGTGCTGATCATGGATGAGCCGACCACCGGACTCGATCCGGCGCAGATCATCGAGATCCGCGAGCTGATCAAGTCTTTCGCCGGCGAGCATACGATTATTCTCAGTACCCATATCCTTCAGGAGGTCAGCGCGATCTGCCGTCGCGTGATAATTATCAATGACGGCCGGATCGTGACCGAGGACTCCCTGGCTAATCTCACCGGCTCCTCCGCTAAAGGCGGCAGCCTGATGGTGCGGGTCCAGGGCAACCCCGCGGACCTGCGGCGGAAACTGGCCTTGCTCAGCGGCGTGGTCAGCGTGCGGGAAGCCGGGAATACCGAGGAGCCGGGGACCACCGATCTGATATTGGCCTCTGAAAAAGAGAGCGACATCCGCAGCACGGTGGCCGAGGCGGTGGTCGCATCCGGCTGTGGCCTGCTTGAGCTGCGGCCCATCCGCCTGAGCCTGGAAGATATTTTCATTCAAACCATCACCAAGGACTCCTGAAAGAGGAACAAGGATGAATTTCCTGCCGGTTTATTCAAGAGAGTTGCGGAGCTATTTCACCTCTCCGGTCGCCTATGTGGTGATGCTCTTCTTTATCCTGTTGACCGCGATCTTTTTCATGGTCTTTATCGGGGATTTCAACATGGCCTCGATGAACCAGGAATCCCCTTATGGCGGCGGCTACAACCTGAATATCACTTACCGTGTGGTCCGCCCGCTGCTGGGCCACATGAGCGTTGTGATGCTCTTTGTCCTGCCCCTGATCACGATGAAACCCTTTGCCGAGGAGCGCAAGTCCGGGACCATGGAGCTGCTGTTCACCTTTCCCTTAAGCGACCTGGATATCCTGCTGGGGAAATTCCTGGCGGCGCTGACCCTCTTTCTGGTGCTGCTGTCGCTGACCCTGCTGTTCCCGGCTTTCATGTACCTCCACTCCAGCCCGGAGACCGGCACCCTGATCAGCGGCTACCTGGGCCTGGTGCTGATGAGCGCGGCGTTTATCTCGCTGGGGCTGTTTATCTCCTCCCTTACCGAGAACCAGATTATCGCCGCGGTGGGCACTTTCGGGATGCTGCTGATTTTCTGGATTATCGAGTTTACCGGGACCAATCAGCTCCTGCGCCACCTGTCTATCCTGGAGCATTTCAACAATTTCGCCGAGGGCGTGATCGATACGCGGGACGTGCTTTACTACCTGAGTTTCATGCTCCTGTGGCTGTTTATGACCCTGCGGGTCCTTGAATCCAAAAAGTGGAGGAGCTGACTCTGATGGCCGCGAAAATGATCATCTTTTTCATCCTTGGGGTGCTGCTCCTGATAGTCGGTTATCTCCTGCAGGTTATCACGGCCGGTTTCGGCATCTGGACCAATACCGCCTATTCGCTTGGAGCGCTCTCGCTGGCCTTTTACGTCTATTGGAATCGGACCAGCATCCGCCTGATGTTCAGCCGGCGCTCGGCGCGCTACGGAGCGGTCTCGCTGGTCTATGTCCTGGCCTTTGTCGGCATCCTGGCGCTGGCCGGCCTGTTCGGAGAGCGCCACCACCACCGCTGGGACCTGACCAAGAGCAAGACCCACTCGATCGCCCTGCAGAGCCGCCAGCAGCTGGACCGCCTGAACAAGGACACCCTGGACCTGACAGTCAATGTGTTCTATCGCGGCGAGGATGACCGCCGCAGCAAGCAGTCGCTGATCGACCTGCTCGATACCTACG
>MFIX01000169.1:0-7773 GCA_001780825.1 Candidatus Glassbacteria bacterium RIFCSPLOWO2_12_FULL_58_11 | reverse complement strand
CGCTTCAAGTACGAGCTGACTGATATCGACCGTAATCCCCTGCTGGCCATGCAGCTCGGGATCAGCAGCACCAGCGCCATTATCATCACCTACGGCGGCAAGCAGGAGAAAATTTACTCGGACCAGGAATCCAAGATCACCAACGCCGTGGCCAAGCTGCTCGGCGGGTCGGTGCCGGGGCGGAAAGGGACGGTATTTTTTGTCACCGGCCACGGCGAGCCTGAGCTGACCCAGGGTGAGGCCTTCAATTACGGGGATGCAAAAGCGGCTGTCGAGGAGCAGATCGGCCCGGTGCAGGAGCTCCTGCTGGCCACCGTACAAGCGGTGCCGGACAGTTGCGAGATCCTGGTCGTGGCCGGGCCGGAGAAAGATTTCCTGCCCGCCGAGCTGGAGACGATTACGAAATACCTGGAGGGAGGCGGGAAGGCGCTGTTCCTGGTCGAGCCTTTCATGGCCGGGGACCTGATGCCGTTCCTCGGGCATTATGGAGTCAAGCTGGGCGATGACCTGGTGATCGACATGCTCCGCGGCGCCGTAGGCAGCCCTTTCGCTTTCCTGGTCAATAAGTACCCAACCCATGATATCACCCGCTTTTTCGATGTCGGCACGGTGTTCGACATGGCCCGCTCGGTCAGCCCGGACAGCTCGCTGCCCGCCGGGATCAGCGCCGAGGCCTTCCTGAAAACCAGCGAAAAAAGCTATGCCGAGCCGGACCGCGCACAGCTCCAGGAGCATTTCGATGAGGTGGCCCGCAAGGCCCTGGACGAGGGCCGGGAGGTGCCGATCGGCGTGGCGGTGACCTTGAGCGGAGCCGCCCTGGTCAAAGAGGACACGACCGCTGAGGCCGCGGCTGCGGACAGTGCCGCGGGCGAGCTGGAAAAAGAGGCCCGGCTGGTGGTTATCGGAGACCGGGATTTCATCTCCAATGCTTACCTGGGACAGCTCGGTAACCGCGACCTCCTGCTCAACTGCCTGCGCTGGCTCAAGGGCCAGACGGACCAGATCACTATCGCCCCGAAGGAGACCGAGAACACGCCGATGATGCTTCAGCGCTCGGATATGCTGACCATGGGCCTGGTGGGCGTGGTCCTGCTGCCGCTGTCGATCATTTTCACCGGGTTTTTCATCTGGGTCCGCAGGAGGTCCAAGCGATGAGCCTCAAGAGGCCGCTGATCTTTCTCGGATTGTTCGCAGCGCTGGCGCTCTTATATTACTTCTACGAATATAAGGGCGGCAAGGAGCGCGAGGCGCAGGAGGCGCTGGAGAAAAAAGCCGTGCAGTTCAGCGCCGACAGTCTCGACCGCTTTATCGTGATCGCCCGCCGGGATTCCGCGCCCGGGGCTGATACGACTGTCCTGGAGCATTCCACTGCCGGCTGGAAGATCACCGCTCCGTTTCCGGTGGCCGCGGACAGCGAGGCCGTGGCCCGCCTGCTCAGCAATGCCGCCGGGGCCGCTCTCGACCGGGTGGTCGAGGACTCGGCCGCCGACCTGTCGATTTTCGGCCTGGACACGCCGAAACTGGTCCTGGAAGTCTTTCCCAGCGGCCTGAAAGAAAGCCGCAGACTGTCCATCGGCAACAAAAGCCCCGGAGATTCCTATATCTATGCGGCGAATGCCGTGGCCCCGCATAAAGTGATCCTGCTCAACAGTTGGGTGCTCTCCGACCTGAACAAGACTGTCAAGGATCTGCGGGACAAGAAGCTGCTGCACGCGGACCGCAACCGGATCGGACGCCTGGTGAGCGCCGGGGCGGAGCCGGGCGTGACCCTGCGGCTGGAAAAACAGGATGAGCAGTGGCGGCTTACCGCGCCGCTGGCTGCCCCGGCGGAAAGCGACAGCGTCAAGAATCTGCTGGAGAAAATTACCGGGGCCGAGGCCAAGGGATTTATCGATACCCTTACGGTCGGCGGCCTTAAAACCTATGGCTTGGACCCGCCCCAGTTGACACTCACGCTGGTCGAGCAGGGCAGCGCCGCCCTGCATGAGCTGCGGTTCGGCGGCCGGGACTCCGCGGGCAACTATTACGCCCGCCGGAAGGAGATGGATGGCCTATTCCTGGCAGGCGCGGACCTGGTCGAGCTGTTGAAGCGCGATCCCTCGGCCCTGCGGGACATGGCCCTGGTCAGCCAGCCGAAAGATAAAATAAACCGGCTGACCCTGGTCTTGCCGCTGGAGCGGATCACCGCGGTCAAGGATTCCGGCGATACATGGCGGCTCAGCGAACCCAAAGCCGCCCGGGCCGATGGCTCAAAGATCGACGGGCTGCTCTGGGACCTGAAAGACTTGAAAGCGAAAAGCTTCCTCCAGTCGCCCTACGCCAAGGTGGAAAACTATTTCAAACAGCCGTTCCTCGAGGTCATTTTCCGCGCCGACAGCACAGAGAACCGGCTCACATTCGCCCGCGGCGCCGATCGCCCGGCTGATTCCCTGGTTTATGTCAAAGTTAGCCGGTCGCCGGACGTGGCCGTGGTGGACAGCTCGACGGCCTGGCGGCTGGTGCAGACATTCGATGAGCTCTGTTACCGGAGAATCATCGAATTCGACACGGGCAAGATCACCCGCGTTCGCCTGGAATTCCCCGGACGGACCCTGGAGCTGGAAAAAAAGGGCGAGAACTGGCAGATCAGCGGGCCGGAAAAGGTCAAGGCCCAGGGCTGGAAAGTGCAGAACCTGCTCTGGGACCTGAGCGAGCTCAAATTCACTCAGGTTATCTCGGAGAACGGCGCGGACAGCACAGCTTATGGTTTCGCCGCTCCAGTCCTGAAAGCCGCCTTCTGGGCTGGAGATTCCCTTGCCGCCGGGCTCACTTTCGCCGATTCGGTCGCCGGAAAGGATGAGCGCTGCCTGCGCGCCTCGGGAGACCCGAAAATCTATGCCGTAGAGGGTAGCGTTTTCCGCGGGATACCGGATACTGTCGAGAAATTCAAGCCGGAAGATAAATAACCTGGGGTAAAGAGAAATAGGGCCCATTACCGGCCGGGCCGATCCGGATAAGCATTAACGACACAAAGGGGTTGTCCCAAATGAGGCAACCCCTTTTGTTATTTTGGGTAAGTTATTTAATTTTAACAGTATACGTAGGGGCGACGTCCCGATAAATCGGGATCGCCCCTACATTGCCTCAAGTTTTTAAGCGGTCGATCCTGTCCGCCAGGATAAAGTCGTTCTCGCTCAGGCCCCCAATCGAGTGGGTGGACAGCTCGATCAGGACCTTGTTGTAGTTCCAGGTGATATCCGGATGGTGGTTTTCCGCCTCGGCCTGGTCGGCCACGCGGTTGAGCCAGGCCTGCGCGGCGCGGAAATCCTTGAAAGTGAATTTCCTGCGGATGCGCTTTCCCTCGGCCAGCTCCCACTGGGGAAGCTGTTCGAGCAGCTTGCGGGCCTCGGATTCGCTCAAAGGCTCGACTCCGCCCTCGCAGGGCTTGCACTTTCTGTCGGCCAATGCTCCGGTGTCGCTCATCTATCTCCTCCCCTTGCCTGGCGGGCTTCAATTTGACAGCGGGTATTTTCCGCCTGCGGCTGGGTTTCCGCCCCCGTTCGAGCAGCGGAAATCCGGCGCAGGCAAGACAAAAGAAACAAGCTATTGATAATTGAGCCAAGCATGATATGTGAATTGTTTATTTGCAGATGGGATAAAATAGCAAGTCGTATGGCAAATCTGCTTGATTATCATTATCATTTTGTGATCCAATCACTTATACGGTTAGTGCCTTAATTCTCAATGGATATCTTTAACAGTCCGTTTCAGGGTGACGAAAAAACTGCGGGCTCGATTTCGCCGGTCTCGAAGAGCAGCCTGATCTGCGCCTTGTTATACAAGGCAGCCGCGAAGTAATAACCCAAACGCGCCTCTGCTAATTCCTTCTGGGCCTCGATCACCTCGACTGCCAGGCCAAGGCCGGCAGTGAACCTCGATTTGCTGATCCGCAGGGCTGCCTCCGCAGATTCGATTCCGCTTACCGCGAGAGACATCTGGTTTCCAGCGTTGAGGTATTCGCGATAGGCCTGTTGAACGTTTCGCTGCACCCGGGAGAGCACCATTTCGGTATTTACCGCGCTCAATTCGTATCGGGCCTTCAGCTCCCTGGTCCGGCCCCAGAGGACCGGGCTGAGGTCCAGCGAGGCGAGAAGGGTAAGCCTTTCTTCCCTGAGCTGGTCGTTAAACTGTCCACCGATTGTCCCCAGCCGGTAAACCAGATCAAAACGGGGAGAGAAAAATCGCCATCTTTCCCCGGCGAGTTCCGCCTCAGCCGCCTCCTCGTCGCGCTGTGCACTTTCCAGCGCCGGCCGGGTATTTTGTGCCGCCTCGATTAATTCCTCCTGCAGCCTGTCTTTGCCCAGCAGTTCCAGCGGCTCGAGAGCGGCCGGCCGGGGGATAAGAACAGTTCCGGGGTCAAGATTCAGGGTTTCAGCCAGCAGCAGTGTCGTATGTTCGAAGGCGATCTGACGGTTCAGCACCTCACGGCCGGCCCGCACCGAATTCGCCTCCGAACGGTAGACGTCCTCTTCGTTACCCAGTCCTTGCTTCAGTCTTGCACGGCTTATCCTGAGCAGTTCTCCGGCGTTGGTTTCAAGTTCCCGGGCCACCGCTATCGCCACGGCAGCATATTGCAGGTCAACAAATTGAACGCTCGCCTCGCTGATCGAGCTATTTTCAACTTCACGGCTGCCGGAGCGAACCGACTCCAGGCGGTTCCCGGCGGCGATCATCCGGTAGGTGGTTTCCGCCGGGTTTAATCCGTAGAGTAAGAAAATCCCCGGGTTTACCGTGTTGAACTCGACGTCGCGCAGTTCGCCGAACGAGCCTTGAACGCGGCCATCGGTGCGTTCAAGATAAAGTCCCGGCGAAATAGTCGGGATAAATGAAGCGGCCGCCTGAAATTTTACACCCTCAGCCTCCCTGATCCTCAGCCTAGCGCTTTTGGGCGGCAAGCCTCTTTCGAGCGCCAGCTTGACCACTTCCGCCTGTTTGATCTCCCGGGCGCTGCGTCCGAGGAAATTAAAGATAGTATCAGGAATGGTAAAATCGAATTGTGAAATGCTGTGAGTCTTAGCACCGGTTGTAGGCATAGGCTCTTGCCCACACAATGGTATTGAATACGACAGGCCGGCAATCAGTCCGGCGGCAATCAGATTCTTCATATTCGGCATGGTTTCCCCTTAAATAAACTCAGCCTGGCGCAATCCGGATCATCAGTCCGACAGAGATTCGAGAGAGCTCTGGACCACTGTAACCGCCTGGCCCGTTTTTAGGCTTTGCCTCCCGGAAACCACAACCTTGTCGGCCGGCTCCAACCCGGAAACTATCTCTACGGTCTTGCCATCATCGTATCCGGTTTTCACTTCCTGCAGATGCAATGTCTGGTCCCGGACTACGTACACGACGGCCTTCTGTCCCGATTGGCTCACTGCGGACGAGGGTACAGCCAGGGTCGCGCCGCCAGTCTTGATGCTGAGCTTTACGTGGGCGTACATTCCCGGCCTGAACTTGTGATCCGCATTTGGCAGCCTGATCTCTGTTCTCATCGTCCGCGAATCCGGGTTCAAAGCGCCGGCGAACCTGGACACCAATCCCTGAAAAGTACCTCCCGGCATCGCGTCAAGACTGACCGAGGCCGGATCGCCTGTTGATAAAAGCAGAGCTGACTCCTCCGGGACGTAGACGAAAATTCTGATCGAATCGTCGTTCATCAATCTTCCCACCGGCGCGGCGTCGCCGGAGGCGGCCGACTTGATAAAATCGCCGGGGTCCACCTTTCGCTCGGTTAAAACCCCGTTGAACGGGGCGCTGATTTCCAGGTAGCCGACTAGAGCCCGAAGGCTCTGGAGTTCGGCCCCGGCTTCCTCCAACCGCGCATTTGCTACTCCAATTTCGGCCTGCGCCTCGTCCACCTGCTGGCGCGTAACTGCTACCGGTTCATCTTTCAGCAGTCCCTCCAGCCTTTCACCGGTCAGCCTGGCCAGGTCGAGCCGGTGGCTTTCCAAATCGAGGCGCGCCTCCGCTTTTTTCAAATCGGCCACCAGTTCCGGAGCGGCTATCCTGCAGATTAGCTCGCCCTTTTTGATCCGGTCGCCGATATCGACTTTCAATATTTCGAGATATCCGGTAGCCTTGGCATAGAGCGCCACATCAGCCAGGGGCTCAAAAGAGCCGGGAAGTTCGATCTGCCGGACACTTGCCTTGCTTATGGGCGTAACCACCTTAACCACCGGCAGGTCCTCGCCGGCTAGAGGCGAAAGATTCAATCCCAGAACTGCCAGAAGGAAGCAAGATGCTGACAACGCTGTTTTTTTCATTAAGCATTCTCCGTTAAATTATAATCGTGGTTCTCCGGCCCTTGGCCGCTTGATCTTGACGTAGATTAAGGGCACGATAAAAAGTGACAGAACCGAAGCCGCCAGAACCGCGCCGATAATTGCCCGCGCCAGGGGGATATTGCTCTCGCCGCCGCCAAGGCCCAGGGCCATCGGCACCAGGGCCAGCACGGTGGTCAGAGAAGTCATCATGATCGGCCGCAGCCGTACCACTCCGGCCTCCCGGACTGCGGTTTCCACCGAAACTCCCTCGCCCACTCGCCGGTTGGCAAAATCGACCAGCAGGATGCTATATTCAACGACAATCCCAACCATCATGATTATCCCCATGAAAGACTGTATGTTGAGGTTTGATCCGGTGATAAACAGAGTAAGCGCAACTCCGATCAGTCCGAGCGGGACGGCGACCAGCACGATCAGGGGGTCGAGGAACGAGCGGAACTGCCCGACCATGATCAGATAAACCAGCACGATGGCCAGGAACAGTCCGAGGCCGAACTGGGAAAAAGAATTTTGCATGACCTGAATTTCACCGCTCATCGTATAACTGTAACCTTTGCCCTGGTAATCCGGCCCGGTTACTTCAAAATATTTCCCCCGGCTGGACTCCCTGGCCGCCGGCGCGATCTCGTTGTCGGTGGCCAGCCGGTCTTCGATATCATTGACCACGTCACCCAGTACCCTCCCCGGCCCGACATCGGCGTAAATGTCGATTACACGGGTGATATCCCGGTGATTGATCACCGCGGGACCGGTACTCCTTTCCAAAGTAGCCACGTTCCGCAGGGTAGTGACAGCCCGGTTACCCGGACCGGTCAGCGGGATGTCCCGGATAGTTTCGAAGGAGTTAAGCGCGGCTTCCGTATACTGGGCGCCGATAAAGTAGTGGTTACCATTGCGGTTGTCGATCCAGAAGGCGGGATCGAAATTAACGCTAGAATTAGTGGCGGTCACCAGGTTCTTGATTACATCCTCCATAGACAGACCGAGATACGCGCTTTTGACACGGTCCACGGTCACTTCGACAGTCGGGTAATCCAGCCGCTGGGCGATGCGAACGTCTGTGGCGCCTGGGACTTCCCGTATTTCCCGGGCTATCTTTTCCGCTATCTCATAAGCAGTCAGATAGTTGCTGCCGCTCACCTGAATGTGCACCGGGGCCGGCTCGCCGAAATTGAGCGCCGCGGTCAACATGCCGCCGGTATCGAAAGCGAACTCTACCTCCGGGAATTTCTCCCGGAGATCTTTACGCAGCCGCTCCACGTACTCGAATGCGCCCTTCGAGGAGAACCTGCGTTTGAGCTGAACCAGCATGAATGCATCCATTGAGCCGATGTTTGGGGTATAGGCCGCCGGCCAGTCCATCAGCACGCCGATATTGGAGATGAGCATCTGGAGGTCAGAATCTTCGTGCTGCTCCACCCGTGGAAACTCGGGATCCGGCTCGCCGATAACA
>MFIX01000168.1:14289-17154 GCA_001780825.1 Candidatus Glassbacteria bacterium RIFCSPLOWO2_12_FULL_58_11 | reverse complement strand
GTTCTTCGGGCTCCATAATAGCCATTCTCCTGTTAAATTAAAGCATTTACACCGGCTAGCTATCGGTCGCTGGTTTCGGTCGCCGTGTCATCCAGCTCGGTCAGGTCGATCTGCAGGGCCACCGCCGTAGCGGTCATCAGGGTCCAGCTCGCCACCGAGGCCCCGGAAACTGCCTCGACCGGCAGCCTCTGGCTCTCGATTATCCGCTGCGGGATCAGCCGCGCCGCGGCCGGGTTGACCCAGCAGGTGTCCAGCAGGTCGATCCCGGTTATCCTGCGGTCTTCCAGATGCACCCTTACCCTGGCCTTGACCGTAATTTCAGAATCTACCTTTTCTTCGTACTCGCCCTCGAAAACCCCCGAGGCGGTGTCCAATGCCGAGTATTTCATCAGATCGAACGCTTCCGCGGGAGTTTCGGTTGCGCTCTCGAGCGAGGAGGCTGAATCAGAAACCGGGGCCTGGCCGGCGGCGTTTTGTTCGGGGCCGCTTTTACAGCCGGGGCTGATCTGGCAGAGAGCCAGAACCAGTATTAACGGGATTGCCTGAGCCGGGGTCTTTCGTAAGCTGAGCATAATTTGTTTTGTGGAGGGTTAAGGTGGCCAGGAATAGATATCAATTGAACGCTGGAAAACCTAATAAAGTTAACGCAAACTTCACAATAAGGCAAGAAATGTTAAGGAGTTGGCGCTTTCTGACTGAGAGAGGTTTTCAATCTGGGTCCCGGCCGGAACGACTCACTCTCTGATGGGCCGGGAAGAAAAATTCTTGCGTTCGGCATCCCGGCTGTAAATATTGCACGCCGGCCCGGTTCTGGTCTCATGTGCTGGCCCGGGCTCCGGCCTGGAGCAAATTGGTGACAGGCGCCGGCCGGACAGTCCTGTCCAGGATGCAACCGGAGGATGGAATGCCGAATACCCGTTATGCCGTATTATTACTGACAGCCCTTTTTCTCGTCCCTGAGCTGCCGGGAGCGCAGGAAAACCAAAGCGTGCCCGCCGGGACTAATCTCATTTTCGAAGACAACTATTTTTACCCCTATTGGAGCGGGGCCGATGTGAACCCGGGAGATGACTTCGACCTTGGCGGCAGGGTGCTGACCGCGCAGGATTATGGTGATACGGTGCGCCTCGAGAGGGAGGCCGATTTTACGCTCAGGGAGGAGAATTTCATCAATTTCGAGTTCAACTGCACCGGTTACCAGGTGCTCCGCATCCTGCTCTGGCCTGCGGGCGCGAAAGAACCCCTGGCCACGGTGATTACGCACTTCCGCTCTGGCGAAATGCAGATGGTGGATGTCCCGCTCGAAGGGAATTTTCACAACTACGTGTCTCAGCCGGGGGACTACCGCGCGCTGCGGCCCGGCGACCGGATTACCCGCCTGGCCCTGGAGTTTTCGCTCGCCGAACCGGAGCCGCCGCGGGTCGCGATCGGGCAAATGACTGTTTACAGCCTCACCAGCCAGGTTTACCGTGAGCGATATGTCCGGGCTAGGCAACAGGCTCAAAAAGCACTGGATGACCTTCCGGAGAATCTGCGCACCAGGCGTGAGCGTTACCTCGATCTGCTAGAAGAGATACAAAGGCTGTATGAAAAAATTCCGGACAGCGAAACCACCCCGATCAAGCAACTGGAGCAGCGGCTGGACTGGATCGGCGATGCCGCCGGCCGCCTGGCGAATTATTACCAACCGGCGCTCCGGGCTGCCGGGCTGCCGAAAATCGATTACTGCGTGGGCGAGGAATCCTCGCTTAAGCGGGTGACCCACCTCAATCCGCGGCTGCGCTTCCGGGGAAAGGTCCCCGCCGCGCCCGCGCTCTCGCTGGCCGCCAATGAGCACGAGGCCTTTCAGCTTGTCCTGCTCCCCTTTGACATATTCCTGCGTAAGGTAAAGGTTTCAGTATCCGCTCTCGAGGGATCGGCGGGACAGATCGGCAGGGAAAATATCACGGTGTCCCGCGTGCTGCCGGTACGGACTCAGCTCTCGCCGCATTCCAACGGGATGGATCTGGGTTGGGTGCCGGATGCGCTCGTGCCGCTGGAGGAGAACGAAACTTTCGAGGTTTCCCCGGAGGGCGAGACCGCGCTCTGGTTCGATATCCGCGCGCCCGAGGGCACTCCCGCCGGGAGCTACCGGGCCGTGATTACCATCGCGCCCTCGAACAGCCAAGCTACCGAAGTTCCGCTCGAGGTCACGGTCTTCGATTATGCCCTGCCTCTGCCGGGAATGTTCCGCACCCAGGGCCACTTTTCAATTGAGGATATCGAGAACTTCTACCACCGCAAAATGGATTCGGACTGGCTGAAAGAGTGGTACGCTTTCTGGCTGGATTACCGCTTCGATCCGGTGGGGCAGTACTCCAACTATCTTACGCCGCGGCCCGAGCTGATTCCGTTCTGCCTGGAGCGGGGGCTTAAGACAATCATCCTGGGCGGGTTTTCCTCGGAAAAAGAAGTGGACCGGGCCGGCCTGGACAGCGTCTATAATTATATCAAAAGCCAGGGTTGGCTCGATTACAGCTACGTCTATATCGGGGATGAAACCGACAATTTCAGTCTGATGCGCGAAAAGGCGGATGCCATCCACACCAGCTATCCGGGAGTTAAGGTGATGATCGGTGGGAGCCGGCCCCGCGAGGAGCTGACCGGCTATATCGATGTCTGGGACCCGATTCTGCGGCCGGGCGGGGTTTACGGCTTCGAGCAGGAGTCCTGCCGCAAGGCGCTCGAGCGGGGCGAGGAGATGCTCTGGTATGTCTGTATTGCGCCGCACCCGCCATATCCCAATGTGCAGCTCGAGGACCCGCTGACTGATTCCCGCATGCTGTTTTGGATGACTTACAAGTACGATATCATGGGTTATGAGTA
>MFIX01000168.1:0-14279 GCA_001780825.1 Candidatus Glassbacteria bacterium RIFCSPLOWO2_12_FULL_58_11 | reverse complement strand
GATTTCTGGGAAAAGAACATTCGTCCGCCCGGCGAACCACGCTGGCCCGAGGTGGAATGGAACAGCTACTCCTACGACCATAGCAACGGCGATGGACAGCTCTGCTATCCGGGTCCCGAGGGCCTGCCGTATCCCTCCGTGCGCCTGGCGGCCAACCGGGATGGCATCGAGGACTGGGAGGCGCTCTGGCTGCTGGAGGACCTGGCGCGAAGCGCCGAGGAGCTGAAACTCGGCAGGCAGAAAGAAAATGAAAAGCTTATCCGCCAGGCTCGCGAGCTGGCAGCGGTTCCGGATGAGATTGTCCGCGACCTGACCCATTACACGACCGATCCGCGGACTATTCTGGATAAGCGTCAGGAGGTCAGCCGGCTGATCGTGGCGCTTCAGGAGGCAATCGGTGAACCAAAGGCCGCGGAGCTGCGGGAAAGCCATATCCGCCAGCGGAAGGAGCTGGAGCGCAGGAGCCTGGAGCGCAATATCGCCCGGGCTAAAGCGAAGAAGAAATAACTATGCCCGGCGAGAAGAATTTTCGAGTTCGGGCCGCATTGGTGAGCACTGAATAGAGACAGGAGGAATGATGAGCCGAGACAGGATGGACCGTCGTGATTTTCTGGGCCGGATCGGGTTCTCCGGGCTGGCCCTTTCCCTGGGCGCGGCCTGCGGTAAGAGCGGCGAAGAGGCCGCCGCAGAGGCCGGCTCGGCAGCGGGCGCGGCCATGGCCGCGGACAGCGGCCCCCAAGTGGCCCTCTGCACTATCGCTTTCCAGGAGCGTCCGTTGGATGAGGTGCTCCAGCTTGCCGCCTCTACCGGCTTTGAGGGAGTCGAACCTTGGGGCAAGCCCGAGCATCTGCCGCTCACCCGCAGCGATGAGGAGGTCCGGGCGGTCAAGGCGCGCCTGGATGAGCTGGGGCTCAAGGCCAGCCATTACGGGAGCTACATCCGTCTGGGGGATGGTCAGGCCGCGGAGGAGAAAAACCGCGACATGGACCGGGCGATCCAGATCACCGGTCTGCTGGGGACTAATATCTGCCGTATCTGGGCCGGCCTGAAAAACAGCGAGCTGCTGGGCGACCAGGATTGGGAGATGATGGTGGAGGATGGAAAAAGGTTTTGTTCCCGGGCCGAAACCGCCGGAGCGGTCCTGGCGATCGAGATGCACGGCAACAGCGTGACCAATAAGGCCGCCGCCGCGGTGGAGCTGATCGAGCGGGTGGGCAGCCCGGCGCTGAGGCTCAATTACCAGGTCCTGGGCAACAGCGAGGACCCCTATGAGCGGGCTACAACCGCCGGGCCTTATGCGGTGATGGTGCACGCGCAGAATGAGGGCGGGGGCGGGGGAGAGAACCAGCCGATGATCTGCGAGGGCACGGTGGATTTCCAGAAGATCTACGACATCCTCAAGCCTTTCGGCTTCCAGGGCTATTTCGAGGTGGAATTTGTCCGCGGCAAGACTTACGAGGAGAAAGTGGAGTCCTTGAAAAAGGACTTCGCCTGTCTGAAAGCCATTAGCTGATACCCAGGAATGTTCCTTAAAAAGCAGGGCCACCCCCTTTGGGATGGCCTTGCTTTTTGCACCTTAAATATTAACATAATGTAGGGGCGCGGCATGCCGCTCCCGATTTATCTCACTCGATCACTTTCTCCCAACCCTCTTTGGAAAGAATCCGGTAGATCACCAGGGCCATCAGGGCGGCGAACCCCAGCAGGATAACCGCCGTCCCGGTCTCTTTCAGCAGCAGCTTGCCCACCCCGATCAGCACGCCGAGGATCAACCCCGCGCTGGCCAGCCAGCACCAGATCATCGCCAGGTAACCGCTGTCGCCTTTCACCTCGGGGCACTCCGCGGCAATGCGCCTCCAGCCGATCCCGCCCGGATGCACCCTGCGGTAGAAGGCTTTCAGGTGCTCGACAGGCTCCGGCCCGGTGATCAGCGTGCCGATAAACCAGACCACGCTGGTGAAAGCGATAATATAGAACAGGCTGTTCGGGAACTGGATGGAAGTATGAAACTTGACATAATAATAAGCCAGGAACGGCGCGATAAGTCCCAGGATCTCGCTCCAGGCGTTGATCCGCCACCAGAACCAGCGCAGGATGAAAATCAGCCCCACGCCTGCGCCGCACTCGACCAGGAACTGCCAGGCTCCAGTGATTGTCTCCAGGATCGTGGTGATAAACAGCGCCACCGCCATCATGAGTACCGTGGTCACCCGGCTGGCCCGGACATAGTGCTTTTCCTCGCCTTTGCGGACCAGGAAACGGCGATAGAAATCATTGATCAGGTAGCTGGTCCCTAAATTTAACTGGGTGGCAATCGTGGACATGTAGGCCGCGAAAAAGGCGGCGATCAGCATGCCGCGCAGCCCGGCCGGCAGATGGTCGCGCATGATCATCACGAATCCATCTCCCTTTTCTTTCACAGCCAGGTCCGGGTAAAGGATCAAAGAAGACAAGGCGACCAGGATCCAGGGCCAGGGCCGTACGCAATAGTGTCCGATAGTAAACCAGAGGGTGGCGAACAGGCTGTGCTTCTCATCCTTGGCCGACATCATCCGCTGAGCGATATAGCCCCCGCCGCCCGGCTCCGAGCCGGGGTACCAGGTGGACCACCATTGAAAGCCCAGGTAGGCCACCAGGGCCGGCCAGGTGAACTTGAGCAGTCCCGGCACCTCGCTTTCCCCGGCGCTTTTGGCGATAGCCGGGAAAAAGTTGAAATATTCCGGGGCCAGCTTGGCCTTGATTCCCTCGATGCCCCCGACCTCCGGCAGCCCGACCGCCACCACGGCCAGGATGATACAGCCGGTCATCGCCGTGACAAAGTGCAGGGCATCCGCGGTGGCCGACCCCCAGATTCCGCTTGCTGCGCTGTAGAGGGTCACTATCGCCATGCAGAGGGTGACCACGATCAGCAGGTTGTCCCAGCCCATGGTAATCCTAAGGATCTTGAACATCGCCAGGTTTACCCAGGCCATGATCACGCAATTGACAAACACTCCCAAGTAGATCGACCGGAACCCGCGCAGGAATGCGGCCGGCTTGCCCGAGTAGCGCAGCTCGATGAACTCGATGTCGGTGATTATCCCGCTGCGCCGCCACAGGCGGCTGAAAAAGAAGACGGTCAGCGCGTTGCCCAGGATGTAGTTCCACCAGAACCAGTTGCCGGCCAGTCCGTTTTTGCCCACCAGCTCGGCGACCGCCAGGGGTGTGTCCGCGGCAAAGGTGGTGGCGATCATCGAAGTGCCGGCGATATACCAGGGCAGGTTCCTTCCCGAAAGGAAAAAATCCTGCACGCTGCGGCCGGCGCGGCGCGCGAAATAAAAGCAGATGAGCAGAACGACTGCGAAATAGCCGACAAAAATGGTCCAGTCCAAGCCGTTGAATATCATCTGCTTTCCTCCTTGGGGCGGGTACGGTGGCAAGCCTGTGAGGCGATACGAATTGTTTTCTGTGCCATAATGGGCGGGCAAATTTGATCAGGGTAAAAATTAACGGCTCCGGGTCATTTGTCAAAATATTTTACGGAAGGCCGCTTTTTATGCTGCGGCAACAGACTGGTGACCGCGATTCAGTTGTCTTATGACTTGCCGGTTCGTCAGGCCTGCCCTAAATTGTGCAGCCTGGATTCTGTTCACCGGAGGGCGGACCGCCGTGCCTGACCAGAAAAAATTCGTTCTGCCGCTGTTCGTGCGCGGCGATATCGATGGCTTTTTCGGGCTGATCCTGGACAACCTGGTGCAGCTTGTGGTGGTCAGCGGCCTGCTGACCGGGATTTACGGGATGCCGGCGGAAATCGTTTACGGCCGGATCTTTCCCGGGGCGGCGCTCTCGCTGGTGACCGGCAACCTCTACTATGCCTGGCAGGCCCGAAGGCTGGCCCTGCGCGAGCGCCGGACGGATGTCTGCGCTCTGCCCTACGGGATCAACACCCCCTCGATGTACGCTTTTGTCTTTCTGATTATCGGCCCCGTCTGGTCAGCCCACCGCGCCAGCCTGGGTGATTCCGGCGCGGCGATCCTGGCCTGGCATATCTGCCTGACCGCCAGTTTTTTGAGCGGCCTTCTCGAGCTCTCCGGGGCCGTGTTCGGCTCCTGGATCAGGCGGATTACTCCTCGGGCCGCCCTGCTGGCCACCCTGGCCGGGATCGCCGTATCGCTGATCTCCATGCCTTTCGTGATCCATCTTTTCGGCACTCCCCTGGTCTCTTTCCTGCCCCTGGCGCTGGTGCTGGCGACCTATTTCGGCCGCCTGCGCCTGCCTTTCGGCATTCCCGGCGGGCTGGCCGCAGTAATCGCCGGGTCGGTCCTGGCCTGGGCCGGGGGGTTGATGGAACCGGGGGCGGTGAGCGGAGCGCTGGGGGGCTTGGGCCTCAAATGGCCGGAATTCATGCTGGTAGAGATGCTGCGCGACCTGGACGCCGGCGTGCTGATCGCCGCCTTGCCGGTTATCGTGCCGATGGGCCTGATGAACGCCCTGGCCACCCTGCAGAATATCGAATCCGCCGAGGCCGCGGGGGACAGCTACCCGGTAGCCAGCACGATGTGTGTCAATGGCTGCGGGACTTTGCTGGGAGCGCTGTTTGGCAGTTGTTTCCCGACCACGGTCTATATCGGCCATCCGGGCTGGAAAGCCCTCGGCGCGCGCAGCGGCTATTCGGTGCTCAATGGTGTAGTGCTGACCCTGCTCTGCCTGAGCGGCGGGATCGGCGTGCTGGTTGCCCTGGTGCCGCCCGAGGCGGCCTATCCGATCCTGCTCTATATCGGTATCATCATTTGTTCCCAGGCCTTCGAGGCCACTCCCAGAGCCCACTACCCGGCGGTCTGCGTGGGGCTGATTCCCGGTATCGCCGCCTGGGGCCTGCTGCTGGTGGGGTTCACGCTGACCGTGGCCACCGGCGGGAGCTTCGATCTCTCGATCGCCGTGAAGTTCCGGGAGATGCTGGATTTCAACCTCTACGGGCTGATGAGCCTGGCCGGCGGGTTCCTTTTTTCGGCGATGTTCCTGTCGGCGATCACGGTATATTTTATCGAGCACGATTTCCGGCGGGTGATCCTCTGGTGCCTGGCCGCCTCGGTATTCGCTTGGTTCGGGCTGATCCATTCCGGCGCTGTGGCCGCGGGCCAGTTCACCGACCGGGTGGCCCCGGGCGCCGCCTGGCGCTTCTCGCTCGGCTACCTGATGATCGCCGTACTCGCCGGCGTATATCTGGTTCATGATAAATTGAATGAAAGAGAGGCTGAGGATGGCTGAGCTGAGGTTTGGAACCGGAGGCGTGCCGCTTAGCGCCAGGGAGCGCAGCGTGATCGCCGGTCTGCACAGGATCAGGGAGCTCGAACTGGACTGCATGGAGGTGGAATTTGTCCACGGGGTGCGGATGAAGCAGGACAAGGCCGAGGAAGCCGGCCGGCTTGCCCATGAGCTAAATGTCAGTCTCACCTGCCACGGGCCTTACTATATCAACCTCAATGCCGAGGAGCCGGACAAAAAAGAGGCCTCGGTCAGGCGTATCCTCGAGACCGCCCGGGCGGCGCACTGGCTGGGGGCGGGCAGTATCACTTTCCATGCCGGGTTTTTCATGAAAAGCGACCGGGAAGAAGTCTATGGAGTAATCCGGGAGGCGCTGGCCGGGATCACTGAAAAAGTCGCCGGGGAGGGCCTGGACGTGCGGATCAGCCCGGAGCTGACCGGCAAGGAGAGCCAGTTCGGCAGCCTCGAGGAGCTGCTGCGGCTCTCCGGCGAGGTGAAAAATATCCATCCCTGCATCGATTTCTCGCACTACCATGCGCGCACCGGCGGGGCGCAGAACAGCTACCCGGAATTCTGCGCGACCCTGGAGAGAATCGAGAAAGCGCTGGGAAGGCCAGCTTTGGAAAATTTGCACATGCATGTTTCGGGGATCAATTACACGGCCAAGGGGGAGCGCAACCACCTGATCCTTGAGGAAAGCGACCTGGAGTACAAGGCGCTGCTGAAGGCGCTGAAAGATTTCAAGGTCGGCGGGAACCTGGTCTGCGAAAGCCCGAACCTGGAGGAGGATGCGGCGCTATTGAAAAAGACGTATGTGAGGTTGTGATAAGCTCTAAGTACTGGTAAAACCTATGATAATCAAGTAATAGAACGTATGTGCCTTTTGTAAACACCTTGGCGATGGTCAATCCGGATCACCAGGACCAACAACACGTTATCGCGAACTTCATAGATAATCCTATAGTTGCCTGAATGAATTCTGAATCGCTCCTTATCGGCCTTGATTTTTTTACACCCCCGGGGCCGGGGATTTTCACCCAACAATTCTAATTTACCAATAATTTGTCTGGCGAATTTCTTGGGCATAGATTTCAAGTATTTTTCCGCCTTTGGAGTCAACTCCACTTTGTGGCTCATAGGCCCATTTCAGCCTTTACCTGTTCCAGCGGCACGGACTTTCTGCCGGAGACTTCCATTTCTTTCAGAGCTTGATCTGCAAGCACATTATCGACATAGTCGGTTAGAGCTTCAAATAGTTCAAGGTCTTTTTGAGAGATAAGATATACTTTCTCTCCGTCCCGCCGTTCAATCACCACACGTGCGTTCCTGAACACCACGTCATTAAATATCCGGGTGGGTATTCGTGTCTGAGATGCAGCCAGTTTGGCCATCCGGCCCTCCTCGGATGAAGCTCGAAAATTTCTGCATTTGACAAGCTGACCAACTAGACAACATTGACCAAGTTGTCAAACTTGGACAAGTATATTTAATTATGGTCCCTTTTCCAGATGAAATCAAGGCTTGATCTTTTTAGAACGGCAATGGGGGAGGAAGTATTGAAATGTTTCTCATTGTCGCGCCTGGCGCGACATCTCTAATGTTTTGTACTTTCCACTTTTAAAAAGTCATCCATGGAGCATGTACTGACTTACAGCTCCACGAACCGGTCGCGGGGGGCGCCGCACTCCGGGCAGACTGCCGGGGGCGTGGGGCCATCATGACGGTAGCCGCAGACCGCGCAGATCCAGATTTTGATTTCCTCTTCCATTCGCTTCTCCATCCTGTTCGCTGAATGAGCTGTCAGGCTTCTCGACTAAACGTTAAAGCGGAAATTGATGATATCGCCATCCGCCACCGGGTAGGTCTTGCCCTCGAGGCGCAGCTGGCCCAGCTCTTTCATCCGGGTCATGTTGGGCTCCTGGATGAAATCCTCGTAGCTCACCACCTCGGCCCGGATGAAGCCGCGCTCGATATCCGAGTGGATCTTGCCCGCGGCTTTGACCGCCTCGGTGCCCCGGTCAATGGTCCAGGCCTTGACCTCATCCTTGCCCACCGTGAAAAACGAGATCAGCTTCAACAGATCGTAAGCCGCCCGGATAAACTTTTCCCGGGCTGGTTCGGCTATTCCCAGAGCCTGAAGGAACTCCCCCTGCTCCTCTGCTGGCAGCTCCGCCACCTGGCGCTCGAGCTCGGCGCAGAAAGCAATCGCCCTGGTGTACTTTACCATAACCGCCGGGTCGCCCCGCACATTGTCCTCGCCGGTATTCAGCAGCAGCAGGCAGGGCTTGAGCGAGAGGAAGCCGAATCCGGCAAGGGATTTTAGCTCCTCCGCGGAGAACTCGGTCTCCCGCAGCGGAGTCCCGCTTTCCAGTATCCCGGTAAGGCGCTCCAACAGCGCATGCTCGGCCGAACCCCGCTTGCCCTCCTTCTCAATCCGCGCCTGGCGCTTCTCGATGACAATCAGGTCGGCCAGCTGCAGCTCCTCCTCCAGGGCCCGGATGTCGCGCAGCGGGTCGACACCGCCCAGCGGGTGAAGCACCTCCTCGCCTGGGAAAGCCCGGATGACAAAAGTGAATGCGTCCACCTGGCGCATCAGGTTCAGCGCATTGGCCTCAAAACCGCTGCCCGAGGCGCCGGAAATCCCCGCCAGATCGACAAAGCTGATCTCGGCATAGGTGGTTTTTTTCGGCTCGTAGATCGCGCTCAAGGCCTCGACACGCCGGTCCGGCACCTTGATCAAGCCGACATTGGCCTCCTTGCCGCTGGCGTGAAAGCTGTCTACGCGGGCATGCAGGCCGGTCAGGGTGTTGAAGACGGTAGTTTTTCCGGATAATGGAAAGCCGATCAAGCCAATTTTCATCTTAGCGCCGGATCAAGGGTTGTTTTCTGATGCAGGCAGCAACTAAACCTGGTGATAGTGTTTGCCAAAGTTGCCAGGCAATTAGAAGCTTCATAAAACTCAAGCGGCAGTTCGAAAGGAAAATACTTATGGCAATCGCTCTAAATAAACCGGGCCGGGACTGAAAGCCTCTTCCTGATTCGGGACTGCACGCGCAGTCAGACCGGGAGGACTTTCAATTCCGGCCCGGTGGAGTACTGGGCGGGATGTTTATCAACGGAACAAAGCCTCAGTCGCTATTCCTGTGCTGTTGGGAATCCTGGGCGTAAGTTTTGTTTTCGGTCGGGGCCTCGGTTTTCCGCCTCGGGGTCGCGGGCTGATCACGGTACAGTTCATCGTTCGAGGGCAGCTCTTCCTGAATGTCCTTGATACTGCTCTTGAACGCGCGGATGCTTTTGCCCAGCGAGGAGCCGATCTCCGGCAGCCGCTTGGCGCCGAAAAGGAGCAGAATCAGGAATCCGACTATCAGCAGCTCCCCATAACCCATGTTGCCGAACATATTTTCCTCCTACTCGAGCCGGCTATGAACGCCGGTACCAGGGTTGTTTTCTACGGTCGGGTGAGAAGGGAACACGGCGATTCGAATAGTCCGCCGACCTTTATAAGTTATCACTAAAGGCCGGGAAAGTAAAGTAGTTTATGGCAGGACCAGAGGGTAATCTTCCTTGAGCTTGCGCCAGAGCAACTCAACGGCTTTGATCACGCTGCGCGTCCTTACCTGCTCCCGGTCGCCGTTGAACTTGTATTTTTGCGACCGGGTGCCTGTCTCATCCGAAAGGGCGATGTAAACCGTGCCGGCCGGCTTTTCCGGGGTTCCGCCGGTCGGTCCGGCGATCCCGGTTATCCCGAGCGCATAATCCGCCGGGCAGGCCTGGCGCATGCCCTCCGCCATGGCCCCGGCAACCTCCTCGCTCACCGCGCCGCATTTTTCTATCAGCTCCGGCGGTACACCGAGATATGCGGCTTTGGAGCGGTTGGAATAGCTCACCACGCCTGAGTCGAACCAGGCGCTGGAGCCGGGGATATCGGTTATCCTTTTGGCGAGGAGCCCTCCGGTACAGCTCTCGGCGACAGCCAGTTTTTTCCCCTCCCGGCTCAGGATCGAGCCGATGATCTCCAAAAGGCTCCTTTCATCGCGGCTGAACACGTAGCCCTCGAGGACCGCCGCTACGTGGTCCGCTACCCGGCCGATCGCGCCGCCCGAGGGACTTTGGCCCCCGGGCGGTCCCGAAATAACAATGTCCACCTGCCCGCCGTGAGGGTAGTAACCCAGGAGCGCCAGCTCCTCCTCGCTCAACCCCTTTTCGATCCGCTCGGCAATCACGCTTTCTCCGAGCCCGATCGTGCGCACAATCGCGGTTTCCGGCTCACCGGCCCGGAACCTTTTCAGCAGCAGCGGCAGAACTTGCTCATCCAGAAGGCCTTTCATCTCCCCGGGCACCCCGGGAAGCAGAAACAGCAGCCGCCCCTGCTCCTCGAACAGGATGCCGCTGGCTGTGCCCCGCGGATTGGGCAGCACGGTCGCCCCTTCCGGCACCAGAGCCTGGTTGCGGCTGAGCTCGGGGAAGCTCTTGTAACCCAGGGAGAAGAAGAACAGTTCGAGCTTTTTGAACAGCTCCTCGTCAAAAATGAGCTTTTTACCGAAATAACGGCAAGCCGCGGTCTTGGTGATATCATCGCGGGTGGGGCCCAGTCCGCCGGTGGCGATTACCACCTGCGCCTTGGCAAAACACCCCTCCAGCGAGGAGATAATCGCTTCCTCCGTGTCTCCGATACTGAGTATCTCGCGCACTCCGAAGCCGGAGGCGAATAGCCGGGCTGCCATGTGCTGGGCATTAGTATTGGCGATCCGGCCTTTGAGAATCTCGGTGCCGATCGAGAGCAGGATCAGATCCATGCGGATAACCCCCGCACCAGGACCAGAGCGTAGGCTCCGGCGACCAGATCATCGGCCATCACGCCCCAGCCGCCCGGCAGACGCTCCGCCTGGCGCGCGGGCGGGGGCTTGACAATGTCCAGCAGGCGGAACAGGAAAAATGCAACGGCTGCCCCGGTCCAGCTTAAGGGGGTAAAAGCGAGGGCCAGCCACATGCCCGCCACCTCATCGATTACGATTTTATGGCTGTCATGACCCCAGTATTCCTCGGCCCGGCTCGCGCAGTAAACCCCGGCCAGCGAAATTACGAGTGTCAGGGCCAGGGCCAGCGCTGGAGTCCACCAGGGCCGCAGGCAGAGCGCGATTCCCACGGCCAGGGCCGAACCGGCCGTACCCGGAGCCACCGGCGACAATCCGGCTCCGCAAGCCGAGGCGATGGCTTTGATCAGGAATTTCATGCGCGGGAGTGTTTCATCAGGGCGGGCAGGTTCCGGGCGAAATACTCCAAGGCGGAGACAACCGAGAGGCCCACGACAATGAAGATGACCACCTGATTGAGCTTGACGTGGATCGGATCGAACCAGCGGTAGGCGAATTCCGGGTACTCGGCGATCATCCTGCGGTGGGCCATGTGCACCAGGATAGAGCCGATGAAAAACATCTGGAAGGCGGTCTTGAACTTGGCCAGGCGGCTGGCGCTGAAGATATTGCCGGTCCACATCGAGTAGTAACGAAAAAGTGTCACCACCACTTCCCGGCCGAGCAGGATCAGCAGGATCGGCAGTGTGACCGGGCGGAAAGCGGAGACCTGAGTGCTCAGCATGTAAAAGGGGACCAGGGTCGCCGCCAGGATCAGCTTATCGGCGACCGGGTCGAGAAACTTGCCGAAGGTGGTGATGTTCTGCTGGCTGCGCGCCAGCTGGCCGTCATAGATATCCGTCAGCCCCGCGATCACGAACAGGTAGTACAGCAGGAGATAGTCTCCCAGACTCCTGGATTCCAGAATCAGGAAATAAAGCACGGGGGCAAAGAGGATTCTCAGGACGGTGAGACTGTTCGGCAGGTGCTTCATTTTTAAATCGGCCTTTCCGCAATTACCCGGACCGGTCGGTTCAGTGGCCACACGAGAGGCCGGTTTCAGAGGTTGTGGCGCCCCTGCAAGGCCTGGCTGATAGTAAACGAATCCATGTATTCGAGATGTCCGCCTGCGGGCAGCCCGCAGGCGATCCGGCTCACCTTTACTCCCCGGCCGACGAGCAGGTTCAGGATATAAAGAGCGGTGGCATCGCCCTCCACGCTGGGGTTGGTGGCCACGATCACCTCGGCTACGGCAGGGGAGGAGTTATCGATCCGCTCGAGCAGGGCATCGCAGGAAAGCTCATCCGGCCCGACCCCGTCCAGCGGGCTGAGCCTGCCGCCCAGCACGTGATACAGTCCGCGGAACGCTCCGCTGACCTCGATTGCCCGGATGTCGCTCGGCTCCTCGATCACGCAGATCGAGGTGCGGTCCCGGCGCTCATCGCGGCAGATTTCGCAGAGTTTTTCCTCGGTGATATTGCCGCAAACCGCGCAGAACACCACGTTTTCCCGGAGCTCGCGGATGGCCTCGGCTAACTGGTACGCCTGTTCCGCGGGGTTTTTCAGCAGATGGTAGGTCAGCCGTCCCGCGGTTTTTTCGCCGATGCCCGGCATGCGGCTGAAAGCCTTGATCAGCTTTTCCACGCTTCGGGACATCAGGCTCAGCCGCCCAGAATGTTGGAGAATATCCCGGGAAGATTAAACCCTCCGGTCAGTTTGGACATCTCCTGGCCGAGCGTTTCACGGCTGTTTTCCAGGGCCTTGTTGACCGCCGCGCAGACCAGCTCCTCCAGCATTTCGGCATCCTTGGGGTCCACGATATCCTTGTCGATCCGCAGCTCGAGCAGCTCCTGTTTCCCATTGACCACCGCCCGGACCATCCCACCGCCGCTGGTGCCCTCGAATTTTTTATTTTCCAGCTCGGTCTGAATCTGCTTGAAGCGGACCTGCATCTTCTGCGCCTGCTGGAGCAGCTGCGATATGTTGTTCATTTTCTCGTTTCCTTTGCTTAAGGTGCGGTTGCCCTTTCAGCCGTATCCTCAAAACGCTGGAATAAAACCGCCTGCCGGAAGCCTAAGCCAGCAGCTCCGGGTCGAAAAGCTCTTTGATCTTTCCCATCAAGGGGTCGCTCCGGCACAACTGCTCGAATGACTGCGCCGCCGGGTTCCGGCTTTCCTCCGCCCGATCCGGCTGGACCGGGATACTGCTCTCCACGGCCAAGATTTCGAGTTTAAGGGAATCCAGGCCGAAACTCTTCTTTATCGTCTCGGTAATGATCTGGCGATTCGTGCTGTCGTTGAGCCGGTTAAGATTGTACGGGTCGCCTTTGGTCGTCAGGGTCAGTACATCATCTTCGAACCGGGCCGGCTCCGAAGAGCTGAGCACCGGAAAAAGCGAGAGCTTCCTGAGCTTGATCCTGGATATCACTTGGGGCCACAGTTGTTTCAGCAGCACGAGATCGACCGGCCGGAGGTCTCCGGCTGCGAGCAGGGGCTGCTCATTGTCCGGCAGTTCCACAGCCGGCCCGGCGGGTTCGGAGGCGGAGCCTGCGACAGGTTCCGCCGGTCCTCTTTCTACGGAGCTTTCCCGGCCGGAGCCCGCGCCTGAAAAAGCTTCCGCTCCGGCGCGGCCGGCAGTATTTCCGGCGGCTGAACGTCCGCCGCCCGCGGCCCCCGCTGCGGGATTCAGGACTGGACCGCTGGAGCCGCTTTCGATTCTTGATATAAGTTCGGTAATATTAACGCTTTTCTCCAATAAAGTCAATCGCACCAGCAGCAGCTCGAGGGATATTTTCTGCTGTCCGCTGAACTTGAATATTTCCTCGAAGCGCAGGATAAGCTGCAGCGAGCGGACCAGGTCCTCCAGCTCGAAAGCGGCGGCCAGCTCAGCATAACGGGGGGCCTGGGACAGCGGAATATCCAGGGCCGAGGGGTCTTTGGCTCCCAGCTTGAAAATAATCAGGTTGCGGTAGTGGCGGGCCAGCTCGGCGTAAAATCCCTCCAGGTCCACTCCGCTGTCCACCAGCCGGTCCACGAAACGGACCACCTCCAGGGTGTTGCGCCCGGCGATCTGGGCGCTCAGGGCGAAAAACAGCTCGGCGTCCAGCACTCCCAGCACCTGCGAGGCTTTCTCCACTGTATAGTCCCCATCGCAGAAAGCGATGACCTGGTCGCAGAGACTCAGGGCGTCGCGCATCGCTCCGGTGGCCTTGCGGGCTACCAGCTCCACCACCTCCGGGCTCATCGCGATCTTTTCTTCTTTCAGCACCTTGTCCAGTTGCCCGGCTATCGCCGCGGTGGGCACGGACTTGAAATCGAAGCGCTGGCAGCGCGAGAGAATGGTCGGCGGAACCTTGTGCGGGGCGGTGGTGGCGAAGATAAAAATGACGTGCGAGGGCGGCTCCTCGAGGGTCTTGAGCAGGGCGTTGAACGCCTCGGTGGTCAGCATATGCACTTCATCGATGATATAAATCTTGTACCGGCTGCTGCTCGGGGCATAGCCCACTCTTTCGCGCAGGTCGCGGATTTCATCGATCCCGCGGTTCGAGGCCCCGTCGATCTCGAGCACATCCAGCGAGCGCCCGCCGATTATCTCGCGGCAGGAGACGCACTGGTTGCAGGGGTCGGCGCCCGCGCCGGCGGTGCAGTTGACCGCCCGGGCCAGGATCCGCGCGGTCGAGGTCTTGCCGACTCCCCGCGGGCCGGTGAACAGGTAGGCGTGGCTGATCCGCTCCGCCGTGATCGCATTGATCAGGGTGCGGGTGACATGCTCCTGGGCCGCGACATCGCTGAAAAGCAGCGGGCGGTATTTTCGGGCCAGAACCAGATAGCTCATCTTGATTTCACCGGGTTGAGGTTCGGTTTTTCTTTAAGATAACCCGTACAATGCGCTCAGGCAACTCTGAATCGCGAGGTGGGGGACTGCATTTTTTTAACGTCCCTGGCGCGCGGTCAGGTACGGGCAATCTTTAAACAGCAAAGGGCTGCCCTCCAAGAGGCAGCCCTTCGTTATGCAGATCGCAGTTTATTGAATTATAATAAGTTGCGTAGGGGCGCACCCGCGAGTGCGCCCGAACCCTCGACCGGTGGGCGGACACAGGGGTCCGCCCTATAAGCGCTAAGTTGTTTCTACATTTTTGAGCCGGATTACTTTCAATAACTCACAAGTTTTTATAAATGATGA
>MFIX01000167.1:23938-28035 GCA_001780825.1 Candidatus Glassbacteria bacterium RIFCSPLOWO2_12_FULL_58_11 | reverse complement strand
CTGCAAAAGTACGGGCCGCAAGCCACGGTCTGCGTTCTGCCGGAGGGACCGCAGACTATTCCTTACCTGGCCGGTTGAGCGCAACAAGGCTTTATTTATCTTCAGATCGCCTAAACCCTATTTTTTTAGTCGCTCCGGTGGAAGGTTGCATTAACTGTCGAATGGCCTCAAAAATAGTCCTGAATTGACTATCGTGCTTTCTTTCCAGATCAATAATTTTTCGAGCTAATTCCTCATGTGAGGCCAGCAATCTTCGCAATCCAACAAATGTTCTCACGATTTCTATATTTACCTGGACTGCCCTCTGGCTGTTCAGTACGCTGGAAAGCATGGCAACCCCATGTTCTGTAAAAGCATACGGAGGATACCTGCGGCCGCCCTTGCCTTTTGAGGTCACAATTTGTGACCACAAAACACTGAATTCCTCTTTCGAGAGCTGAAACATGAAATCCGAGGGAAATCTGTCCATATTCCGCTTGACCGCCTGAACCAGGACTTTGGTCTGGACTCCATAAAGATCAGCCAGGTCCTGATCAAGCATTACCTTCTGCTCGCGGATAAGATAAATTAATTTTTCAATTCTTTCCCTCGGAACAATGGCGTGAGACATCGGTTCCTTCTATTGATTAAAACTTTCAAGAGCGAACCAATATTATTCCCGTTTGTCCGGGCGTTTTTAATCGACTATTCTCTGTAAATAAAAAGGTTACGCGGAATGCATGAATCATGAATTAAATTGCTTCCGATTTAAGTTCTCACTCCCCATTCGCCCTTAGGGTCTCCACCCAGTGCAGGGGATCTTTCCCGGTAGCGTGGCGGATCTGGTGACGGCAGCTGAAACCGCAGGCCACCAGGGCGGTATCCGAAGCCAGGTTTCTTACCGCCGGAAAGAGCCGCTCCTCGCCAATCTTGAGCGACAGATCGTAGTGCTCCTTTTCATAGCCAAATGAGCCGGCCATCCCGCAACAGCCCGAGTCGATCTCTTTTACGGCCAGACCGGCCACCCGGCCGAGGATTTTTTTCATCGCTCCGCCCCCGTACAGTGACTTCTGGTGGCAATGGCCGTGGATTACGATTTCCTTGAGCGGCGAGCTGAAAGAGCCAGCCAGCTTCCCGGATTCTATCTCCTTCAAGAGAAAATCGTCGATCATCAGCACGTTGCCCCGGACGCGCCGGCCCAGCCCCTCATCCTCGATCAGGTCCGGCAGGTCATCGGTGAGCGCCGAGGCGCAGCTCGGCTCGCAGACCACCACCTGCAAGCCCCGGCGGATATGCTCGTCCAGCCGCCGCAGGGTCTGCTCGCCCTCCAGCCGCGCCTCTCGCAGAAACCCATGGGAGATACGCGCCCGCTGGCAGCACCCGGCTTTCGCCACGATAACCTCGTAGCCGCAGGATTCGAGCAGCTCCACCGCCGAGATACCCACCTGCGGCTCGTTGAAATTCAGGTAGCAGTCATCGAACAACACCACATGCTTTGCGGCGGTTTTCCCCGGCCTCCCGGAAAGCCAGGCTCCGAACGGCTCTCTGGCATAAGCCGGCAGGACTCTCCGCCGGTCGAAACCGGCGGCGCGCTCCAGCAGGGCGCGAAAGAGCCAGGATTCCATTACCCGGTTGACCAGCGGAGCTTTCCAGCCCGTGAATTTTCCGGCAAGAACTGGCGAGGCGGCCACCATGCGCTCGCGCAGCGTGGCGCCGTGACGGTCGTGGTATTTCTGCAGGAACTCGCTTTTTAGCTTCGCGATATCGACATTGCTCGGGCATTCGGACTTGCAGGCCTTGCAGGAGAGGCAGAGGTCCAGGACCTCGTACAGCCGCTTGCTTTCCAGCCCTTCCGGGCCGAACTGGCCGGTCATGGCCAGGCGCAACGCATTGGCCCTGCCGCGGGTCGAGTGCTCCTCATCCCGCGTGGCCCGGTAGCTCGGGCACATCGTTCCGGCCAGGGTCTTCCGGCATTCTCCGACCCCGTTGCACATCTCCACCGCCGCGCCGAAACTTCGGGAATCCCTGTACTTGTATTCTGTGAGAACCTCGGGCTGGACATAGCCCGCGCCGTAGCGCAGGTTCTTGTCCCGCGGCGGAGCGTCGATAATTTTGCCCGGGTTCATTAGCCCGGAAGGGTCAAACAGAGTTTTTACCTCGCGGAAGGCCTGGTAGATGCGGGGACCGTAGAAGGGTTCCAGGAAGTGGCTTCTCGCCAGCCCATCTCCGTGCTCGCTGCTCCAGGACCCGCCGTACTGCTTGACCAGCTCGAAAGCGGCATCCGCGATCGCTTTCATCCGCTCAATATCCTCGCCCCGCTTCAGGTCGAGGATCGGCCGGATGTGGATCACTCCGACGCTGGCATGGGCGTAGAGCACCACCTCGATCTTATGGCTCCGGCAAATCTCGAGGACCTTTTCCACGTACTCCGCCAGCACCTTGATCGGTACGCAGGCATCCTCGATATCCGGTATGGGCTTGCGGTCGGCCCTGAGGCCGAGCAGCAGTCCGAGACCCTTCTTTCGTACCTCCCAGACCCTGGCCTGCGCCGCGGGATCGCTCAGGACCGGGACGGCATAGCCGACATTCCGGCCCTGGAGTTCTCCGGCCAGTTTCTCCGCTTTGCCGACCGCTTCCTCGCGGCTCTCGCCGAAAAACTCCACGATCAGGATCGCCGCGGGGTCCTCGCGCAGGAAATCGCACAAGGGCGCGGTGGTGAGGTTTTGCCGGGCCAGGGAAAGCACGGTATGGTCCAGGACTTCCACCGCCGAGGGACCGTGGGCCAGGATCTGCTCCACTGAGCGTATGCCTTCCAGAAGGTCATTGAAATGAACGATGCTTAGCGCCGTATGCCTGGGCAGGGGCTCCAGGTTCAGGGTCACCTCGAGCATCGTGGCCAGAGTGCCCTCGCTGCCGGTGATCAGCTTGGCCAGGTTCCAGTCATTACCGTTGGTGAATTCGTCCAGGTTGTAGCCGCCCACCCGGCGCATCACCTTGGGATAGGTGCGCAGGATTTCCTCGCGGTTACTGTCGATAATCCGCTTGAAGCCCTGCAGTATTTTCCCCTCGCGATTCCCGGAAGAGGCTTTCCGGGCGTACTCCTGAGAGTTGAGGCTTTTGAACTCCAGGACCTCCCGGTCATCCAGCATCACCTTCGTTTCCAGGGTATGGTCCACGGTTTTGCCGTAGATGATACTCCGCGTTCCCGAGGAGTTGTTGCCGACCATCCCGCCCACCGTGGCCCGGCTGGAGGTGGCCGGATCGGGGGCGAAATGCAGGCCGTAGCGGGCCAGCTCGGCGTTCAGGTTATCGCGCACCACTCCCGGCTGCACCCGGACCCTGCGCCCATCCGGGTCGATCTCGAGTATCCGGTCCATATGCCTGGTGAAATCCAGGATTACCGAGTGGCCCACGGCCTGGCCGGCGAGGCTCGTCCCTCCGCCGCGCGGCAGAAGACTCACCCCGAACTCAGCGGCGATTTCCAGCACCGAGGCGAGATCCTCCTGGTCGGCCGGCATAACCACCGCCACCGGCATCATCATGTAATTGCTGGCGTCCGTGGCATAGATCCCCCGGGAAACCGTGTCCAGGGTCACCTCGCCCCGCAGGCGGGCCTTGAGGGTGCGCTCGAGGGCAAGCAATTTTGTGGAATCGAGCATTTTGTTTACTCCCGGGCCGGCTGACGGCCCATGATCCTGCTTACAGCCGAGATTGACAGGTTGACGGTGCTTTCCGAGGAGCCGCGGCCCATCAGGCCGATCCGCCAGAGCTGGCCGGCCAGCTCTCCTGCGACACTATATGATCTTGAAACAGCTTGATAGCTTTGTCAAGCGTGCCGCCTGTGCCGCCGGGTTCAGGCCCTGACTCCGCTCTGTCTGATAGCTTCCACGGTGAGAAGATCGAGATTCCTGTACGGCGCATCGAGCGGCACGGCGCACTCCGGCCCGATAATATCGATACCCAGGGCCAGCTTTTCCGCCACATCCGCGGCGATGGTCTCCGGGGTGCCGCGACGGATGATCTCGAAATTGCTCGTGCCGCCCATCAGGGCGAGACTTTCTCCTGCCAGCTTTCGCGCCGCGGCCGGCCGGACCTTGGAGTCGAAATGGAAGCAGTCT
>MFIX01000167.1:0-23929 GCA_001780825.1 Candidatus Glassbacteria bacterium RIFCSPLOWO2_12_FULL_58_11 | reverse complement strand
TCACGGATATAGGGGATCCGGTCCGCGGTATCTCCGCAGATATGCAGGATCAAGGGGCAGCCCAGGCGCTCTTTCAGCTCCCGGTGAATCTCCATCAGGAAGTCCCGGTAGGTCTCCGGCGAACAGAGGTCCCGCGTGCAATGGTCGGCCAGGGTGAGCGCATCCGCCCCGCGCTCGAGCTGGGCCCGGCCGAAACGGACAGTCACCTCGAGCAGGCGGCGCAGGACTTTTTTCAGCGCCTGCGGCTCCTCGAGGCTGGCGATCAGAAAATTCTCCACCCCGAACAGGTGGTAGCCCAAGGTCCAGGGGCCGAATACCTTGCCCACGATAGTGACCTCACCGCCCAGGTCTATTTTCAGCAGCTCAAGGGCTTTCAAGGGCACGGCGCACCCCTCGCGCTCCAGGAAATCGCCCGGAATGTCGATCCTGTCGGTTATTTTCCCGTACAAGGGGCGGCTAATTGCCGGCATCCGGTTTTTCGCCCCCCAATCCACCTCGCAGCCCAGGGCGGCGGACTCGTGCACCACGCTGAACAGGGGCATTACGTTGTCATGGCCCAGCACAGTGTGTACGGTGGCGGCGAGAGCGGCCATCTTGCCTGCCTTCAGGTGCGCCTCCGGGAAAGCGGCCCCGGCCCGCTCCATCAGGTCCACGGTGACACAGGAGGTCGCGCTGCCCACAGCGGCGCGCGGGGTTTTCAGGCGTTTCAAGCTGGAAAGAAATATATCCCGCGGTTTCATGTTGTTTAATTCCGCCGCCGTAGGGGCGACGCATACGTCGCCCCTACAGTAAAACGTTTGTCAAAAACCTTTTCTCCCAAGAACCACTTATGATAAAGAAGTCAACGAAGAACTATTCAGGATGGATTTTACTGTCAAATCCTTACCCCAAATCCGATCCCGGCCAGGATAAATCCCAGGATCGCCGCCATTATCAGGTAATAGGTCAGCGGGATCAGGGTCTTGCGGATGATTTCGCCCTCCCGGTCCACCAGGCCCACTACCGCGGCGGCGGCGATTACATTGTGCACGGCGATCATGTTGCCGGCGGCCCCGCCGACAGTCTGCAGGGCCACGATCAAGGACTGGGCTACCCCGATTCGGGTGGCCACGCCGTACTGGAACAGGGAAAACATCATGTTGCTCACCGTATTGCTCCCGGCGATAAAGGCCCCCAGAGCGCCGATCACCGCGGCAAAGCCGGTCCAGGCGTGGCCGGTAAGGGAGGCCACGCCAGCAGCCAGCTCCATCGGCATACTCTCCAGCCCGCTGGAGTTTATCCCGGAGTTGATAAATACACGCACCATCGGTACGGCGAAACTCAGGGCGATCGCCGCGCCTAGCATCGAGGTAAAGGCCGTGGAGCCGGCCCTGAACAGCTCGAGGACTTTCATATTCTGGATAAAGAACATGCAGCATACGGCCAGCACAAAAATGAAGCCGGCCAGGTACAGCGGCTGCATGTCCGTATTGATTCCCGTACCCAGGATATTGGTCATCTGGATGGTCCAGGCGGTCAGCAGGCCCTTGATCGCGGGCACGGTTCGGCTCAGCACCAGGAACAGACCCACCAGCACGTAGGGGACCCAGGCCTTGAAAATGGTCATGCCGGGCCGCTCCGCGCTAATCTCGGCATTGTAAGTCCCGGACCACTCCGGTTCCCATTCCGCTCTGTCCGGAAAATCCCAGGGGACTTTCGGCGTGAGGAACTTGTGACGGGCGGCCAGCACGATAGTCGCCAGGCCGATCAGCGCGCCGACCAGCGAGGGGAATTCCGGCCCCAGGAAGCAGGCCAGCAGCACGTAAGGGACAGTGAAAGCCAACCCGGCGAATATGGCGAACGGCGCGGCTTCCAGGCCGCGGCTGATCGATTTATCCTTACCGAAAAAACGGGTCAGGGTAACCGAGAGAAACAGAGGGATCAGGATCCCGATGATACTGTGGATGACCGCTACGTTCCAGCCGACTGTGCGGATAAAATCCATGTAGCTCATTCCGGCGTTGTCGAGGGCCTGCCGGACCAGCGGATCGTCCAGGCCGGTATGCACGCCCAGCAGGATCGGCGTGCCGGCCCCGCCGAACGAGACCGGCGTGCTCTGGATGATCAGGGTAAGTGTGACAGCCGCCATGGCCGGAAACCCTACCGCCATCAGCAGCGGCGCGGCCACCGCCGCGGGAGTGCCGAATCCCGCCGCCCCCTCGATAAAAGAGCCGAACATCCAGGCGATAATCATGGCCTGGACCCTGCGGTCCGGCGAGATATCGATGAACCCCCGGCGGATAGTGCTCACCGCCCCGCTGTTGATCAGGGCGTTGAGCATCAGCAGCGCCCCGAAAATGATCCAGAGGATGGAGAGAGTGACCACCAGCCCCTGAATGATCGAGGCCGCCACCACTTTTCCCGAGACTCCCCAGACAGTCATGGATAGCACGGTGGTGAGGACCAGGGCGGCAGCCATCGCCTTTTTGGCGGGCTGGTGAAAATTGATCAGGAGCACGAAGACAGTGACGATGGGGGTAACGGCGAGCAGTGCGTACATGAACTCGATCTTTCTTCCGCCGACAGCGAATCCAGATATGTTTTCCGGACGGAGGGAACGGCGTTACTCCGCCGTCAAAGAAAAATAGCGCTCCCGGCTGCGCATTTCAATAAGCTTCAAGAGGGGATTAAGCCGCTCAATCAAAATTAATTTCCATGAGTTTGCTCAGAGGGGTAAGCGGATAAGGAGAATGGAGAGTAACCCTTGTCCAGTCTATGGGGCTAATTTCATCAAGGGCGCTCTCTTCGGCGGGCATAAAAAATAGACAGGGGGCGGATCGAGCCTCCCTGTCTATTTGTTTCCAAAGCAATTCCGTAAAGCGGCCGGAGATCAATTCCTTCGGTGGCCGGATAGCCGATTACCAAGAACGGCGATCTCCGCCGCCGCCACCGCGATAACCGCCGCCGCCGCCCTGGCCCCGGTTACCGCCCCGGCCGCCGCCGCCACCACCGGGGCGCTTGTCGGCACGCGGACGAGCCTCGTTGACGATAATCGTGTTGCCGCCAAGCTCTTTACCGTTCAAACCGGTAATCGCCGCCTCGGCCTCGGCCTTGGTCGGCATCTCCACAAAGCCGAAACCGCGGGATTCGCCGGAATACCTGTCTTTTATAATATTAGCTGCCGTTACCTGTCCGAAGGCTTCGAAGGCCTCCCGCAATTCTTCCTCGGTAGTCTGGCTCGAGAGGTTTCCTGCATAGATGTTCATTCTCTTCTCCTGCTTTATCGCAAACTGTTAAGCTGAATTTTCACTGGACAGGTGCCGAGCCGTTTCTCCTCAATTGAGTTGGTGTACAAAGGGGAGGGTGCGTGCCCAGGGAAAGCACTCGCCCCTGTTCGAAAAAATCTTCCGCCACTTAACTTAACTTGTTTCCGTCAGGAAAACAACTAGACCGGTCAGGTCCGCGCCCGGGAGGCGTAAAAAAATTTTCGGGAAAGAGTTATCATCCACGGGAAAGCCGGCCGAGATTCTCCTGGCCCGAGTCCTGAATGAGGTTAAGTCGCCGCAGTTTTACGGAAAGCTTAGAGGATATCCGGCACGCCTTTCAGGAAG
Source organism: Candidatus Glassbacteria bacterium RIFCSPLOWO2_12_FULL_58_11 (assembly GCA_001780825.1). Taxonomy (GTDB): domain Bacteria; phylum Gemmatimonadota; class Glassbacteria; order GWA2-58-10; family GWA2-58-10; genus GWA2-58-10. Next base: position 20,339 of record MFIX01000167.1, on the reverse strand, counting down.
CTTTAACTTTCGAGATACAGGCGTACTGTCCGCGGTTCCCTAGCAGTTGCCTTTGACGATATCGATCAAGAGCGTAATGGCATCGCCTAGTGTGCTTTCCCCATCTCCGTCGTAGTCCGTTCGCTTATCCTGCGGGTCGCGGAGAAACATCTGCACCAGCCGGACAACATCGACTATGTTGGTCCTGCCGTCGCCGTTGAAATCGCAGCCGGACTGCCCGCCCGTGGGCGGCTCGACCGCCAGCGGGCCGATATACTGGGTGGCCAGGACGATGTCATCGAACAGGACCTGCCCCTTAGCGCCGTTGTAGGGGATTGTCGTATCATTGGGAGTATAGTCATTCTCAAAGACCGAGGCCATGTAGTAGAGCAGCCAGAAACAGTTGATCTTCACTTCGTTCGAGGTGCGCCAGAGGAAGCCCTCGAAAGGCTGCGGGTTGGTGTTGTAAACCCCGGTGACATGGAACTTGTCTCTGATCCAGGTTCCGAGGGGCGTACCGGGCGCGAACCGCCCGATCAGCTTGCCGTCGATCCAGAACGCCTCCTCGCCGTCGCGCACATCCGGCGCGCTGTTGCACTGGATCATGAATTCGACGCACTGCCACTTGTCCCGCGGGGCCGGCTCGGGAGTCAGCGGCTCGAACGCGTTGCCGTAATACACATTTCCTGTTCCATCGAGATTTTGATAACTGCGCATCTCGCACCAGTAACTGTACAACATCCAGTCGCCCGGCGGTACGGCTCTTCTTGAGGCGCTGAGATCGATACCAGTTGAAAATCCTTGAGTTCCAGAGGGCCGGGAGCCGGCGCCGCCGGAAGGGAATAGTGTTTCTCTTTGGGATCCCATATGGACGAAATGATGGACGTATGGGTGATCCGGGGAAAATTTCGTGTAAAAGCGGGCGTAGAGCCGGTCGTAACCCTTATCGAGATATTTCCACAAATGTCCACCGGTATCGTGCCCGTTGGTGGCGGTCATCTGCAGGCAGCGCTTGCCCGCGCTCCCCGGAGGCGCATCGCTGACAAAAGCGAGAACCTCATTGTCCGAGTTGCTGATATTCGTCCAGCGCTGGTCCAGGTCCGAGATGAGCCCCTGCTCGAAAGTCTCACGAAAGACCACGGCCGAATCCGCCTCGATACCGGCATCTCCGGGGTAACGGTAGGCCAGTCCCCGGTGGTTCGCGGCCGGTTGGGCGCTTTGCCCCGCGGTTGGGCTCTTGCCGGAGGCGGCCGAGTGTGGATCGCCGCCCTCCGGCACAGATGCGGCCAGGCCAAGGGTTATCAAAAAGGCCGGAATTCCTATTCCGATGGCTGCTTTCCTCATATTCGTCCCCAGGTGAAAAGTTCAAGCGGGAATTGAGCCGGATTTCCCGGCAAAGATACTGATACGGTATAAAAAATTGCCGGATTATTCAAGCATCGTGGTTGTATTTCTGCTTCAGGCTTTTGTTATCCCTAAAGTGATCTCAACAGAAATCTCAGCCTCTTCTATAAGTAAGTAAAGGACTGGCTGAAAATAAGTCTTGCAATTATTGTGAAATAGTGTTATACTGCATCCGTCGGCAGGGGAAGCTTTGCCTTCCCCTGCTTTTTTTGTAGCTGTAAGATTGTTAAAGCGATGTTGCGGCTACGGTTTTTTTCATTTTTTTGCTGTAAGGAGTGTTTTCAGATGGCAACGGGTAAAGTGAAATGGTTCAATGAATCCAAAGGCTTTGGATTTATCGAACAGGAAAATGGCGAGGATGTTTTCGTCCATTTTTCCGCCATCAACGGAGACGGTTTCAAGACTCTATACGACGATCAGAAAGTAACGTTTGATATCGTGCAAGGGCCGAAGGGACTTCAGTCTGCGAACGTCACGCCAGTTATCGGCTAAGCATAACGAGGCATTGACTGAAACCCCCGGGATTATTAATCCCGGGGGTTTTTTATTTTACAGGCATATTTGTAACCAGACCGGCTAATTTTTGCCGGGCTGAGCGGATAGGCCCGGCACCATCCCGCTGCTTCTATAACCTGTTTACTTACCTTTCTCTCTGCTCCAGGCGCTCTGAGCCGCCAGGTCGCGGCCGATACGCCAGGTTTTCCCGAAAGCGCTGGCCTCCAGTTCCACCCGGTCCGCGCCCACTGTCGGATTGTCCAGCAGCCCGGCTGAGACTACGGGGGCGGTGGTGCCGCGGTAGGGGACGATCAGGGTCACAAATTGTTGCGGGGCCTGACCGGCGCTCTTTAAGCAAAAGGCTTTCCGCGGGACCCGCTTCCCGTAGGTCCAGGCGAACCAGCCCTCCTCCTCCTCCAGGGTCAGCGGCTCATCCGGAGCAGACCAGACCAGCACATTGGCCTCCGGGAAAAGAGTCCTGGCTCGTTTCCCGTTCCCGTCCAGCTCGGCCTTTCCCTCGGCAAGCTGGAAATGCAGCGCCAGCTCGCCGGGTGCGCTGCCTATCGCCTCATCCAGCAGCACAAAGAACGAATTGTCGACAAACCAGATCGTACGGCGGTGCAGAAAGCCTTCGTAGGCATTATTATCGACCGTGACCGAGCTGAAATCAGCGCCGGCCTGCCAGAGCCGCGCCCGGGCATCCACCGAGGAGTTACGGTTGTCCAGGGTCAGGGTCTGGTGCACGCGGGTCTGACGGTGCCATTCGCGCTTCTCGGGATCGTGCCCATAGGTGTAAAAGCCCGTGTCGGTCATCAGCCAGCGGCCGAAAGCATAAAGCTCGAACGTGCCGTTGTCCGGCTGGTCGTGCCATCCCGAGCCGCAGGGGTGCGGTGAATCGTGGAAGGCCAGGTAGATCTGGTCCGGTCCCCAGCGGTCCCGGAACACGTACATTCCGGCTTCCCGGAAGGCGCTGCTTTTCTCTTGCGGCAGGTTACTGTAATCCAGACGGGCGCGGGCGGCGTATTTGGGATCGCCGAAGATGCGGCTGGCCTCGAGCAGCGAAGCGTACAGCTCGTGAGACGAGCGCTCGCCGCCGGGCAATTGGCGGCTGACATCGCCGAACATGGCCCAGCCCAGGTCAGGAGTAGCCACGGCGAAGAGGTAATCGTACATCAGCCGGATACGCTGACGGTAAGCCTCCGGGACAGCCAGCCCCATCTTTTCCGCCTGCTCCATGATATGTACCGCATCCTCCAGCACGATCAGATGGTAACCGGCGGATAATTCGCATTGAACGCCATCCGCGGTGGTCTGCGCCAGAAGGCTTTCCTGTCCCCGGTCCAGGGCGAGCGCCATCCAGCGGCCGGAATCCTTGAATTCCCGGAAAGTGGAGGCGATATCGGTAAAGCCTCTCTGCTCCATCATCGCCTTATTGTGCACCTGGCCCATCGGGAAAAACTCCGTCTTTACCTGATGGTCGTAGATGCTGGCCAGGAAGACGGCGAGGAACTCCGGCGTGAAGGCGCGGGCGTGCACGAGGATCGGGAAGACCCGGCACAGATTTGTGGCCCGGATGCCGGTCTGGATGTCCAGCCAGGGGAAACCCACCCAGTCGGTATAGATGGGATGCGCGATGTTGCGGTCTTGCAGCGGGTGCCTGGCGATCCAGTCGCGGTCTAGCTCGACAAAGGCCCGCGCGTATTTCTCGTCCCGCGTGGCGGCCCAGGCCTCCGAGAGCGGGAGAGCCCAGAAGAAACGATAGATCGCGGCCACCCATTCGATGTCCCCGCGCGGGTCCCACTGCCAGTTGACAGAGTCGCCGTAATCCGCCGGCTCGTAAGGCCCCCATTGGAATATGTGCCGGGCGAAGTTGTCGGCGGTCTTGCGCTCCTTATCCGAAAGAGCGCCCTTAATTGGTTCCAATGGAAAAACATTCCTGTAATACTCCAGAAGGGCGGCCAGCGCGGCAGTCCTGGCTCCCCGGCTCTCGGCCGCTTTAACCTTTTCCAGACCCGGCAGCTCGAGGTCCAGCCTGGAAATTATCACCAGCGGTGAAAGCGACTTTATCTCTTTCGCCGGGTCGGCTACTTCAGCCTGGATATTGAGCGCAAAGAAAAACGCAAATGTCAAAAGCATGAAAGTGATTCTAGACATTAAACTTATCCTCCTTGGGCGTCGAATCTCCGCGCACAGGTCGGCCGATGACTTGGAAGTTCAGATAAGGCTGCAAATATACCACGACATGAGATTTGGCACCAATTGGAAGAGCTGGAAACGAGACATGAATCAGCCCGGGTGCGGGAGGCGTAAACGTCGGTGTCCCTTAATGACTGATTTGCGCCCGCACCGCTTCGATAAGGAAACCCGCCCGATCCTCCTCTTCCGCAGTGGATTGAAAATGCACGTAACAGATCCCGTTTTCGCTCGGCCGGGCCAGCTCCAGAGGGCGGGAGAAAGGCTGCCCGTCGATATACAGGCGGCAGGCTGTGGAGCGGGAATCCTCCCAGCGGAAAGACAGCTCCTGCCATTTCCCCGGCTGCAGCGCCGGCTCGCCCCCGATCTGGCCCTCGCCTTCGAAAGTCAGGCTGTACATGGCATATCGGCGGGCCAGGGTGTCGGTCGGGTTGAACCAGCGGTCGATCAGGCAGATCCTCCCGCCGCGGCCGCCGGGTTCGAGCTTGATCCGGGCAGTATATGTGCCTTTTATCCCCGCCGGAAAGTTCCACACCGCCCCGTCCCTGTCGCCGACCAGCGCTGAGTCGATCAGGTGGCGGATATGCAGCGCCTTGCGGCCCGGAAGATCCGGATGGTCCTCCAGCGGAGGCCCGGGGTCGCGGTTGTAGGCGCAGTGGCCGCGGATACCCTCGACGTACTTGAATGTGGACCAGTCTTTAAGGCCCCCGGCAAAACTGTCCGCGCGCTCGGTTTCGTAGAGCCAGGCCGGATCGAAAATGACCAGGGCGCGTACCAGGGGATGCTGGCCAAGGGCCACCAGCAGCTTGCCTCCGGGCAGCTCCACCGCCTGGGACTGGTGCACGCTGCGGTCGAGCGAGACCGCGGTGCCGCCGCGGGTGGCGAAATCTTTCTCGTTGCGCAGGGGATCGAGATACAGCTCGCGGAAGCCGGTCCAGCTTTTCCCGTCATCTTCAGATATCGCGGCATGGATCGCATCCCGGTTGGTGAATACATCCTCCCAGAGGCCGTTTTTCTGCTCGGCCCGGATGGTCGTATCGCGGGAGCGGTCGAGCTCGGGCAGCGGCGTGGTATTGCACCAGAAAAGCAGCAGGCGGTTGTCATTCATCCGGAAGAAAGTCGGCATGGTCAGGGTGGAATAGAAGCGCGAGGGGGAGGGCGCGCTCCAGGTGGCTCCGCCATCCTCCGAGAAAGACTCGTACAGGTTGTCCATCGAGGTGCGCAACAGCATCCACAAACAGCCCCCGGCCAGCTCGGCTATTGTCGGCTCGATCGCATAATTCTGCCAGCGGGTTTTCTGGTGCGGCCAGACAGACTCGTGGCGCGGCCCCACCGGGACCCGGGCCATCTGCCAGTTGTAGCCGTCGTCATCCGAGTAAAATACGCAGGCCTGCATGATTTCATCCGCGCCCTGCTTCAGGGATTCTCCGCCGGTGACCAGGATGCGCTGTCTCGTCTTCAGGAACATCGGCTGGCGCAGCATGCCGACATGCACGGCGGATATTTTCTCGCGCGTGTAATGCCCGTCGATTCCCTCCTTGCTGCGCAGGACAAAAGTCCCCTCGCGGCCGGCCACCAGACGGATAAAATCCCCGGAATACGGGCTGCGGCATCCAGGCGGCATGTTTTCATCCGCGGAGGCCTCATCGGAAAGCTGGGGCTCATGCTTTTGCCAGGTCAAGCCGTTGTTGCGGCTGAAGATGTAAAAATACGTGGAGGGCTTGTCCTGCCGGCCCTCGAAACCATAGTGCCGCAGCTCGCCATCTGGAAGCTGGACCAGGCCATTGAACGAATTATCAGGCGGCGTGCCCACTTTCACCGGCGCATAGATGTCCTCCAGGGTCAGCGCCCCGGCCATCTCAGGGCCGGAGTCATCCTGACAGCCGGCCGGCAGTGTCGCCAGAGTGAAACATGCAATAAGCCGCAGCGCATGCGTGGACCGCATTTAAATTCTCCGTCATGTCTGAGAGTTTTCAGTAAGAGCAGAAAGAAATCGGTAGAAAAAATCAGCTCACTCACCGGCCGGTTCTAAAACGGAAGCGGGATTCGCTTCGGCCGCTAGCTTTCCGTTCTCCGATTGGAAAGCTTCTCTGCCGCGCTCGCAGAAAGAGCCTGCCAGTTTAAGTAAATTTATTCCCCGGGCCTGGCAATAGCAACTTTGATTCAGGGGCTTGGGGCGTCTGGTCAATTTGAAAATAATGTAACTCTCCGGCGCTCCGGCTTGTCCTAAGAGCAAATCTGCTTTTTATGGGCTCCATTCCGGCCAATTACCGGGGGAGACAACATCAAGCAATGGAGGCAACAATGAAATTTTTAACGGTTATTGCCGCGTCTATTCTGGTTTCCGGCCTGTTTTTCGTGGCGGGAGCGCAGGAGGAGAGCGGGGGCGAGGGGAGGCCCGGGATGATATTCAAACACAAGATAAGCGAGATGCACGGCGGACCGGGTATGCTCGGGATGCTGATGGGCCGGAGGGGCATGGAGGGGTTGGGGAAATACAGGGGGCCGGAATTTTATTTGAGGATGCGCGCCGAGCTGGGCCTGGATGATTCGCAGGTCCAGAAAATCAAAGCCATCCGGATGGAGCTGGTCAAGCAGGTCTCGCAGGCCGGCGCCAAACTGGCGGTGGGCCGGGCCGAGCTGCTGGACCTGCTGGACGGCGATAATGTGGACCTGGCTAAAGTCCAGGCCAAGCAGGCCGAAATTTCCGGCCTGCTTGGCGACCGCAGGTTCGCCGTTGTCAAGGCCCATGTGGAGGCGACCCGCGTGATGACCGATGAGCAGCGGAAAAAAGCGCAGGAGATGCCTCGCATGGGAAGGAGTGGGGGGAAGATGCGTCAGGGCGGCGGCCGCGGGATATGGGGCGGAGGCCGCATGGGTCCGGGAGCCGGCCTGCTGCAGGATGAGGAAACCGAAATAGAGGAAAAATAGCAGCCGCTCTATCGGAAGCCCGGATTTGCCTTACAGGATTGTGAAAAAGGCTCGTGATATTCACGAGCCTTTTTCTTTTCAACAGGAACAGGTGGATTGCTTGAAACCTCCCGCCCCGATTATTCATACATCTCCACAATTCTGGGCAGGGGCGGACCCATGTGTCCGCCCCGTTTGGCATGCAAGGGCACAGCATGCCGTGCCCTACTGTAAAATATTCACTATCAATTAGTTGAGAGAATCAATTGGGCCGGGTCAGCTTGCCTTTGGGCCCTTGTACATGCTGAAAATTTTCAAGGCGTTCTTATTGTAGATTTTTTCCAGTACTTCATCCGGCAGATACAGGCCGTAAATCTTCCATCTTCCCTGATTGAATAGCCCGTTGGAATAGTCGAAATACTCGTCATCGGTCTCCAGGAAGCGGTAATAAGTACGGTAGAGCTCGGCGTCCGGCGCGGCATCCGTGCCGAACATGACCCGGTTCTGGTACTTGATCATGAATTTCCGCGCGGTATAGGGCTGCCTTCCCAGCTCGGAGATCCGGGCATCGATATCGACATAGAAATTCGGGTACATATCCAGCCACATGCCGACCTGGTCCAGCTCTTCCGGCAGGGTCCCCAGGTGAGCGCCGATAAAGACTGTCTCCGGGTGACGGGCGATCAACCTGTTGCGCTGGGCCAGCAGCTCGGTTTTCGTATAGAACTGCTTGTCGCTGAACGCCCAGTCCGGATGCTCCCCCAGCTCATCGTAGCGCTCGTTGAACCGGTCCACGGGCGTAAAAAAGGCTTTGGGGTCGGATACATGGATCATGACCGGAATGCCCAGCTCGCCGCATTTGGCCCAGATCGGATCGAACCGCGGATCATCGACCGGAACGTACCTGCCGCTTTTGTCCTTGAGATAAAGCCCCAATATTTTATGGATCTTCAGTCCCCGCGCCCCCAGCTTTACCGCCTCTTCCAGTTTTGCCGCCTCTTTTTCGCCGAACTGCGGCTCATCGATTTTTTCATAATAGGGGACGTAAAAAACCAGGAAACGCTCCGGGGCTACGGCTTTACAGGCCGCCAGGTGCTCCTTGAAAAAGTCCTCGCCGATTTTCCGCCAGCTCTGGAATAAATCGGTATTGTGGAATCCGTCCAGGCTGACACATTTCCATACGCCCGCCTTGTCCATCTCGCTCAGATGATAAGCCAGGCTGTCCAATCCGCGGAACAGCGCCAGGTGATTGTGCACATCTATGACCGGGAATTTCGGCTTGAGCACCCGGGTCTGCTTGACCACCATTTGGCTCAGCGGGGCCCAGTCTTTCAGGAGCAGGCCGCTCTCCTGAGCCTGTATTTTCAAGAAAGCACAGGGTAATACCGCGAGTGCAAGAATGAGAGATTTTCGCGCGGACATCTTTTCCCCTTTCATTAGACAAGCAGCAAGATCAATGGGACTTGACGGGAATTTCACCCAGGGCATCCACCGCGGCGATCCATTTGTTTTCGCCAATCTGGTGCACGTCGATATGGTGCATGGCCTCGGCGTTCCAGCCCCGGCCCGAGGCTTTTGCCAGGGGGGCCTCGATCATCTTTTCCTTGTAGGCGGACGGACTGATCTCGGTAATTTGAAAGGCGTGCACCTGGTTCCCATAGGTCGGGTCGCAGTCCTGGCCCAGGCGGTACAGCTTCCCATCGATCCCCAGGGGCCGGCCTGCCGGCCGGGCCGTGTCCAGGTCCTTGGGGACAACCGGGCTTGAGGGATGCTCGCTCCAGGGTCCCAGCAGGTCGGAGGCGAAAAACAGCCGCAGAGTCTCATTGCCCAGGCGGCAGATATACATCCACCACATGTCATGGTAGCGGACCGGCGTGGCGCTGATAAAATGGTCGCCGCTGAGCAGGTCTTTGACCATGCTCCATTTGTCCGGGAAATGCGTCGCCTTGTACAGCCGCAGGAATGGCTCTTTGTGGGCCTCGGGCAGCAGGTAATAGTCATCCTGCCATTTAAATACAAAGGGATAGGCCAGCACGAAAGGCTCTTTAATGACCATCTGACGGTAGCGCCAGTGCAGACCGTCCCGGCTCTCCGCCATACCGATACCGCTTACCTCCCCCTCGAGATCGTTTTTCGCGGTAAAAAACAGGTAGTACATCGAATCGGTGACCGCCATGAACGGATGGGCGACAATGTTCACTTTCAAATCGCTGACCATGTCCGCCGTGAGCACCGGGTTCTGAATGCCCGCCGGGGAGGAAAGCTCAAAAGGCGAGGGGCCGGTGTAGATGCCGATAGACCAGGCGTTTTTCTGCTCCGGCTGGGCTGCGCTTTTCGTTGAATCCTGGGCCAGGAGCCGGCTGACGCCTTGAAAGGGTTGGAAAACCGGCCCGGCCAGGGCCAGGATTATAGCGGAGCGGACAATAAAATTCAATTTCATGCGGACCCTCCGGTGCGGTAAATGGTGTCTATAGCAAATCTCTATATTTGGTAGCTGACTGTCGCGCTTTGTCCTGGAAAGCCGGCAATCCCGGTATCCTGCGGAATCAAATCCCTGTCCCCGCTCAATTCACCTCGAACTGTACTACCGGGATTAAGAAAATTCAATGCCTAAATTCGCCATTCAGGCTGGAAATGAACTTTTTGCTTTTCGGCGGATTGCGGGCTGGATGAGTTGCTGAGACTGCTATTCTTTCAGGATGAGGCTGGCGGGTGTAAGGAGATTATAGAAGAATATTGTTATCCTATTTCCGGCCGTTGGGCTTGTCGCTCTCGATATGACCGTCGAGCAGGCGCACCACCCGTTGGGTGTGGGCGGCGATATACTCCTCGTGAGTGACCAGGATAATCGTGTTCCCCTGGTCGTGCAGCGCCCTGAAAAGCTGCATGATCTCCTCGCCGGTCTTGGAGTCGAGATTGCCGGTCGGCTCATCGGCCAGGATGATCGAGGGCTTGTTGATCATGGCGCGGGCGATCGCCACGCGCTGGCGCTGCCCGCCCGAAAGCTCGTTCGGCCGGTGCTCTATCCTGTCCCCCAGGCCCACTTTTTTAAGTGCCTCGGCGGCGATAGCTTTGCGCTCATCGGGTGGTACGCCGCTGTAGATCATGGGCAGCGCCACATTGGTGGCCGCATTAGCCCGGGGCAGCAGGTTGAATGTCTGAAACACGAATCCGATCTTGCGGTTGCGGATCTCGGCCAGGCGGTCATCTGAAAGCTCGCTCACCCGCTCGCCGGCGAAATAATGCACTCCCGTGGAGGGCGTGTCCAGACAGCCCAGGATATTCATCAAGGTGGATTTGCCCGAGCCGGAGGGGCCCATGACCGCCAGGTACTCGTTCTCCTCGATACGCAGGTCGATACCGCAGAGGGCCGGGACCTCGATAGCGCCTATCTGGTAAGTTTTGGTTATGTTCTGCAGTTCGATCAGCATTCTTTGCTCGGCGATTTAAATATTTATGGATAACACATTGTGAATAATAGCCGCTGCTTTCGCTCAATTCCTATCAAGAAGTCAGAATTCGGCAGGCAGAATGTCTCCCGAAAGCTTTTGCCATTGCTTTTATTCTGTCTCCTGACTTCTGTCTCCTGTCTCCTGACTCCGTTGCCGGTCAGCTTTTTTCTTCCACCAGGCTGCGGCCTTTCTCCCAATCGAACAGCGTATTGCGCATCAGGTCGGCCACGGCGAGCTGGTAATTGATATAGGCATCCAGATAGTCCTGGCGGGCCTGGGTCAGCCGGACCCGGTCCAGGGCCAGCTCCTGGCTGGTGATATCGCCGTTCTCGAAACGGGCCTGGCTGATCTCGTAGCCGCGCAGGGCCACCTCCTCGCTGCGCTTGAGCACATCCAGGCGGCTGCGGGTCTCCTTGAGCCGGGTGATCACGGCCCGGATCTGCTGGGTAACCTGACGGCGGGTCTCCTGCTCGGTCAGCTCGCTGCGCTCGAGAACGGCCCGGGCCGCGGCGACCTCCGCGCGGTTTACTCCCGAGTCCCAGATCGGCAGGGAGAGCGTGAAAGTAACCCCCCGGTTCCTGGGCCGGCGCTTCAGATCGCTGATACTGGAGTGAAAAAGATCCGAGACACTGCTCCCGTATTCCAGCAAGGGGTCGCTGACACCGGTCAGGTCGTAATAAACCCGGACATCCCCCCGGATCGCCGAGCGGGCGTCGGTCTGTTTGAGCGTGATCTCCGCCAGGCGGAGGCTGATCTCCCGCTCCCGGATTTCGGCGCGATGCCGCAGGCCGTGCTCGATGGCTTTCGGCTCATCCACGCTCACCTGGTTGATAGAGAAATCGGTCCGCACTCCCAGCGCCTCCTCCAGGGGCAGGCCGACCGTGATCTTGAAGCGGTCCTCAACCTGCGCCAGGTCGCCCTCGGCGGTGAGCTGACGGTTGCGGCTCTGGGCCAGATCGACCTCCATCTGCAGGGCTTCCACCTCGGGAATCAGGCCGGCCTCGAACTTGCGCTTTGCTAGATCGTAGGCATCCTCCTGCTGCTTGGCCTCCTCCCGGGCGATCTCCAGCCTGCGAGTGGCGCTGTACAGCTCGAAAAAGGACTGGGTGACCTGGTAAACCACGTCCAGCTCGGTCCGGGTGTACTCGCGCTGGGCCCGCTCGTTTTCCAGGTTGGCCCGCTCCATGCCCAGTTTGAGGGTGTTCGGCACGAACAGCGGCTGGTTCAGCTCCAGTCGGAAAGAGCTGTAGAAGCGCTTGGCTTTCTGGGTGAGATCGAGCTGGTCCTCGAATACCGATTCCCGAACCTGGTAGAGGTTCGAGCTCAGGCTGATATTCCCATCGGTGGGCAGCGGCTGGGTGATCGAAAGGCGGCTCTGCCAGCGCAGGCTGCCGGTGGTGTTGTAGTAAGGCACCTCGTTTGGGATACGGGTGGCCTGCACCTGCTCCTGAAAATCCGGCGAGTTCAGCACTAAGTTGACCTGGGTCCGGAATCGGCCTTTCTGGGCCTGGACGTTCTGGCCGGCCTCGATCAGCTGCAGCCGCACCAGCCGTGCATCGTAGCTTTTCTCCAGGGCCAGTCCGATTGCATCGTTCAGGGTCAGGATGACCGGGTTCTCATCCTGGGCTTTCAGCACGGAAACGGGCAATCCAAGATACAGAAGCGCAATTACAATCAGAATCAGATTTTTCATTTCTACCTCTTCAGCGATTTTCTAATGGTATTAAATCCGGATTATTCACAAAATGCCGCAGACCCGGTAGGGGCGGACCCCTGTGTCCGCCCGTTGTTCAGGGATTTCTCGAGCGCAGTCGGGCGCACACGGGGGTGCGCCCCTACATGAAACGCAAACGGAATTTTTTGTGAATTAAACGGGTGAAACAGTTGTTCAGGCCCGGGCGATTTCCATTGGCGGGCCGGCTCACTCATAGCGCAAGGCCTCGATCGGATCGATGCCTGCGGCGCGGCGCGCCGGGAACGTGCCTGAAATCACTCCCACGGCGCCGGAGACAAAGAAAGCCAGGAGCACATGCAGGGGAGAGACCACCGCGCTGAAATTGCCTATGTGTCCGACCATGTGCGAGATAGCGATCCCCAGCGTGACCCCGATTGCCCCGCCGATCAGGCTCAGTCCCACCGCTTCTAGCAGGAACTGGATCAGGATGTCCTTGCGCTTGGCCCCGATAGCGCGCCGGATGCCGATCTCGCGGGTCCGCTCCAGCACCGTGGCCAGCATGATATTCATGATCCCGATCCCGCCGACCAGCAGCGAGATGGCGGCTATCGAGCCCAGCACCAGGTTGTAGATCCGCCGCTCCTTTTCTTCCTGCTTGAGCAGCTCGAAGGGGATCACGATGTCGAAATCCTTGTTTTTGTAATGCCGGCGCTCCAGCAGGCGGCGGATCACCGCGCCGGTGGCTACCAGCTCCTCCGATTCCCGGACCTTGACTGTCAGCTGGTCGATCTGGCTGGCAAGTGGCTTTTCCTTGTCGAAGCGCCGCAGGAAAGCAGTAAGGGGTATGTAAACATCCTGGTTGAGGTTACGGGCGGCGAGCTCGCCCACGGTTTCCGTGTAAAGCGACCGGCTGCCCATCACCCCGAGCACCTCGAACCACTGGTCCTCCAGCTTAACACTCTTGCCCAGCGGGTCCGTGGTAGGGAAAAGGTCCCGGGCGATCTCCGAGCCGAGAAGGCACAGGCGCTGCTCTTTGTCGGTCTGCTCTTGGGTGATCGGCGTGCCGCTTGTGAGCTCGTAGTTGAGGATCCGCAGCGTCTCGGGCGTGATCCCGACCACCGTGGCCTTGGCCGACTTGTCCTCGAAATGCGCCTCCACCTCCAGCTCGGCCTGCGGGGCGACCGTCTCCACCGTGGGAATGATCTCCCGTATCGCCCCGGCATCCGCCAGGGACAGGCCGCGGGAGAACTTGGCCCGGACTTCCGCGAGCTCCTCATCACTGAGCGCCCTCTCCCGGACAATGATATTATTTACGCCCAGGATTTTAAATTTCTCCAGGGCCTCCCGCTTAGCCCCCTCGCCGATCGAGAGCATGGCGATCACCGAGGCCACGCCGAGGATAATCCCGAGCATGGTCAGCAGGGAGCGCAGCTTATGATCAGTCAGGCCTTCCAGGCCCATGCGGAAATATTCGCGCGGTTCCATGCGCATCCCTTTCGCGCTCACACGGTGAGCAGGAATTCGCAGCTTGTGGTCATGCCCGGCTTGAAAATCCGGTGGGTCTGTTCGAGCAGAACTTCCACATCGAACATTTTGATATCTGAATTCTTGTTTTTTTTATGGCAGATATGGCTGATCGTTATAATCCGGCCGTCAAACTTCAGGTCCGGGAAAGCATCCAGCCGGACCGCGACTTTCTGTTTCAAATCGACCTTCCGGATATCGGTCTCGTTGACCGAGGTAAGGACTTTCATCTGGGTCAGGTCAGGCAACTGGACTATCGCCTGGCCGGGCCATCGCCCATCGCCCACTTTCACCTTTTCGTGGGACCACCGGTCCCGGCTGTGAACGATCATCCCATTGGCGGGGGCGCGCAGAGTAAAGTTCACGATAGTCTGTTCTGCCTTACTGAGCTTGGCCTTTATCTGCTCGATCCGGATCAGTTGTATTTTCAGGTCCTGCTCCTGGACCTGGTGCGTGGCATCCAGCTTTTCGCCGGCTTTCTGCAAAGCGATCCCGGTTTTCTCCAGGCTCAGGCGGGCGACCTGCCTGCGGGACTCCGGTTCGTACCTGACCCTCTGGGTATCGATCCGGGCCTGCTGGAGGTCTGAGAGGGCGGTCTGATACTCGGTCTCGAGTTTTTTCAATGCCATCTCATTATCCACCTTCATCTTCTTCAGGTCCGCCTCGGCGATCGCCAGGTTGGCCTTCTCGTTTTCGAGGATTTTCAGCACCCCGGACTTTTCGATCTCGGCCACGATCTCGCCGGCTTTCAGCACGGTTCCCTCTTTCTCCAGAAAAGTAATCTGGGGCCGGCCATAGTCCCAGTCGAACGAGGGCATCACCACGTTGGTGTTGCGCACCGCCTGGAGCTCGCCGGTCTCGGTGAAAGGATTTCCAGGCCCGCCGCTTTCCGGTCCGCCGGACTGTTTGTCCCGAGCCCCACGGCTGCAGGCCAGGAACAGGCAGAGTGTAGCCGTTAGCAGATGTGATTTCTTCATCACTTGGATTCTTTCTCTTCGGCAGTTTTCTTTTCGCCCAGGGCCGCCGGCTTGACTGTAGGATCGACCAGGGCCACCTCGTCCCCTTCCTTCAAGCCCTTTTCGATTATTACATAATCGGTGCTCTCGGGGCCGATAACGACATCGCACGGCTCGAACTTTGAGCTTTTCCTGAGGTAAACAAGGGGTTTATTTTCCTTGATAAAAAGCGCCTCCAACGGGATGAACAATGTGTCGGGAATCTTGTCGATAATGATCTCACTATTGACGGTCATGCCCGGCATCATCTTTTCAGTAACCCCATCCAACAGGATTGTCGTATCGAATACTTTCACGTTCGAGTTTTCTTTTTTATTACGGGCCAGGGTGGCGATCTCGGTCACTTTGCCGCTGAAACTGGTCTCCGGGAAAGCGTCCAGCTTGACCACCGCGGCTTTGCCCTTTTCAATCCTGGCGATATCCACCTCGTTCACCAAGACCACGGCTTTCATGGCGCTCAGGTCGGGCAGCCCGATAAGCGGCATGCCGGGGTACACCTGGTCATTTACCTGAATTTTTAGTCCAGTCATCCAGCTATCCTTGATAATCGCGATGCCCAGCGTAGGAGCAGTGATAGTGAGGCTTTTCAGAGTGTCCTGAGCCTGATCGAGTTTAGTCTGGGCCTGCTGGACCTTGAGCTCGAGCTTGCTCAGTTCTTCCCGCTGGACTTTCCTGCGGTTTTCGATCTCCTGCCGGGCCTGTTCGAGGCTGATCCCGGCTTTTTCCAGGTCGAGCTCGATTTTCTTGCGGTCGATATCCGCCTCGAAAGAGGATTGCTCGAGCTTGAGCTTCGAGATCCGGTAGCTGATCTCAGCCATCTGCAGGTCCGCCTTGAGCTCCTCGAGCTGGGATTCGTGGTTGACGCGGGCCTTGGCCAGCTCGGCATTGGCGATTTCCAGCTCGTTGCGGGCATCGGTGATCGTTTTCTCCACCTCCGAGGGATCGAACTGTACCAGCAGCTCGTCCTTTTCCACCCGCTTGCCGTCATCCACGATTTTCGCGACCTTGGGAAACCCCATGGACCAGCTCAGCGCGGGGGTGCTGATCACACGGGAGCTGACCGCTTCAAGCTCGCCCGAGACAATGATCTTGTCGAAAAAATCACCGCGCTTGACTTTGTACACCGCCACATCGGAAGCATCACTGGAGGAACAGGACAGCGAGATGCCCGATACTATCCCGAGCGACAGGAAAAATAGAAGACTTCTGTTCAAGATTCACTCCTTAGCTCTATGGTAACCACTCAATTCTCATAACCCGGCGACAGGACATCGGTTCATTTCAGCAGGGATTGTCCGGGCTGGCTGAGCGCGAGCTCCTCGCCGCCCACGAGACCCGAGTCGACGACCGAATAATTATCATCTTTTGCCCCCAGGACGATTTCGCGGGGCTCGAAGTGAGCGCCCCTGCGGAGGTAAACTATATGCGTACTGTCCTTGTCAAAAACCGCATCCAGGGGGATCACCACCGCCTGGGACACGCTGTCGGTCCTGATCCAGCACGAGGTGCTAAGCCCTGGCACCAGGCTCCCGGCCAGGCTGTCGATAGTCACGATGACTTCCACGAACTTAACCTCCGAGCCTTTGCTCACCGGCTTGGCGACTTTGGCCACCTGTAATACGTGACCGGGCAGGCGCAGATTACCCGAAGAGGACACAATAATCTCCGCGGGCTGGTCCTTTGAAAGTTTCTGAACCGCGGTCTCGCTCAACTGCAGTTTTACCTGGAGCACGGACATGTCGGGGATTTTCACTACCGGATTGCCGCTATATAAATCATCGCCCACCCGGACCTTTTCCTCTGTTTCCCAGTTGGTTTCGTAAAGGACATATCCATCCACCGGCGCGCGCAGCACCAGTTTGTCCAGATT
Organism: Candidatus Glassbacteria bacterium RIFCSPLOWO2_12_FULL_58_11; assembly: GCA_001780825.1. Taxonomy (GTDB): domain Bacteria; phylum Gemmatimonadota; class Glassbacteria; order GWA2-58-10; family GWA2-58-10; genus GWA2-58-10. The sequence goes on along the minus strand of MFIX01000167.1, from coordinate 3,821 downwards.
GAGCTGCGCGTTGTTCAGCTTATTCTCCGCCTGTTTGACCTCGATCATTTTCTGTCTGCTCTCCTCTTTCTGTACGGCTTCGAGCAGAGTGAGCTTCTTGCGGGTTTTCTCGGCGGTGATATCGGATTGGGCTATTTCCAACTCTCGGATCTCGCGCTCCCGCGCGGCGACAAACTGCAGCCGGGCCAGTTGCAGGCGAGCCGAGGCAGCCGAGGCATCCGCGCTCTCGATTTGCGACTCGAGCAGGGAGCGCTGGCGGGCCTGTTCCACCTCGGTCGCCCTGGCATCCGATTTCGCCATCTCCAGTATCCTGAGGGCATCCGTGTGATCCGCGCGAGATTTGTCCGAGGAGAATTCCACCACCACAGTCTCTTTTTTCACAAAAGTGCCCTCGGGCGGCAGATAGGAGACTTTCGGCTTGGGTCCGCCGACGATTCTCGGGGCGGAAAGCAGATGGGATTTCTGGGCCTCGATCTCCCCCTCGGCCTGTACCGTTATTTCGAAGTCTCTTTGGACAGCATTGCAGGTAATCGGCGAGCTGGCGGAATTCGAGGCGGAACAGCTCATTTGCAGAGATATTAGAACCAGGAGGCCCGCAAGGCGAACGCAGTAAGCACTCGGGTCCGGGATTGTCCGGTGATAATTTGCGGTCATGGCAGGTAAATTTTTAATATTTTCGAGTAATCCGGCTGGGCCGGTCGGGCTATCGGGAAACAGCGGCTGCGAGGCTTTTAACTTCTATACGAAACCGGGCGCGAAAAGGATTTAAAAAAAATGCCGATCTCCTCACAACGCCGCCCTGAATTTCATAAGGAGCAGGAATGGGACTACCGAGCTGGCATTCCAAAATACCAGGCGCTTACTGATGTTCATAAATATAAGACACCGGAATTCGCAATTAGTTTCAAGAAAACCTGCCGTTATTTGTCAAAATATCCGGCCTAATAAAGGAATCTTCTATTGACTTGCGCTGTTTGGGCTTCCTTTTTTGTTTTGCGTAACATTCTGCCGGTATTGGATAAATACAAAGAATGAGAGAACTTTATCATATAAAGCTAATAGGTTTTCTCCAAATTTCCAAGAACTCTATCGGGGGAACAAATAAACCGCGGGGGATTGCCGACCCGGGGGGCGCAGTCGCAGCCCGGCCTGGCCTCAACTAACAGGCGTAAATAATGCGACTAGTCTGAAAACTTCAAGCAAGATTTCATCAGTGGGAATTGGATCAGTCGGGTCTAAGTCTGATTGAGGACTTGTTGCCTGCGTGAAAGTCTCAGCGAAGCAAGGCGATTAGCGCTGGCGCAATCTTCAGGGATTTTCGGTTAGCGAGATCGATTTCAGCGAGCGGAAACTGACCAATTTTTGCTGTTTCTCATCCCACAGGTTCAGCCAGAGCGACTTGAGGCTTCTCCTTAAGGTCAGCGGATGGACTTCCCGCAGCTCCGGTATCGCCTCACAGCATTTTTGCAGATTGTAATTGGGAATACGCGGTTGAATATGGTGGATATGGTGCAGACCGATGCTGCCGGTAAACCACTGCAGCACCCGGGGAAGCTTGTAATATGAGCTGCCTTGCAGGGCCGCTTTTAATGGGTCCCAGACTTCCTGACGGGCCCAATATACGCCCTCGAACTGGTGCTGGACATAGAACAGCCAGATGCCGATCACTCCGGAGATAAAAATGATCGGCAACTGGATCAGCAGGTAGGTCCGCAAGCCGATCGTAAAGCTGAAAATCAGGATAACCGCCAGGATGGCCAGGTTGGTAAACAGCACGTTCAGGCGCTCCTCTTTCCGGGCCCCGCGGTGGGAAAACCTTGAGGTAATCAGGAAGATCGCTGTCGGACCCAAGCCCAGCATGATCAGGGGATTCCTGGCTAAGCGGTAGCCGAGCCGCTTAAGTCTCGGGGCCGCCAGGTATTCATCCACGGTCATGGTCCAGATATCGCCTTTGCCCCGGTGGTCCAGATCTCCGGCGGCCGCGTGATGGGCCAGGTGTAAATGGCGCCATTCCTCGAACGGTGTGAAAGTTAATATACCGGTGAGGTAGCCCAAAATCCGGTTCGCGCGGTGCGAGGCGAAAAATGAGCCATGCGTGCAATCATGGAAGAAAATAAAGATGCGTATCAGCAGGGCAGCCGCTACTGTTGCAAAGGCCACGGTAATAAAGTAGGAGTATTCCCGCTCTACCAGCCAGACCATTAGAATCCAGAGGGCTAGGTAAGGAATGAACGTGTTGAGCAGTTGCCAGAGAGCTTTTCCAAGATGGGGTTGCCGGTAATCCAAAAGATCTTTGTACCAGTTCGGTTTGGCTGCCTTACCTCGGGTACCGCCATTAGACTCCGCCAAAATAGATTTTCCCCTCTGAAAAGGATTGAAAGCCTTGAAATACCGGGAGGTTAAGACTTGCCCTGCACTTTAAAGTGTACAGATAATTCCATAAAAAATCAAGCATCCTGAAAGTTGGGGAGTAGAAAAATTATCAATATCAAAGTCGGATTGCGGCCCGAACTTTAATGTTCTTAACTGCTTAATCCGTAAATGAATATATTTTATCAATTCAGAAAAAGCCCAATCAGCAAAAAACTGAGTAACCTTTGTGCACACCGGGCCAGCCTGGAAGACGAATAAATTCCGTTTATCGATTAATTGGCCTCCGGACTGGATTTTCGCCCCTGAAATACAGTTTCTCCTCCGGGAAAAGGCGGCTGCCGGCGGTGTGCTGCCGAAAGCGGTTTAACTCGAGCTCCGGGAATAGAAATAAGGGGCGCTGTACTGGTAATGCGGAGAATGACAAATTATATTCAAATTTAGGCGCCCAGTTCGTTTAGGAGCGGCCTGTACAAGAAAAACGCGGCCATTTTGAACGGAGAAATTCCCATTGCCGCTAAGCCGCCGGGGAAAGGAGCTTTAGACGACTACTCTCAGGGAAAAGCTGCTCGGCCTGGGCGCTGCGCTGCCGGCCCCGCTTACTGAGAACAAGAAGGGGCATCTCGCGCTGGAATTCGTGGTTGCCGAAAAGAAATCTTTCCTTTCCCGGAAAAAGCTCGTCTATCGCTGCGTTCTGAGCCTCGATGATACGGTGAGGACCATAAAATTCTTCGAATTACTGAAAGAAAGCGGTTACGGGCTGTCCGGCGCGGCGGATGGCGCGGGTCCCGGCTTTTCCTTCAAAAAGGAGAGCTGGAACACCTCGGGCAAGGAGCGCTCGGGTACTATTGAGGAGGCGGCCAGCCTGTTCGGCGAGAAGTACAACTATTCATTCGACTATGCCGCGATCCGCGACACAATCAAGGCCGCGGCGGCTGAGGCGGGGTACGCGTTTGAGGTCTGCCTCCTGGAAAGATCGCTCTGAAAAGCGGCGATATTCGGGTTTCCGCTGTTTGAATTAATCTTCCGGATTACTCCGGAAGTCTCCGGATCATTTTTTGACGAACTTCAGTTTTACAGCCGCCCACTTATGGATCAGGGTGAACCCGCGGATTTTACCGCCGGGGCCGCGCTCGAAATCCACATCCAGAAAGGCGAATTTGAATTTGTCCTTTTCCTGGTACTTCAGCGTATCCGGGTTGGTGATTCCGCTCGAATCCATCAAGTATTTGCTCCGGATCGGCGTATCCAGGATTAGCCGGCCGTCCTGCGCCGTGATATAATAGGTAGCCAGAACCTCCGGGCTGAAATACTCTCCCGCGTACTCGGCGGCTCTTTCCGGATGACTGAAAAACTCTGGCGGATTCTTAAGGCTGAAATAGGATTCAGTTCGGCCGTCCTCCTGCCAGTCGAGACGGCTGATCTGTTTTTTCTCATCCCGGATCAAGGTA
>MFIX01000166.1 GCA_001780825.1 Candidatus Glassbacteria bacterium RIFCSPLOWO2_12_FULL_58_11 | reverse complement strand
GTCAGCCGGGAACCATGCACTCCGGCCTGGGTCGCGGCTTTATCGATGAGGACGGAGATGGGATCAACGACCGGTTGCAGGATTCGGACGGCGATGGAGTGCTCAACCATCTCGATCCCGACAGCAAGTACTACCGTCAGCCGGGTACCATGCACTCCGGCCTGGGACGCGGCTTTATCGATGAGGACGGCGATGGGATCAACGACCGCCTGCAGGATGCGGACGGTGACGGGGTAGTCAATGCTCTCGACCCCGACAGCAAGCTCTATCGCGGTGCCGCCCGGGGTTCCGTAACCGGCAGGATTGGCCGTCGGATGGGTGGACAGCGTGCCGAAAGCGGCGCCGGCCGCCTGCGCTAACAGCTAAAATTTACGGCCGGAGCTCCCCCGGGGGAGCTCCGGCAATGCTTTTTTAATTTGAAAAGAAAACACAATGAGCGGACGAGCAAAATACCGGCTCTTGATGCTGGCGGCCCTCGGCCTGTGGGCAGCGCCGCTCCTCGCTCAAGGTGAGCGTTCGGCCGGCCGGGACGAAAAGCAGGATGGGGGTAAGGCCGCGGCCGAGCCGCAAAAGGAAACCAGACGACAGCCAACAGAGTCAAAAGAAAAACCGGACAAAGAAAAAAAGGAATCTCCGGCAGTCGGCGCGGAACAGCCCGGAGCGCGGCAGAGTGCAGCCGGCGAGGGGAAAATTTTCGGCTTCGTGGATCGCGACCGGGATGGGAAAAACGATCTGTTCCAGGACGCCGACGGGGACGGGATCAATGATATCAACGGCAAGGAATACCCGCATAATTTCAAGTTCGTGGACAAAAACAGCGACAAAATAAACGATATTTTCGTGGATGTGGATGGCGACGGGGTGAACGATCAGGATGTAAGATATATTGACGAAGACAGCGATGGTATATGCGACAACGTGGTGGACTGCAACAAGGATAATGTCAACGACATTACCGGACTGCGCTTCAACAGGAAAAGCCTGCGGGGCTACAAGTTCGGTTTTATCAAAGAGGAAAGGAACCTGATGATGCAGCAATTTATCGATGAGAATGCTGACGGAATCCCGGATGCCAGGCAGCTCGGCAAGGGGCCGCACGGGATGGGCCTAAGGGATGTATTTATAGACCGGGACGGAGACGGGATAGACGACCGGAGAGAACACATGCAGCGGCCCGGCAAAGGGATGGCAGGAGGGAAAAAGTGAAATACCGCATATGGGCGCTGACTGTCTTATTATTGGCGGCCGTCCGGCTCTCTTACGCCCAGAAAGATTTACGGGCCGGAACCGGGATACTGGCCGATAACAATATCTTCCGTAACTACACCGGCCAGAGCGATGTCATTTTCATGCCCTACGCCGGAGCGGGGTACGGCGCCCGGCTTCAGGAAAGCGGCAACCTTCACCTGAGCTATGATGGAGAGTTCTATCTTTTCCGCCGGCTCGGCGAGCGCGACTTCAGCGTGCACAGCCTGGGGGCCGACTATAATTACCAGTGGCCCGCCTCGAGAAGAGCCCTTTCTCTGGGCGGCAGCCTGGAGGCTCGCTTTAACCCGTCGGACTACAGCTATTACAACTACACTGCCGGGGGCTTTTACCTGAATTTCAAGAACTACCTCCGCGACAACCTGATGCTCCTCGCCCGTTATAATATCAACGGCAAGGCTTTCAAGGAGTTCAGGGAATTCAACTATTCCGAGCAGGTCTTCTCGCTCCAGGGCAACCTGTATCTGGAAAGCCGCACGACTTTAAGCCTGACCGGCGCCTATTATTACAAGAATTACACTTCGAATGTGGAGAGCCTGGATTCGATCTATATCTCTCCAGAGGAATTGCCTCAATTCGGGCCGGGCAACGGCAGGGGAAGGATGTTCTTGATGCGGTTCCCCCAGTTCAGCGAGGGCTTTTACCGCTATGGCGTCCGGGAAAGCCAGTTCCCCAGTACCGCCCAGTTGCTGCTAGGCGTGACAGTCGCGCAGAGCCTGACCGAGGGCACCGGGCTGATGCTGGGCTGGAACGGCCGAGTCAATCCGCGCAACCGCAACCGTTACCTCTCCGACCTCGGCGAATCGGTGCTGAACAATGAGGAGCTGTTCGACGATCACTACAGCTTCGTGGGCCAGGAAGGTAAAATTCAACTCAAGCAGCTACTTCCGGGTGAAAACTCGCTGACCCTGCTCCTGAGCGCGCGGACGCGGAAATTCAACGGCCGTCCGGCGCTGGACCTCGAAGGCCTCCTGCTCCCGAACGGAGAAAACCGGCTGGATAAAGCCTTGTTTTTCACCGCGGAATTCTCCAGCCGCTTCAGTATCGGCTCTTTCTCCATGCTGGAAGATGTCGAGCTCTCGATCCAGGCCGGCGCCGGACGGAACGACAGCAATGACCGGTACTACAAATACGACAGCGCCTGGTTTTCGGTCTCTACAGGAAAGGTGTTTTGAAACCGGAAAATCCTCCCGACGGTCCGCCCCGGATTCGCCGCACTCCAATTATTAGTAACCAATTTCATGCGAAATATGTTTTAATCAGTATCCGGCTCCATCACCCGGCGGTTTCCGGACCAGGTTCACTCACTGTAGCAGCATTGATTTTCCATGATTCGGCCGTCAGCCGCTGATTTTCGCCGAAAGATGGACCTCGGCTGCCTGCTCGAGGGTACAGTTAACAAGACCTATATCAAGCAATCAGGTCACAGGAGAGACTCATGGCCACCGGGAAAATTCTACAATTCGTTCTGACAGCCGTAATCGGCTTCTTTTTGATTTTCCTGATCAGCAACTGCGCGAACTCCGGAGGCCGATCAAGAGGCCGGGGGGCTTACGGAGACTGGGGCAGAGCCGACAGCCTGTGGCGGCCCGACCCCGAGCAGATGAGAAAACAGTCCGAGGAAAAATTCGAGAGGATGTGCATCGAGCTCGGATTGAACGAGAATCAGCGGAAAGAGGCCGCCAGACTGTTCGAAAAAACTCTGGATGAAAGAGAAGCTCTGGCCCGCAAGGTCCACGACCGGAAAATCGAGCGCCCCGCGGCCCTGGAACAGATCGAAAAAGCTTTCCTGGACTACCGTCAGAAATTGACCGCCCTGCTGGATGAGGAGCAGGCGAAAAAGCTCGACGGTTATTGGGAACGCTGGCTGAGCTCCGGAATGTAGGCCCATAATCCGGCGGCCTTTTTGCCATACAGGCCCGGATTCGACAAAATGGGCGAGTTTTTTTCGACCGGATTGTCGAAAATTCCGGCGAATACCGGCGGTCAAAACCGCAGTACCTCTCCCCCAGCTTACATCTTTATAAAAATAAAGAAGTTAGGCGTCCGTCCAAAAATACCGCAAATCTGGCATCTATCTTGATTAGTGCTCTCCCAGCCGGGAGAGTATTTTTTTTGCCGGGCAAATCAAAAGCCTTTGGTGTCTTTTTCACTTATTTTGGGCCGGAAGGATCGGCCGGTCGGGATTTTATCCCGACATCGGGGGTGCGAGATGTTCGGATTCTATAAAGCCGCCCGGCGCGAGTTCAGCCGTCCCCGGGCTCATTGCGGGAGCCGGGCTGTCCGCTTTACCGGCCTGCTTTGCCTGCTCCTGCTGTCGGGGAGCGCCGCGGCGCAGAAAAATCCTGCCGCCGGGTCCGGCCAGACCGCCAGGAACGATATCCGGGGCTATGTCCGGGACATGCAGAGCGAGGAGGCGGTGCCTTACGCCGGCGTGGTGATCAAAGGAACGAAAATCGGCGCGGCAACCAACGCTGATGGTTATTTCGTAATCGTCAACGCGCCCACCGGGAAATGTACCCTCCAGGTCAGCCATATCGGGTTTGCCGTCAAAGAACTTGAAATAGACAACCAGCCGGGCAGCGTCAAGCCGGTGGAGATCAAGCTGGAGCAGAAGGTGATCGAGATGGGCGAAATCACGGTGACCGGCCAGCCGCAAACCGTCGAGGTGACCGGGAACGTCAGCCAGGTGGTGGTGGACCCGGCCGAGCTGATCAAGATGCCGAACTTAGGGGAAATCGACATCTTCCGTTCCCTTCAGCTCCTCCCCGGGATAAGCGGAGTCAGTGATGGTACTTCCGGGCTGTATATCCGTGGCGGGACTCCGGACCAGAACCTTGTGCTGTTCGACGGGATGACGATCTACCACGTGGACCACTTTTTCGGGATGTTCAGCGCTTTCAATGCGGATGCGATCAAGGACATCCGGGTGTACCAAGGCGGCTACCCGGCGGAATTCGGCGGCCGGCTCTCCAGCGTGGTCAACCTGACCGGCAAAACGGGCGATGTGAACGGACTGCGTTACGGGGCTGGCGTAAACCTGCTCAGCGGCCACGGGCTGTTCGAAATACCGCTTTCGGGGAAAAGCACCTTGCTCGTCTCGGGCCGGCGCTCCTATACGGATGTGGTCAAAAGCTCGCTCTACAACTCGATCTTCGATTTTATGACCGGCAGTCAAAATACCCAGCCGGCCTTTGTCAATCAGCGCGGCCGGCCCGGGATCGGCGGGTTCAGGAACCTGGCCTCGCTTTCGCAGAACCCGGATTTCTATTTCTACGATATGAACGCCAAGCTCACTTACAACCCGGACAGCAAGGATATCCTGGCGCTGAGCATCTACCGGGGCAAGGACAATCTGGACCAGACCCAGAGCTTCAATGGCCAGAACTTCAGTTTCCGCAACTCCGGCAGCAACGAGTTTGTCAGCGCCCCCACACTCTCCCGCCAGACCAGCGAGCTGACCGACTGGGGCAACACCGGAATTAGCGGCAAATGGTCGCGCAAGCTGCACGACCGCTTCTACTCCAGCCTTCAGGTGTCCTACTCCTCGTATTTCAGCAACTACGACCGGAACCAGGCTTTTACCGGGGATGCCGCAGCGGCGGATGACAGCACCAATTTTTTCCGGGGCGGGACCACGGCGTCCGAGGAGAACAACAAGGTCGAGGACATGGCGGTGACCCTGGACAATGAATGGCATGCGGCAAGCTCCCACGATGTGAAAATCGGCCTGGGACTGTCGCGCTTCAATTCGCACTATTTCGCCACCCTGAACGACTCGGTGCGGCTTGTCAGCCGCCAGACCGAGGCGGTGCAGAATTTTGTCTACCTGCAGGACCAGTGGACAATAATCGCGCCGGTCGAGCTGACCCTGGGCTTTCGGGGTACGCACTACGACCGGTCCGCCTCGAACTACCTCGAACCCCGGGCCTCGCTGGTTTATGCTCTCTCCGAGAATGTCCGTCTCAAGGGCGCCTGGGGCTACTACCATCAATTCGTCAATCGAATCGCCAATGAAAACATCCTGGAGGGCAGCCGGGATTTCTGGATCCTGGCGGACAAGGACCTGGCGCCCAATTTCGCCAAACATTATATCGGCGGCGCGAGTTACGAAAACGGCAATTTCATGTTTAACGTAGAAGGCTACTACAAGGACTTGCAGGACCTGGTGGAATATTCCCGTCGTGTGGTGCCGGGCGGACCGAATATCGTGGACGCCAACCTCAGAGGATTCTACCAGGGGAACGGCTACGCCAAGGGGCTGGACCTGCTGCTGCAGAAAAAAAGCGGACCGTTTACCGGCTGGGCCGCCTACAGCCTCGGCAAAGTCGAATATACTTTCGCGGGCCTGAATGACGGTAACCCCTTCCCCGCCTCGCACGACCGGACCCACGAGCTGGACCTGGTCGCCAAATACACTTTCGGCGCCTGGGACATATCCTCGACTTTCGTCTATGCCACCGGGAACCCGTACACGGCCCCGGAAAGCCAGTATTATGTGGAGCTGCTGGATGGCTCCAGCCAGAGCTACATCCATGTGAGCGATAAAAATTCTTACCGTCTCCCGGCCTATCAGCGCCTCGATTTCAGCATCTCGCGCACTTTCGAGACCAGCTCGATCAAGTATATCCTGGGATTTTCGATCTTCAACCTTTATAACCACAAAAATATCTGGTACCGCCAGTACAATCTCGATACCCAGCCTGTGGCGATAACCGATGTCCACATGCTCGGCGCTACTCCGACCATTTTTCTGCAGCTCTATTCCAGATAAAAGAGGTGTTGCATGAATCGTTATTTCAGCATATTCTTTATCCTGGCCGCGGCGGCCGGCCTGGGCTGTTCAGACAATAACCCCCTGGCGCCGGAGGCGGACCTGGTCGTGCTGCGGGGTTATCTTTATGCCGGAGAGCCGGTTACCGAAATCCAGCTTACCTCGACTCTCGGCCTGGGCAGCACGGATACGGTGGCGCCGGCAATCCCGGATGCGCAGGTCACGCTGATTAAAGACCAGGCCCGCTATTCTCTTGAGGCCACTTCGGGCCGGCCGGGGTATTATAACTATCCGGGCAGCGATCTGCAGGTCGCCTCCGGCGATCAGTTCCGGATCGAGGTTTCATATTTCGGCAAGCTGGCCAGCGCGGAAACCGTTGTCCCGGCCGCCCCCGTGGAGCTGACGATCTCCGGCAGCCAGCTTGAAGTGCGGAGCTTCTCTTTTGATTCCATCGGATTCGGTTTCGGCCGGGGTTTTCTCGAACAGGACACGACCGGCCTCGAAGTGGACTGGCAGAACGCTGACGGTTCGACCTTTTATGTGACCCTCGATAATCTGGAGGCCGATCCCCAGCCTGTCGATACAAGATTCCCGTCTGACCGGCCGGGCAGAATTATCTCCGTCCCGATCAGTACCAGTGAGTACCGGATCAACCGTATTCAGGTCACGCACCTCGGCCGTTACCGGGTCAAGGTTTACCGGGTGAACCAGGAATACGCTGATCTTTACCGCTCCAGGAACCAGGATTCCCGCGACCTTAACGAGCCTCTGACCAATGTGGCCAACGGGCTGGGAGTTTTTACCGCGTTCAACAGCGACAGTGTTTTTTTCCAGGCCGTACAACCTTAGATCCAGCACCGGCCGATGGACTGACCTCCGCCGGTTCCCTGCCCGGCAGGCAGCGCCTGCATCGAGGAGTATTCACCGGCCGGCGGCAGGTCAAAAAAAAGGAAGCCCTCATGCGTTTGAAACAAGTGTCTCTGGGTATAGTGTCTTTCCTGCTCTTTATCTCCTGCGGCAAAGATTCTTCTCCTACAGCTCCTATTGTGCCGGTAGGGACGGAACTGGTTTTTATCGCCGGCGACAGCACGTATTTCTGGGAAAGCGTGAGAGCGGGCATGGAGATAGGAGCGGCCGAACTGCTATTGAACGCGACCTGGGTTTACGCAAAACCCCGGGATGCGGCTACACAAATCAATCTTCTCAATCAATACCGGGAGGCCAAGGTGGCCGGCATTGCCTTGCTGCCCCTGGACCCTGCCGGACAGTCCTCTCTTATTTCGGAGATTGACACCAGCGGGATTCCGGTGGTCACTCTGGATACCGATGTCCCCGGTTCAAAACGCTTCTGCCACCTGGGCACCGATCCGATCCTGGCCGGAAAGACCATGGCCGATTCCTTGGCCGTGCTCCTTTCCGGCGCCGGAAAAGTGGTGGTTTTCGTAGGCAACAGAAATGTCTGGGGCACCACGGAGCGCCTGAATGCTTTCACCAGCGAGGCGCAGGCGCAAGGACTGAGCGTGGAGACAGTGAAAGAGGATGGGGGGGATATATCCCTGGCCAAGCAGAACGTGCGCGATGCGCTGAATACTTACAGCGATCTGGCGGCGCTGGTGGGAATCAACCTGCACGAGGCCCCGGCTATCGCCGAGGTGCTGGCGGAAACCGCGAAAACCGGGACTATCAAGGTGGCGGGCTACGAC
>MFIX01000165.1 GCA_001780825.1 Candidatus Glassbacteria bacterium RIFCSPLOWO2_12_FULL_58_11 | reverse complement strand
TGGCAATTGCCGGGACGCGGAAGCCCATTTGTGTTCTTTATCCCAGGAAAATTATTGGGAAACTGAATGTACTTTTGGCAATTGCCATGGAACCGTGGATTGATTAATAACCAGCCGTTGTATTTCACTCTAACCACGGAGTGCAAGATGAAGAAACTGTCATTGCTGGTTTGCTTGTTCCTGGTATACACACTCGGGGGTTGCGGAAAGAAAGAACCCGCTCCTGCGCCGCAGGCCCAGGTTCAGGCACCGGTGGAGAAACCGGCCCCGCCCCCGGAAGCCGCGCCGGCTCCTGTAATGGAGCAAAAGCCGGCCCCGGTCGCCATGCCGGGTACTTTTACGGTACAGGTCGCGGCCTGGGAGACCAAGGAGAACGCCGAAAAACTGGCTGCATTCTACAACGGTAAAGGTTACGAAGCCAGGGTCGAACAGGCTGAAGTGGATTCGGATCAGTGGTTCCGCGTACGGATCGGCAGCTATGACAACTCCGCGAAGGCCAGGGATGTGGCGGACGAAATTGCCGAAAAGTACAAGAGCAGCACCTGGCTGGTCAAGCTGTAAAGGGTTGACAGAAAAGTGAAATCGCTTCCCAGAGTTGCGGTCATCGGCAGACCGAATGTTGGCAAATCCACTCTTTTCAATCGTCTTGTCGGCCGCAGGGTGGCGATTGTAGACAGCACCCCCGGAGTCACCCGGGACAGGCTGTACGGGGTTGTCGAGTGGAACGGGCGAGCATTCGGTCTGATCGATACTGCCGGCATCTTAAGCGAGACCGTCGAAAAGTTCGATCAGGAGATCCAGCTTCAGATCGAGGTGGCGATCGAAGAGGCGGACCTGCTCCTGTTTGTGGTTGATGCGCTGGATGGTCCGACCGCGGAGGAGGAGGATCTCGTTCGCTCGGTCAGGCGCACGGGCAAGCCGGTGGTGCTGGCGGTCAATAAAATCGATACCGCGAGAAAATTCCCCGGCACTGAGTTCCATCGCTGGGGGTTTGACCGGCTGTGTCCGGTATCCGCCTTGCAGGGCACCGGGACCGGAGATTTGCTGGATATCATAATCGCCAACCTGCCGGAGAGCGAAAGCCGCGGGGAAAAAATCCCGGAAGGGGCGCTCGAGATTGCGCTGATCGGCCGTCCGAATGTCGGAAAAAGCTCCCTGTTGAACCGTTTGGTGGGCGAGGAGCGGATGGTGGTCAGCGAGGTGGCGGGAACCACCCGCGACCCCGTGGATTCGTTCTTCCGCTATCGCGGACGCGAGCTGGTGCTGATCGATACCGCCGGCCTGCGCAAAAAAATGAAAACGGCCAGCGGCCTGGACTATTATACTCTGCTGAGGACAATCTCCTGTATCGAGCGCTGCGATGTGGCGGTGCTGCTGCTGGATGCCCGCGAGGGGGCGAGCCGCCAGGACATGCGGATTGCGGACATGGTGGTCGGCAACGGCAAGAGCCTGGTGCTGGCCATGAACAAGTGGGACCTGATCGAGAGCAAAGAGACCAATACCGCCGCCGATATCGAGAAGGGTATCAAAGCGGATTACCCGCACCTGGCGCATGTGCCGGTCGTCTTTATTTCCGCATTGACCGCGCAGCGCATGGACAGGTTGCTCAAGCTGGTGGTCGAGGTCTTTGATGAGCGCCAGCGGCGGCTGCCGGATGAAGGCCTGAACGAGGTTCTGCTGGAGGCGGTCGGCAGGCTCAATCCTCCTTCCGCCGGAGGAAGGAAAATATTGATCTCCGGCTGCCGTCAGGTCGGAACTTCCCCGCCGAATTTTGAAATTTTCACCAATTTCCCGGATAGGATTCCCGAGCACTACCGGCGGTATCTCACTAACCGTATCCGGGATTCTTTTCCTTTTCCGGGAACACCGCTCAGGGTAAGTTTCACCAAGCGCAGAGCGGGCGGGAAAAAAAGCCCCAAGAGCGGCAAAGGCTAGGCCGTCTTTTTTGCCGGATACAGGTGCAGTCATGTATTTATATCTTATTCAGGCCCCGGCGGCCTTTCTGGCCGGCGCTTTTCCGACCAGCTACCTGGCCGGAAAGCTGCTGAAAGGCCTCGACCTGCGCGAGCATGGCAGCGGTAACCTTGGGGCGACCAATGTATTCCGGGTCATGGGAGCGTGGCCGGCGGTCCTGGTGCTGGCGGTGGATATTTTCAAAGGCTTCGCCGCCGTGTCCTGGCTGCCCCGGCTGGCGGTTACCGACAATCTGATCCTGTTGCAGGTCATTCTCGGCCTGGCCGCGGTGGCGGGCCATATTTTCAGCCCCTTTGTCGGCTTCCGGGGCGGCAAGGGAGTGGCGACAGCGGCAGGAGTATTCCTGGCGATCTGTCCTCTGGCGGTTTTGTATTGCCTCGCGGTCTGGGGCGCGGTTTTCGCGCTCTTCCGGATCGTCTCGGTCGCCTCGCTGGCCGCTGCGCTCTGCCTGCCGCTGTTCGTCCGGCTGACCGTGGACCCTGCTCTGCCCGGGTTCGCGGTAATCAGTTCTTTCAGCTACGGAATTGCGCTGGCGGTGATCCTGACTCACCGCTCGAATATCGGCCGTCTGTTCCGCGGACAGGAGAAAAGACTGAGCCGGGGAGGCGGGGAGCCGAAGTGAAGATTACGGTGATAGGCGCTGGAAGCTGGGGCACCACCCTGGCGAACCTGCTGGCGGAGAAGCAGGAGAATGTCGAGCTCTGGGCTTTTGAGCGGGAAGTGGCGGAACAGATCAATCGCGAGCGCCGGAACGAGCTTTTTCTTCCCGGTATCGGGCTCTGCGAGGGGCTCCGGGCCACCAATGACCTCGAGGCCGCGGTAAAAGAGGCCGAGGTGGTGGTAACGGTGTGCCCGAGCCATGTGTTGCGGCCGCTGCTGAGCAGTATGGTGCCTGCCTTTTCGCCTGAAGTGATTATTGTCAATGCCAGCAAGGGTCTGGAGCCGGGAACCCTGCTGCGGCTGAGCCAGGTGATCGGCGAGGTGCTGCCGCGTTCCCTGGCGGCCCGGCTGGCGACTCTCTCCGGCCCGAGCTTCGCGTTCGAGGTGGCCCGCCACCGGCCGACTGTCATTACCGCCGCCGCTTTATCGGAGGCCACGGCCGGATTCGTACAGCAGCTATTTTCCACGCCGTATTTCCGGGTGTACAAGAATGATGACCTGGTGGGCGTGGAGCTGGGCGGCGCCCTCAAGAACGTGATCGCTATCGCCACCGGCATGGTGGAGGGAGCAGGCCTGGGGGTCAACACCCGGGCGGCGCTCATTACCCGGGGGTTGGCCGAAATCAGCCGTTTGGGTTCCGTGCTGGGGGCCCGGCCGGCTACTTTTTCCGGTATTTCCGGCCTGGGCGATCTGGTGTTGACCTGCACCGGCGAATTAAGCCGCAACCGCAGCGTGGGCCTGCGTATCGGCCAGGGAGAGACCCTGAAAGAGATTTCCGCCGGGTCGCGCACTGTGGCCGAGGGTATCCGCACGACCGAGGCGGCCTACCGGCTGTCGCTGCGGCATGCGGTCGAGATGCCCATAGTGGAGCAGGTCTATCGCATCCTGTTCGAGGGCCAGTCGCTGAAAAAGGCGATCGCCGAGCTAATGAACAGAGAATTGAAAAAGGAACACGAATAAAGCCTTACAGGTGGAAGGTTTACCAGAGAGCTTTCACCAGAATAAACACGGAGTTCAAATGTCAAAACTCTTCCCGGACAAAGAATATTACTCGATCAGCGAGGTCTGCGAGATCACCGGCCTGAAGTCCCACGTCCTGCGCTACTGGGAGTCGCAGTTCAAGATTCTCAGCCCCACCAAGAACCGGGCGGGGAACCGGGCCTACCGTAAGAACGATATCCAGGTGGTCCAGCTGATCAAGCACCTGTTGTACACGGAGATGTACACGATCGAGGGAGCCCAGCGCAAACTGAACCAGCTCAAGCAGATGGGCAAGAAAGGGCCGGAGACACTGCCCGCGTCCGATAAGAACCGCGAGGCGCTCCAGGAAATCTACCGCGAGCTGCTGAACCTCAAAGAGCTGATCGGCGGGTGAGTTTTCCCTTGTCAAGACGGGCCCGGAAAACTAAATTATAGCGCTGGGAGGGGTGTGGGGAGAGGCGGCTTAGGCCGCGCGTCAGGATATAATTTTACTATCATTCGGGGCGTAGCGCAGTCCGGTAGCGCACAGGCATGGGGGGCCGGTGGTCGCTGGTTCAAATCCAGTCGCCCCGACCATATATTAAGGAATCGCAATATCTTGCGATTCCTTTTTTTGTGTTATAGTGGTTGCCAGAAGTCCTTGCGCATTGGATTCGACCTGGAAAGGCTGGACTATCCGAAAGAGTTATCCCGGCAGTCTTTTGCAGCCGGGCCTTGTAATAGCAGGTACGGTCCATTGTGTTTTGAAGGGAAATCAGGTGCTCCCCTGGTTCGCATCAAGGTTATATTGATCTATAGCAATTGCCGGGACGCGGGAGCCCATTAGTGCTCCTTATCCCAGAAAGATTATTGGGAAACTGAAAATACTTTTGGCATTTGCCATAGGACCACCGGCCCAAAAAGCAGGTGTTCGAGGGTGTGCCAGAAATTAGCCAACCTATTCTGATGGGGTACAAGCAGCATAAAAAGCGGTGCCCAGCATGAATTTTTCATTAACAGGTGCATTTGCTGCAAAAGGGACCGCGGTTCGTAGCGGGCTCGATCCGGTTTTGATAGCAAAGTGAAGATATCCGACTACCTGGCTTTTCCTTTACTGTCGATCTGCTGCTTTATATTTGATGATAAAAGGGAAAAAAGCCTCGACCCGGAAACCAAGGCAGAGGCTCCAAAATGACGCGCAAGAAGAAAGTCGCAAGCTTAAACACTGTACACATAGGGCAGCGAGTACTATTTTACTGCGAAATATGAGACCCCATTTTCCACTTTTTGCTTAATTCCATCAAATACGCACTTGGCAAGAATTTTATCCCCTTCGCAAGTTGTGTGCACACCAAAATTGGTCTTATTTCCGTGCCCTTGGAACAATACTAAAGAGTCCTTCCGTGCCGCTTCAAAGGCTGGCAATGGATCAATCACTTCGATATTCTCCAGCCAGCATATTTTTGTCTGAATCACTAACAATAAACGTTGAAGAAAAACCATCAGTTCACTCCATTCTTCTGAAAGTCTAGTTTTATCTTCGCCGATAGTCTTTTTTTCGGAATATATTTTTATCAACTCCCGGAGATCATGCTCATCTGTCAGGTTTTTACCATCCTTCTCCAAAGGAAAGTTGTTAGCTTGTCTGATATAAACAAAATCAATCGATCTTTTTTTGCAATTTGTTATAATACTTTTGAAATTTTCGCTGGTCAGCTTTTCGTCAATTCGCCATTGAGTTATTTTCATTTTTGTAAAGAAATATTTTTCAACAAGATAAGTATATAGCATAGATCTATAATGTAGCAATCGATGAATTAGATGACTTTTTGCGAGTAATCCGATTTTTGTATCCAGATGTTTAAACCACGGCGTGACAAGATGGATATCGTTGTGTGCCTCATAGTAAAGTATTAAATCAGGTTTAAGCTCAAACCCCTGCTTCTGCAACTGCTCGTTTATCAATTTTGAGTTGTTTCCAGAAACTCCCGCATTTATTACTTCTATTTTGCCTTTTAATAATGAATCCGAATCAAGGCTCTCAAGTAAAAGATAATACCAGGAGTCCTCATCCCCGGTAATGACACTTTCCGCTGATGATCCGCCAACAATCAATATTCTATATATGCTTTCAGGTTTTATTTTTGAAAACATTCTCCCGCGCCAGCCATAGTCATTATAAGATTGAACCAGCATTTTCCCACGACATGGTGAATAAACAGAGTCTATGGATGCTTTTGTTTGTATCTTTATTACTTTCTGTTCTGATTTATCCAAAGGAGGCGCTGCTTTAGGGCCTAATTCATTAAAAGGGATATATAGCCATCTGTAATCCTTATAATCTACACAATACTTAATGCGGCATACCAGTTCCGCGGTAAGTATTATTAAAATAATTGGAATAAAAGAGAATATTATTTTCTTTGCCATTGTAATTCACCCTTACAAATAGCCAGCCTAATTGGGTAAAATGCTGTCAGTCTTTTTGAATAGACACAGTAATAAAGTTTCTCGCTTGGACGCTGCTATTACTGAAAATGAAGATATAAAAGGTTCGAACTTAAGGCAAATAAAGATTCACAGGGATTTCACAGAAAAATTCACACAGGTTGCCTTCCACTGAAAGATAGATATTTCCAATTATATAGCATCCTTAAAAGAACTTCGGCGTCCCTTATAAAATTCCGCCAAACTACAAAACCCGGAATGCCTCCCTCGCTCGCTTTTTCGCTACCTGGCGGGAGTTTATTGACTGGCGGATGCCACAAAATAAAACTCCCTTGAACCGAAACGCGGATCAAGGGAGTTTTGCTTTAACGTAAGGCGGTGAAATATCCCGCATTCCATGGAAAGCCTTGCGGCCCTTCCCCGGAGAAGACCCGGGGAAGGGCCGCGGCAATTCCGCTCAGAAGCCGACCGATAGCGTGAAGTAATTGTTCGCGTTCAGACGGCCCATGTTACGGTAGGCATAGCTGAAATCCCAATGCCTGCCGCCGTACACCTGCTGGATACCGCCGCCGACACTGATCCCGCGGAAAGTCGGGTCATCGCCCAGGTAGGCGTAGCCGAACTGGTCCTGTTTGACGGTATATTCATCCGTCTGGATCATCCACCCGGCGCGCAGGGCTCCGGTGAGGAAGGGGGTGAAGTGGTAGTTCAGCTCGGTGCCGGTCGAGTAGCTGATCGGCACGTTGCTGGGCCGCCACAACTCAGCGGAAGCCAGCCAGTTGGTGCTCTCGCTGGTCAACAGGTTGTAAGCAACCGCGAGCTTAACCACCGTGGGCAGACGGTAGGTGTGGGTGGCCCGGTAAACCTGACGGCCGGCTCTTTTCGAGATCGCCGTCGGGTCCGTCGAATAGTCGCCGTATCCATCCGGGATATTCCCGCCCAGGTCCTCCGGGCCGACATCGTAAATCAGGTTCGGTCCGCGCATGGTGATATTGGTCCCGAGGTTCTGGATCGAAAAGGCGAACTTGACCTCGTGGTCCGCCACCTCGGTATGATAAATCCCGCCGGCGTCGATCGCGAACGCATTACCGGCGATATTGCTGAACATGTCCTGATGGACGTATTTCATGTTCAGCCCGGCGGTGAAACGGTCGGACAGGTTATAAGCCAGCGATCCACCCATCTGGAAGTCATAGGCGTTGAATGTGCGCCCGGTCCCGTTGGGGCTGGTGATCGTGGTTATTTCCATGTCCGGGATGTTCAGGTAGCCGAAGAATCCGCCGATCACTACTTGTCCATCCCCGATCGGGCTGGCCCCGGCCACATAGCTGTATGTCAGGTCCAGGGTATAATCGACCACCGTGAGCATGACCTCGCGCTTCTCCAGGAACCCGAGTCCCGCCGGGTTCCACCAGATTGAGCTGATATCATCGGCAACCGCGGAATAGGCGCTGCCCAGCGCAATACCCCGTGCTCCGACAGGGATGGTCAGGAACTCGGCGGCTCTCACCCCGACAAACGAGGAGGCATCGGGCCGCCCCTGCTCCAGATATTTATCCAGCCCGGTGTATTCCTGCCGCGCCACCCCCTGACCCAGCAGGGACTGGCTGACGAACGAGACGAATACGCAGGCGGTCAGTAAAGCTCGTATTGCAATTTTCCTTAACATATCTTACCTCCGTATATTCACAAGAGGAGAATTTACCGGAAATTTCAGCTCAGCGTCGCAAAACCCGCTAATTAATGACATAGAATTTCCCGGTGAATTCTTTACCTCTCGCGTCCGTCACGTGGAAGAAATACAATCCGCTGGCCACGGTCTGGCCGAACCGGTTCCTCAGGTTCCAAGGTTCGGTGCCGCTGTGGTTGTCGTACCCGGCGAAAGCCTCGGCGCTGTTGTCCTGCAGAACTTTGTCGTAATCGGTGTAATTGCCCCAGCCGAAGCGGTTGGAACCGATATGGTTGAGCACGTTGACCAGGTTCCCGCCGAGCGTATAGATCCGGATCGTGCAGCGGTCGGGCAGGTTGACGAACTCGATTCTGCGAGACAACGGCGAGAGGTCCAGCACCGAACTGGCGATGTACGGATTGGGAACCACCTTGATTTTGCCCAGGTCGATATCATCTTTATTCATGGTGAAGCCCTGGACATCGATCTTCCAGCGGTCGCCGAGGTACATCGGGCCAGGTTCCTGCGTGAACGCGGTGTTGTCGCTGTTCCAGGCGCCGAAGGCGGTGGTCACCGTCATCACCGCGCCGGCGGCGGGCATCGAAGAGACATTGGCGAAATTGAAGAACTGTCCGCCGACAAAGAGGTTGAATTCCTCCGTATTGCCCGCCGGAAGGGTTTCCACCAGCAGGTTGGAACGGTCGGCTTGTGGGGTCTTTTCGTTGTCGTCACCACCCCAGACTACACCTAACTCGTCGTGGAAGTCGTACGGCCCGGTGCCGGTCGGGCAGAATCCCCAGCCACCTCCATCAATGTACGGGCTGAATGGAATATTCACACCGCGCACGTTATCCACAACATCCACAGAAACGCCGCTGCCGCTGGATTTCCAGCTAATCTTGTACTGGCCGGTGCGGACCAGGGCCACCCAAGCCTCATCGCTGTAGTACGGGTTGGAAACCGACATTCCCCAACGCAGGGCGGCAAATCCGACATCCGCGCCAGTGTAACCGCCGGTTTCGATCTGAGTCTGGAAGGTACCAGTGCGCTGGCTGTCGAACTGGCCCGCAAGGGCGTATGTCGCCCCATCGGAGCTCATGCCACCGTTGAAAGCCACCTTGCTGTTGCCCCCACCGCTGCGGGCTCTGAGATGCGGCGCTGAATTATCTAGTACATTGCCCGATGCATCGAGAAGGGAAACATATCTTCTGCCGGCACGGTAACCATTGGGACCCCAGTCCGTGCAACCCAGGTACACTGAAAAATCCTGAGTTATCTTTTCATCGATTACCGGGGTCAGCGTAATAGTCGCCGCGGGCGCGAGGAACACGGGAGTCTGAGTTATCCAGCCGTTGCCATCCGCATCCTTCTGGCCGCTGAGGGTGGCGAAATTGACTCCAGCAGGCTGGACTGTCGCTCCGCTGCCCTCAAAAGAGATCGCTTTCAGCTCGGCCGGCCTGTAATTGCTGGCGTCGCTGCGCGGCGTTACCGTATACATGCCCTCTCTCGGGCGGTTCCATGTTTTGCCGCTGGCGGGGTCCGGCAGGCTGAAATAGATTTGTTGCGCCGGATCGTAGTTCCTGTCGTAGGGGACCAGGGCGTACCAGACCCGCAGCCCGTCGCGCAGGCGGTAATAAGGCTGGTCCGCATCCCAGCGGTCGACGTAGCTGAAAGCCACGGACCCGTTGGTCAGGTTGCCCTCCCAGATTTGCTCGGAATGGGAGTCGCTCGGCCCGACAAAGCTGCGGTACAGACGGTAGCCCTCGAAATCATACTGCCGGTACAGGCCGTTCGGATCGAGTTCCGGGTGCTGCTGCAGGAAGCCATAGTAAGCATCCGGAGTGTTGAGATTAATGTTGCTCCAGGTGATAGTTACCTGGCGGTCGCCTGGAATGATGGTCAGCGGCGGCGGGACCGGCGTTTCAGGCAGGATATAGCCGCCCTCGTAAACCACTTGTGCTACCTCGGCATAATAAGACATGTTTTCCATGCCGACCTGGACTGCCGGGTCGTAGAGGTTGGCCAGGTCAGTCTGTTTGAGCACCATCGGCGCGTTCTTCGGGTAGACAAACATCAGGGCGAAATCATAGCTCGTCGAATCCCGCGGGCCGAAATCCCGGAACTCGCCGTAGGTTGTGTACTGGAAGCGGCCCATGCGGCCCCAGAGCCAGGAATCGTAGTACTGGTCGGTAGGGCGCATAGTGCCGGGCCAGCCCCAGATGGGACGGCCGGTGAACGGGTTTATCTGGCCGCCGTACATCTGCTGCGCTGTGGTTTCGACTTCACTCGGCGAGAGCAGCTCGCCCAGCGAGGCGCGGTAAACCAGGCCGGCATCGGCCAGGCCGTATACATCCTTGGCGACAGGGCCGCCAAACTCAGAGCCGAAACGCGCGCAGTGATGGCCGGAGAGCACAATCTGCTGATCTTTGAACATCGGCAGGCGCAACGGGACATGTCCGACATGGAAGGCGACACCTCCATTGGTAAATCCCGACTCCATGCCGTTGTAGTCCACCATCACCTCGATCCCCTGTCTGGGCTGAAAGGCCCAGCCCTCGTCCATGCTCACAGCCGTGGTGCCGATACCGAAATAGTTGGTATTATAGCACAGCACGAAATTCCAGTTCTGCCCATCGGGCGTGCCGGCAACCTGGCCGGTAAAGCCGGCGTTGTCGTTCCACTTCAGATATTCGGACATGTTGCGGATGAACAGCTTGCCGTAAACCATGTTGTTGCTTTCCGCGAAATTCAGGAAGTACATGGTGTACTCGAAATCGGCGCCGCGTGGCGCATTTGAGCCGGCGAAGCTGGAATTGAAGGCATCGCCCAGACGCGCGACTATGGTTTCGGCGCCATGCAGTATCGGAGCGCCGCTGGCGCTGCGGCCCTCGCGGAACTCGGGCGGCCAACTGGCCAGATCTTCAGCATCCAGCGAGGTCCAGACGCGGTTGTGCTCGATCCGGCTCGAAGCCTGGCTCATCCTCTCACCGGCGTCGTAGAGAGCCTGAAGTTCGCTGTAGGACTCCAGGCTGTTGTTCTGGCCGCTCATCGAGCGGGCACGGCCGCCGCCGTAGAGAGTATCCTCTTTAAGCCCATCGCCGTTCTTGTCCCTGACGACAGCAAGGACGTGGCCCCAGCCGCCTTCAAAGGTCGGGATCAGATTGCCCGAGCCTTTGGGGAACTGGCTGGTCCCGTTCCAGATCGTCGATGAGAGGCTGACCTCCAGGCCGACGTTGTTGCCCTGGGCGACCCGGTCCCGGCTCTGCAGCGCGAATGCGGTTGGCGCCGCGGTCAGAATCAAGGCAACCAGTGCCGGAATAAATAAATGAATCTTATTTCTCAGCATAGTTGATCTCCTGCTTTGTTCGCCCCTTTAGTTTTCGACGGGGGCGATTGGGATTTCCCCGGCGGTTTAGAAGGTATAATCCAGACCGAAACGCACCTGCCTGGGCTGACCCCAGGCGCTCCAGTCTTCCAAGCTTCCCATCACGCCATCGGCGATACTGCCCAGGGCGGCCTCTCTGACAGTCAGGATGCCGTCGCCGTTGAAATCGGCGTTAAACCGCTGACGCTGGTATTTAACCAGTGTCGGTTCATCCCAGTGAAGGTCCACTCCGCCGGTCACATAACGGGAACCCTCGTAGCTCGAACCCGCAGGATAGGGAGTGGGAAGCTTCCGGTTGAGCGCATTGAAGATTTCCGAGAATACGCCGATCCGCCGGGTCCCGCCAATCGAGAAGCTCTTAGTGAAGCGCAGGTCGAGGTTAGTGTCCCAGCGGTTGCGGAAATAGTTGATCCCGCCAATTAAGCCGCCGCCACGACGGGTCAGCCAGGTGACATTGGTCAGCGGGTTGTAATCGGTATAGTTGTTCTGGATCCGGTCGTAAACCGGTTCGCCGCTCTGGACGGTAAACAGGGCGTAGATTCTTAGATTCTTCAGAATCGCGTTGGCCATCGTACCGGAGCGATAATCCTCGGGGAACAGGTAATTCACGTAACTCGTGAGCTTGTGAGTCCGGTCCCCATTGATCGGGCGCAGTTCATCCGGCGGAGTGAAATGCTCGCCGGTGGCCGGATCGAGGAAAATCCAGTAGTCCGAGGTGCTGTTGTACTGGCTGCCGGTGGTTCTCGAGAACTGAAGGGTGTAGCTGATATTGTAGGAGAAGTTGTTCGAGAACCGCTTCCGCATGATCAGGTCCATCCCCTTGATATTCCCGTTGTCCTTGTTCGCATAACCGGTTTCCAGCCCTCGGATCAGCCGCTGGCTGTGATACTGGAAATAGCTCGAGAAAAATTCACGCTCCGCCAGGTTCCCGTCGACATCGCGGTAGTAGGCCACCCAGTCCAGCACGATATCATCCGACAGCAGGTAGCTGATACCGGTCTCAAAAGCATCAGTCCGTGAATATTCGAGACCGCCCGGGTTCGAGCCGCTGAAAATGAAAGTGAAGCTGGGCAACTGGGTAAAAACGCCGTAGGCGAAGCGGAGCTGGGCCTTGTCAGTCACCGGGAAAGCCACATCGAACCGGGGAGAGATCTCGCTCTTGTTCTTGGGGAAGAAATTTTCTCCATAGAGGTCGCCGCTGCGGAAGCCCCAGTTATTCTTGGGCTGGAACTGGTCCCAGCGGATCCCGTAATCCAGAACGAAATCGCCCAGGTCGGTCCGGTTCTGGGCATAGAGAGCATACTGCTTGGGCTGGTAATTGAATTCGTTATCCAGGTCCCTGAACGGTGTGCCGTGAGAAATCTCGAACATCCGGTTCCTGAAATCGGTGGCCTGGATGCCGGCCTTGGCCCGGTTATTCCTCGAAAACTGGAAGTCGAAATCCAGCTTGTAGTTGTACTGCTTCTCGTACTGGTAGCGGTAGTTCATGTAGTACAACTGGGCCGGGCTGACATACTCGAGCGGCAGACGGTATTCATAATCCGCGAAGGAGTAGGTCGAGGCCCCGTCCGGCAGGTAGTAGTTAATGCCTTCCGGAGTATCCGGCGTACTGCGGTTCGGGAAAGTTTCCACGAGGAACGGGATATCGTGGGGGCTCCAGCTCATGAACGTGTCGTCCCGGTTGTAATTGTCCTTCAGGTTCGCGTTATTGATGTCCTGGGTCCTGAAGTTGTTGAAGCGGAACTGCGCCGAGGCGCTGCGCTGCGAGCTCTTGATGAAATCCCAGTCGAACCCGGTAAGTACGTTGGTGCTGCGGGTCCGGCGTCCCAGGTTTATCGGCACGCGGGCGTGCCAGACTCCGTCCGCATCCTGGTAGTCACCCTTGTCCGTGGACCAGCGGCGCAGCAGGAGCATGTTCGAGGTGATCTCGCCGGTGTTGAAATAATCGGTCCCCCAGGTGCGCTGATTCCGCGAAAAGTTACCCGATCCCAGGAACTTCAGACCCCGGGTCGGCGAGTAAGTGAGCTTGCCGGAGGCCAGGGTCCGGTCGCCCCAGTTGTTCGGCTGGCGCACGGGATTGGTCGGGGAGAACAGTCCCGGATCCTCGCCCTCCGTACGGCTGGCAAAGAACTCACGGCCGGTTTTGAACATATCCAGGGTATAAACCGGCATCTCGTTGCCCAGCACTGGATCGTTGCGCACCGAGTTGTTCAAGCGATCGACAAAATCCTGATTGATTCCGCGGAAGCCCTCGCTGGCATGGGTCGGACTCATGTCCGCCCGGCCCTGGATCTCGGCGGAAGCATTGAAGAACAGGTTCGGAACCATCATAAGCGGACCGCCGACATTGGCCTGCAGCTGGTTGTAACCCCAGTCGGCGGTACGGGGCATTACCTGATCGGTGGTGAGTTTGATATCCCCTTTGAACTGCGGGCCGCCCTCTTTGGTCACGATGTTGATAATGCCGGACTGGGCGTTGCCGTACTCAGCCTGGAAGCCTCCGGTGATGATGTCGACCTGCTCGACGGAGGTGGTGGAGAACTCCAGCGGCGTGGTATCCTCGCCGCGGGAGCCCAGCTCCTGTTCCCAGACCCAGCCGAGGCCGCTGCGGAAGGGGTTGGCCGTATAATTGCGCACGGTGACCCCATCAACCACCATCGCTTCCTCGCCCAATCTGCCGCCGCGGATACGTACGCCGCGGCCCAGGCCGCCCTCGCCGCCGACCTGAACGCCGGCCTGGAGAGTCAGAAGCTCATCCAGGTTGGAATTGGGGGTTTCGGACATGGTCTCTTGGGTCAGGCGCTGCTTGCTGACCGTATTATCCCGGGGCATTAAAATTTCGGCTTCGCCCTGCACGGTGATGCCTTCCAACTCGACCACGGTGGAGCTCAATTCCATATTCAAGGTCTGTGTCTGGCCGGCAAGGATAAGCTGGTTGGAAATAGTGGTTTTCTGATAGCCGGTGAAACTGAAAGTGACGGATTTCTGTCCGGGCGCCACATTGAGGATAAAATAATACCCATCCGCATTGGTCACGTTGCCCAGTTGCGTGCCTCCCACCTGGACCTGCACGCCGGCAAGCGGCCGGCCGGTATCCTTGTCCCTGACGGTTCCCTCGATTTTTCCTGTATTGAGCTGCCCGAACCCGGGAACCGAGAGCAAGGCTGCCAGCATCATGCTCAGAAATGCAGCATGCAAACAGGACACCTTACCATTAATTGACATAATCCCTCCATAATTAACGGATATGAAACTCTTTTTACCGGTTCAAACCGTTTCCTATGGCGCCTCCTTTGCTCGAGTTGGCTGTTTATAAGGTCCTGTCTGGAATAACTTCAATCTTCCGTGACCCTTGAAATTATTCGCCACTGCTTTCGAGACTGCCCTCCTCTGTTACTATAGTAGTTGTGCGGCCGGCCGGATTCCCTTCCAGCGGCCGGAATAAAACTGACAACCGCGGTTCAAATGCGCTGCTTTCCGCCAGTCGTAACCATATGATCAGCCGGATTCCTTCAAGCGGTTCTGGCCGGCGCTGCCGCCGGTTGGTTCAGCCTGCCGGGAGCCGGATACCTGGAACTCCTTCAACAATTCTTCCAGGGTCCGGATCATTTCGTGAGATTCGCTGGACTTATCGAAGAAATACTCGGCCCCGGCTTCCATGCACTTTTTCCGGTACTGCGGGAAGGGGTAGTTGGTAAACATGATCACAATCGGCGAGGGTTTTTCCTGCTTTACGCTCTGCAGCACGTCTATCCCGTTGCCGTGGCCCGGCAGCCGGATATCCAGAATGACCACATCCGGCTTCAGGCGCCGGATCGTGCTGATTGCCTGAATGGAATCCTGCGCCTCGCCGATAATTTCGATCTCTTTATAATTTGACAACATACCGGTCAAGTGTTCCCGCATAATCTTCGAATCATCGGCAATGATTACTTTCATGATTACTCGAAAAGTTGAAGAAATTTGTCCATTTCGCTCAATCGAGGAACCTGCGCCGGCCCGCTGCGGCTCAAAAATCAATTTGCGTGACCGCCGCTCGCCGGGATTCCTGGTATCGGGCCGTTAACGATAAGCAATTTTTATGGAAGGTATCAGCGGTATGGGGAAAAGGCTGAAAGAGGAAACTAGACAGCATACCGCCCAACCGTTTCTCTATCGTTCACAAAGATTCGGGCGGTAGGCCAGTACGCCGGAGGCGGAAAACTTAATTACCGATTTCCCATACCAAAAAATGATCGATAGACCTTTCCTTTTGCAAGTTGACAGTTATTTAGACCTTATTCCCGGCCGGCCGTGCTGCTCGACATTTGCTTTAGCTGTAGGAGATAACCGTTCGAGAGGCCCGGGAACTGCCTCTGATATATGCCTCCTGTTTATTCTTAACACGGCCAGTCAAAAAAGAATATCGTAGATATACTATTTTTCTATAGTTCATATTCCTGAAATCATATCACATTCTGTACTACATTCGGCCATGCCCGATCCCATCCGCCAATGCCGGATTGAGGAGTTTTCAGATTGACTTTTAAGGAAATTATGTTTTAATTGCCGAAAGAGACCCGAGACATCAGGAAGTATCACGGTAACCGGGGAAGAGGGCTGGACGGGCTGGCGGGGCGCTATGCGGCAGAGAGGCCTGCCGGGATATCAGGGCGCAGGCCGGGGAGCCTCGAATGGGATTTCAGCTCAAAACGAGCGGCGAAATGGAATTGCGCTGTTGGAAAACGGCGGGCCAGCCGGGGGTGGGTCAGTCGATCAGTTTCTCGTTCAAGGCATAATGCATGATCTGGGCATTATTGGTCAATTTCATTTTTTCCAGGATTCTCAGCCGGTAGGTGCTGATGGTGTTCACGCTCAAGGCCATTTCCCGGGCAATCTCGCCCACGGTTTTGCCGGAGGCGAGCATGGACATAACCTGGAACTCGCGGTCGGAAAGTCTCTCATGCGGCTTCTTGCCCGATTCATCCTTGATATAAGAAGCGAGCTGGTCGGCCAGGGAGGCGCTGATGTATTTCCCGCCGCGGGCTATTTTCTGTATCGCCAGGGCCAGTTCATTGGGAGCGCTCTCCTTGGTCAGATATCCATCCGCGCCGGCTTTCAGCACCCGGACCGCATATTGCTCCTCGGGGTGACGGCTGAGGACCAGGATCGGGATGGAGCTTTTTTTCTTTTTTAACTGTTTAAGGACTTCCAGGCCGCTCATTCCCGGCATGGAAAGGTCCAGCACGACCACATCGTAGTCGGTTTTTCCGACTTTTTCCAGCACCTCCCAGCCGTTGCCCGCCTCATCCACGGAAAAGATATCCTTAGTCTCAGCCAGGATCTCCTTGAGGCCCTTTCTGACTATTGGATGATCATCGGTGATAATTATTTTTATCATCCGGCGCCGCCCCGTTATCCAGTGAAACGCTGACCCTGACAGTAGTCCCTTTGTCAGGGATGCCGCTGATCTCGACCTCGCCGCCCCAGGGATACAGGCGCTCCTGCATCCCGATAAGTCCGAAAGACCCGGGAGCGCTGGCCTGAATCTTGGTTATCCCCCGGCCGTTGTCCTTGACCTCCAGGAGAAGACCGCCATTTTCCA
Source organism: Candidatus Glassbacteria bacterium RIFCSPLOWO2_12_FULL_58_11 (assembly GCA_001780825.1). GTDB lineage: Bacteria > Gemmatimonadota > Glassbacteria > GWA2-58-10 > GWA2-58-10 > GWA2-58-10. Next base: position 1,030 of record MFIX01000165.1, on the reverse strand, counting down.
GCCTCAGGCGGACCGAGACCCGGGTGGCCCCGGAATGGCGCACGATATTGGTCAACGCCTCCTGAAAGATCCGGAAGATCGCGGTCGAAAGCTCTTCCTCGAGCGCCGAATCATCGCCGTAGAGCTCGAGGTCGCATTGGAGACCGGTCCTTTTTTCAAACTCCTCGAACTGCCACTCAATGGCCGCGGTCAAACCGAGATCATCCAGAAGCGCCGGCCTGAGGTGGGTCGAAATCCGCTGTACCGACCGGTTGGTAATATCAATAAGACTCAACATCGAATCGGCCTTTCCATTCAATATCGTATCGTCCTCGGGCAGTTTTTTTTTCAGGCTGTGAATGTCGAGCTGCAGAGCGGTCAGCGCCTGACCCAGCTCATCGTGAATTTCCCGGGCGATATCTCTTCTTTCCTTTTCGAGAATTGTCTGCAGGTGAAAAGCCAGGTCGCGCAGTTGCTCGCGGGATTTTTTCAGCTCGTTCTCCATCCTTTTGCGGTCGGTAATGTCCTCGAACATCAGGCGGTTAAATGATTTTTCGATCCTGACATCCTTGCCGATCCGCAGCTTGAAAATTTTTCCCTCCAGCTTGTCGACCCGGATTCCCGCCGCGACCTCAAACGGCAGCCGGAACTGGTCGATCGAAAACATCGACTGTCTCGAGAGCACCTCGATATCATAGGTCTCGAAATCGCCGGAATAGGTGGTGAAACCGAAATGGTCGTTCAGGTCATAAACCGCGTTCGGGTCGATAACCTTGAGCGGTGGCGCCGGCTCCCCGGTCCGCAGGTTTTTCAGTTTCCGGACGAGCCGGCCGCCGGTCCTCTCCACCTCGATCCTGTACTCGGTGTTCGGTTCCAGGGTCTCGGGGACCGTGGCGATATCCACGCCCAGGCGCTGTATTCTGGCTACCGTATTATCAAGAGATGCAGTACACCCGGTATACCCGGTGATATCCGGAAAGGTCGAGGTTTTTTTCGAGGAGCCGGAAAGGACCAGCGACAGGTCCCGGATATTTTTTTTGAGCGGTGAGGT
>MFIX01000164.1:20298-20416 GCA_001780825.1 Candidatus Glassbacteria bacterium RIFCSPLOWO2_12_FULL_58_11 | reverse complement strand
TGGTCGGCTATGGCTCGCCGCTCAAAATCCCGGAGAACCCTTCCGAGAAGGAAATCGAACGCTGGTGCCTGGAGGCCGAGCGTCAGCTTAACCGCCTGACCGCATTCACCGACAGCCT
>MFIX01000164.1:0-20181 GCA_001780825.1 Candidatus Glassbacteria bacterium RIFCSPLOWO2_12_FULL_58_11 | reverse complement strand
CGAGCTGGCCTATCGCCTGCTCTGGTTTATCAGGGAAAAGCTTTATGATTCCGGCCGGCTGAAAGCCCAGCCGCCATCCGTGCCCGCGCTCTGCGTGGGCATCCTCTACCTGGGCGGTGCGGGCAAGACTCCGCTGACCATTCTGCTCACCCGCGCATTGGAAAAAAAAATATCCCCGGTGGCCGTGCTTACCCGGGGCTATGGCGGCTCGTCCGGCAGGGAGTCCGAGCCGCTGGTTCTAGGGCCAGGGGAGCTGAAAAACCGCCCGCTCCGGGAGCTGGCCCGGATGGCCGGCGATGAAGCCGCGCTCATTCTGCACAGTCTGGAGAAAACCGGGATGGTGGTCTGCGGCGACCGGGTAAAAGGAACCCGGGCCGCGGTCGCAGAGCTGGGCGCTAAAGCGCTGCTGCTGGATGATGGGTTCGGCCACCGCAGGCTGGGACGCACCCTGGACCTGCTGAGTTTCAGCGAAAGCTTGTTGCGCGCCAATGGACATACGCTGCCGGCCGGCTGTCTGAGAGAGCCGCGCCCGGCGCTCAAAAGAGCCCGGGCCCTGGCGATCATCCGGCAAACTGAATCAGATTTGCCGCTGCCGCGTTTTATCAGCCGGTCCGGCAAGCCGGTCCTCTATTTTCGGCGCTCTCCCGGAAAGCTCGTGCCGCTGGCTGAATGGCACGACGGGAGGCGGGAAGGTACGCCTGCCGCGCTGCTGGAGGGCCGGCCGGTCTTCGGATTCTGCGGCATCGCCGACCCGGAGGGTTTCCGGCAGACTCTCGCCGCGCTCGGGGCTTTCCCGCTGACCGTGCTCGCTTTCGCCGACCATGCCCGCTACAGCGCACGCGAACAGCGGGAGCTTTTCGAGAGAGCGCGCGGTGCGGGCGCCCTGCCGGTCACGACAGAAAAAGATGCGGTCAAGTTGGACCTGGAACTGATCGGCCCCGGCTGCCTGGTTCTCTGCCTCGAGCTGGAAGCCGAGGACTCCGCCGCGCTGGACGCCTTGCTGGAGGAGCTTTTGGTATAGCATCTCGTAAGTTGCTTTACCATTTGTCATTTGCTGGTTATGGCATATAATATTTAACAAGACGACGTAACATTAGAAAATTAAAGCAATTGTAGGGGCGGGTTTGAAACCCGCCCCTACGGCTCCTGCGATTAACTAACCTGATAGTAGATATTTCAATACAATTTTTAATATTTGGGAACAACTTGATCGATCTGACCTGAGATTCAGGTCACACAAGGAAAACATTTTGTTAGGATGAAGGTATATATTACCTATAAGTACTAAACCTCGGCGAGCCGGTCTGGAACAGTAAACTGCCGGTCTTCCCGAGCCGTCCGGAGCTGACCGGTATTCAGCACTTTACCCGCCGTGAAAGGAAGTTTGACATGGCTGTGCCCCGAAAACCCGCCGGAGAAACCCGGCGCGACAGAAAATACAACCCCGGCAAAACCAATATCTTCCAGACCGACTTCCTGGTGATCGGCAGCGGCATCGCCGGTTTGTCCTTTGCCCTGAAAGCCTGCGCGTTCGGCGATGTAATCGTGATCACCAAGAAAGAGAACTATGAGAGCAATACTAATTACGCCCAGGGCGGGATCGCAGCGGTCCAGGATGAAAACGACAGTTTCGAGCTGCATATAAATGACACCCTGGAGTGCGGCGGGGGCCTCTGCGATTTGAAGGCCGTGGAGGTCCTGGTCAAGGATGGGCCGCAGGGCGTGAAAGAGCTCCATAACTGGGGCGTGCGCTTCACGCGGGACAAGGAGCATCCCGAGCGCTTCTCGCTGGGCCGCGAGGGCGGGCACTCGCGCAGAAGGATCGTGCGGGCGGATGACCTGACCGGCCGCGAGGTCGAGCGCGCCCTGCTGGAGGAGCTGAAAAAAAAGCCGAATGTCATGGTCTTCGAAAACCACATTGCGATCGATCTGATCACTAAGCCCGCCGGCTCCGGGCAGACTCGCTGTGTCGGCGCCTTTGCCATCGACCGCCAGGCCGGGGGGATCAAAGCCTATATCTCAAGGGTCACCCTCTTGGCCTCCGGCGGCTGCGGCCAGGTCTACCTCCACACCACCAACCCGGCAATCGCCACCGGGGATGGTATCGCCATGGCCTACCGGGCCGGGGCCCGGGTCGCCAACATGGAGTTTATCCAGTTCCATCCGACCGCCCTGTACCGGAATGAGGAGCGGGCCTTCCTGATCAGCGAGGCGGTGCGCGGCGAGGGCGCCATCTTGCGCCGGATAAACGGCGAGACTTTTATGGAGCGTTACCATACCATGGGCTGCCTGGCCCCCCGCGACATAGTCGCCCGGGCCATCGACCACGAGATGAAAACCTCCGGCGACAAGCATGTCTGGCTCGACTGTTCGCCGATCGGGGCGGAGAAGATCCGCGAGCGCTTCCCCAATATTACCGCCGAATGCCTGGCCCGCGGTCTGGATATTACAAGTGAGCCGATCCCGGTCGTGCCCTCGGCCCATTATGTCTGCGGCGGCGTGATTACCGATATCGAGGGCCGGACCAACATCGAGGCCCTGCTGGCCGCCGGCGAGGTCACCTGCACCGGGGTGCACGGGGCGAACCGTCTGGCCAGCAACAGCCTGCTCGAGGCGGTGGTTTTCGCCAACAGCGCTTTAAAAACCGCTGTAGAGCTGCTGGAAAAGCTCTCGCACGATGAGATTGATCCCCGGCAGTACCAGTATGGAAAGGTCTGCAGCACCGATTATGACGGGGTCTTTATCAGCCACACCCGCGAGATGATCCGCCTGACCATGTGGGACTATGTCGGAATCATGCGCAGCAACAAGCGCCTGGCCGAGGCCCGGAAATGGATCAAGGCTTTTTCGGAAGAAATCGAAGCCAGCTACCTCAGCTCACCGCTCAACCCGGAGCTGGTCGAGCTGCGCAACATCGCCCAGGTGGCGGAGTTGATTATCCGCTGCGCCCTGCTGCGCAAGGAGAGCCGGGGCCTGCATCAGAACTCGGATTATCCGAACCGCAACGATAAGAAATTTCTCAGGCCCACGGTGGTGGAGCGAAAGAATTGAACCGCTTCGCGATCACATGTTCCCTGCTGGCCTGCCTGCTATTCGGCTGCGGGGCAGGCTCCGGCGACAAGCGCCACCTGGCGTTTGATGGCGGCCTGGCATTCAATCGGATCGAGGACCAGGTCGCTTTCGGGCCGCGCGTCCCCGGCCAGCCCGGCCATACCGCCTGCGAAAACTACCTGCTCAAGGAATTCTCCGCCTCCGCGGATTCTGTCTGGGCCGAGCGCTGGGAGCATCCAACTGTATCAGGGGACACGCTGCGCCTGGCCAATATCTGCGCGTCGTTCAACCCCGCCGCGAATGCACGCATCCTGCTTTGCGCCCACTGGGACAGCCGGCCGGTGGCCGAGCACGACCCGGACCCCGCTCTGAGGAACATTCCGATACAGGGAGCAAATGACGGCGGCAGCGGGGTGGCGGTCCTGCTGGAGCTCGCCCGGGTGTTCGGCCGCAGCCGCCCCTCGGCCGGGGTAGATATCGCGCTGTTCGATGGGGAGGATTATGGGGATTTCCAGACCATGAATGATGTGCTTCTCGGCTCGCGGTATTTCGCCGAGGTTCATAAAGGCTATAATCCGCGCCTGGGGATTCTGCTCGATATGGTCGGCGGCACAAACGCCGCATTCCCGCTGGAGGGCAATTCCTGGGCCTCCTTTCCCGACCAGTGCAACCTGGTCTGGGATACCGCAGCCGGACTCGGCTATGGCCGCTATTTCCCCCGCCAGGCCGGCGCCTGGGTGATCGATGACCACATCCCGCTTATCAAAAGCGGCATCCGCTGCATAGACATTATCCAGATGGGCCTGCCCTACTGGCACACCACGCAGGACACTCCCGACAAGTGCAGCCCGGCCACCCTCGAGGCCGTGGGCCGCACCCTGGCCGCGGTGGTTTATGGTTTCTCCACCCGCTGATATCCTGTCTGCAGGTAATCTGAATCAAATGAGTTGATTAAATCCCGCTCATTCCCCTTTTTTCAAAGGGAGAGGTGGAGTGAACCCCATAAACTGGACAAGGGGTCCAAAAAAAATCAGTGCATTATCTGGAGACCCGGCCAGACTGATTAATTGAATATATTCCGGGAGCGGGTTTTGCACGGGGGCCGCGCCTGTCTGAGCCAGCACTGAGGCAGCGTGTAATAGCCGCGTGGACACCGAAGCCTTCAGGAGCTCCGTGGTGCGGAGCGCAATTCGCTCGTCAGAGCGTGCCCCGCAACGCGGGAGCGGAGCAGATTTTGCGGAGAAATCGCGGGATATAATAGCGGCAAGGCTGATGCGAGTTCGCGGCCCCCACTGGTTTTGCTGCTTTTGCCGAAACAAAAGCAGAAAAACGATTTTTGGTTTGGTTGACAGTCACGGGCATCACAGTCAGTTAAAATGGATATATCATTAACGCTGATTTGATAAAACTGTGGCATTCTTCCCCACTTAGAGTTATAATTATCCCTGAAAACCCGCCCGGTGCAAATCTCTTGATTCTGCACGGCGCACTCCGTTCAATTCCGTAAACTACCTGCAATCTCAGCGATTGAGCTACTGTCCCCGGACGCGAATCTCCGTCCGCGAATACCCCCGAGTCGAGCGAAGCCTGTACTTAAGGAGAGACAACGATGAGCGCCAACGGTGAAAAAAAATCTGCGTCGGGCAATTTAAATCACTCGATCACCCGCCGGGATTTCTTCAAGGGTAGCGCGGCCGCCGCGCTCGGAGCCGCGGCTCTCGGCTCCAGCCTCCGGGCCGCGGAAACTGCCGCGGAATTGACAGTCAACGGGCTGCCCGCGGTCGTGTTCGGCCGCTCGGGACTTAAAGTGACCCGCATATCTTTCGGCGGGATTCTGATGACCGAGCCGGCGGTTCTATCGCATGTCCTGGACCGGGGGATCAACCTCGTGCACACCGCGCCCGGATACATGAACGGCCGCAGCATCGAGGCTTTCGGCAAGGTCCTCAAGACCCGCCGTCAGGAGACGGTGCTGGCGACCAAGGTCATGCCCGGCAAGGACCTGGACAGCGCCCTGAAAACGCTCAACACCGATTATACCGATTTTATCATCCCGCCCATGGACAGTATCGAGGAGATCAGCCGGCCCGGGCTGCGGGAGGAGTTCGAGAAAGCCCGCCAGGCCGGAAAATGCGGCCACATGGGTTTTGCCTGCCACACGCAGAGCCCGGAGCTTATCGACAAGATGGTCGAGCTCGGCTTCTACGGCCTGATCCTGATGAGTTACGCGGACACGGGCAACCCGGCGTTCATAGATTCCCTGGACAGAGCCCGGAAAGCCGGCATCGGCATCCTGGCCATGAAAGGGCTGCCCAAGCGCGCCGCGGGCAACCCGACCGCCGAGGAGCGGGCGCTCTATGCGACTCTCTGCGGCTCGATGGTCAACCGTCTGCACGCCCACACTATCCTGGCCTCAATGGGCAGCTTCCAGGCTGTGGACATGTACCGGGAAATCCTGGAAACCCGTCTCAGCTTCCATGCCCCAAATCTCGAAGAGAGCTACCGGGCCGGACTCGATGGAAGCTACTGCGCCATGTGCGATAATTGCCGCGGGATCTGCCCCAACGGCGTGGCGGTCAAAGACATCGTCCGTTTCCGCATGTACGACCGGGATTACCGGATGACCGCCTATGCCAGAACCGAGTACGCCGGACTGGCGGAAAACTGCCGCGCCGGGGCCTGCGACAATTGCGGACTGTGTGAAAATGTCTGTTCGCGCCATCTCCCGCTGCGCGGGATGTTAAGCGAGGCGCATGCCCGTCTGGCCTAGAGCGGCCTATTTCTTTTGTGAGGATTTTCAAACAGGATATTCAATGGTAGGGGCGACGCATGCGTCGCCCTCACGGAAGATATTGTTTATCATCCGGCTTATTCACATTTCTATTTGCAAATAATGTATCGTTTTGATATTCTTCCGCGTTCAACATTTTACAGCATATCATCCGCCCGGACCGCCCGCACCGGCCAGGCAGAATCAGCCCCAATCCGCAGGAGGAATGCATGCGCTACGGAACAGGGAATAGTCAGACTTCTATACCGCCTGAGAGTTCTTTAAGCCGCAGGGATTTTTTCAAAAAGAGCGCGGCCGCGGCTGTCGGCGCCACAATGCTCGGCGCGGGGTTTTCTTCCGCCCTGGCCGAAAAGGAGCTGACTGTCAACGGCCTGCCCGCGGTGGTGCTCGGCCGCACCGGCCTCAAGGTGACCAGAATCTCTTTCGGCGGAATCCTGATTACCGAGCCGCCGGTCCTGCTCCGGGCCATCGACCAGGGGATAAATTTTATTCATACCGCGCCGGGCTACACCAATGGCCGGAGTATCGAGGCATTCGGCAAGGCCATGAAAACCCACCGCAAGAAAGTGGTCCTGGCGCTCAAGGAGCGTCCGGAAAACCTGGATGCAGCCCTGAAGCAGCTCAATACCGATTATGTGGACATCCTGGTCCCCCCAATGCACGACCTGAGCTCGATAAATTTTCCAACAGTGAAAGCCAGTTTCGAGAAGGCGAAAAAAGCCGGCAAATGCGGCTTCATGGGCTTTTCCTGCCACAACAATATGGCCGCTGTCCTTGACCGGGCCCGCGAGCTGGGCTATTACGATGTGGTCCTGCTGGGCTACTCGAATGCCGGTGATCCGCAGTTCCTCGAGGCCGCCGGAAAGGCCGTGGAGGCCGGCATCGGGATCATGGCCATGAAAGGACTGCCCAAGCGCGGCTCCGATGGCTCCATGCCCGAGGAGGCCGCCCTGGCCACCTCCCGCTGCACCTCCATGCTCGCCCGCGAACACGCCCATACCGTGCTCGCCTCGATGGGCAGCTTCCAGTCGGTCGATTTTTACCACGGGGTCCTGGAAACCAAGCTGGGGTATATCAGTCCCCGCCTTGAGGAGCATTACTGGGCCATGCAGGATGGCAACTACTGCAGCATGTGCGGCAAATGCACCGGCATCTGTCCGCAGGGGGTCGAAATTCGCCGGATCGTGCGCTACCGCATGTACCAGCGGGATTACGGCCTGAACGATTACGCACGCTCCAGGTATGCGGCGCTTGCCCCCGGCTGCGGCGCGGAAAACTGCGACCGCTGCGGCCTCTGCGAGAAAGTCTGTACGCGCGGGCTGCCGCTCACCGCTATGCTCGGCGAGGCAAACCGGCTGCTGGCCTGATTCTGCTGGCAGGTTGATCAGGCTTTTTCCCCCAAGGTGTGAGGCTGTTAACCTTTGAAAAGAAGATTTAGCCAACTAAGTCCGGTCAACTTTTTTTACTTAGAGCACAATCCGGAGCCATAATTATTGCAAAATTCAAGAGGACGGGTTTTTCCGGGGGCCGCGCCTGTCTGAGCCGGCACATGGGCAGCGTGTAAAAGCCGCGTGGACACCGCAGCTTTCAGAAGCTCTGTGGTGCGGAGCGCTATTCGCTTGTCAGAGCGTGCCCCGCAACGCCGGAGCGGAGTAGTTTTACCGGAGACACCGCAGGATGAAATAGTGGTAAGGTTCATGCGAGCTCGCGGCTCCCACTGGTTTTGCTGCTTTTGCCGAAACAAAAGCAGAAAAAAGCAATAGGTGGCAAGACAGCAAGTTTCGAACTGGACATCGCACGGAAAATAAGAGGCCTTTCCTGTAATACAATTCAGCTCCCTATTCCGCCTTGAGAAATAGCTTGTATATCTATTCCAGAATCCCCCGATATTTGTCTCTGGCGGGAGTTGTTCTTTCCGTTTCCGCCCTGCTCATGCTCGGGAGCTCCGCCCGCTCCGAGGTCATCCTGAAAGAGGATTTCGAGTCCGGAAAACTCACCGGCGACTGGGTGCTCTACTGGGAGTTCGGCGACTCGGTGACCAGCGGCTGGGAGACCCGTCCGGAGTATGTCCACTCCGGTAAAAAATCCTTCCGCCTGACCTCGCTGGCCCGGGAGGGGCAGGAGAACGGCTCCAATATCCGCCGCTTCTTCATGCCCGGATACGACAAGCTTTATTTCCGCTGGTACGCCATGTTCGCCAATGATTTCGACCAGGGCAATCTCATGCACTGGGTCATTTTCGGCGGCAGCCGCGTGGATGACAAGTGGTCCTGCTACGACAGCACCGCCGGCCGCAAGCCCACCGGCAGCGACTTCTTCTGGACCTTCCTCGACACCTGGCGCGGCTGGGGCAAGTACCCGGCTCCCGGACGGCTCGGGTTCTACTCCTATTTCCCGGAAATGAAAATCGACAAGGATGGCCACTACTGGGGCAACATGTTCGCCCCGGAGCAGGATTTCATTGTCGAGCGTGGCAAATGGTACTGCTATGAGGTAATGGTCAAGCTCAACGAGCCAGGGAAACACGATGGCGAGCAGGCCTTCTGGGTGAACGGCGAGCCTGTTTACCACCAGACCGGCATCCGCTGGCGCGATACCGAAGACTTGAAGCTCAACTCGATGATGCTGGATGTCTATGTCCACCAGTCCCGTCACGACAACACTTGCTGGTTCGATGATGTCGAGATTTCGACCGATTATATCGGACCGCTGGCCGCTTTTCCCGCGGATTCCTCAGCCCGGGGCAAACCCTGATTCATTCCGGAGATTAATCCGATGTTCAAGCACCTCACCAACCTGACCGTCCTTTACGCCTGTTCCCTGCTTACCGGCCAGGCCGCCGCCGGGGAAATATTCAGCGATGATTTCGAGGGCACGCGCCTCTCTCCGAAGTGGGAAACCAATGCCAAAGACTCCACTCGGGGCGGCTTCGAGACCCGTGGGCGCTATGTCCATTCCGGGAAGCAATCCTTCCGGCTCACCTCGATCTCCAACAATGACCATGCCTCGGGCAGCAACCTCAGGTTCTTCTTTCTGCCCGGAAAGGATAACTGCTATTTCCGCTGGTACGCGATGTTTGCCCCGGATTTCAACCAGGGCAATCTTATGCACTGGTGTGTTCTCTCGGCCAGCCGGATCGATGACCAGTGGTCGGCTTTCGGCAAGGCCGGGATCCGGCCGGACGGCACCAACTTCGCTGTCACCAACCTCGAACCGGCCAATAACTGGGGCAGAAGGCCACTGCCCGGCGGGATGGGATTCTATTCTTATTTCCCTGAGATGAAAATCTCCGGCGACAGCCTGCATTATTACGGGAACCGCTTCGAGCCGGAGCCCCCATGCCTGGTCGAGCGCGGCAGGTGGTATTGCTTCGAGGTCCTGGTCAAGCTCAATGAGCCGGGCCATCACGACGGCGAGCAGGCGTTCTGGATCGATGGGAAGGAAATCTACCGCCAGACCGGTATCCGCTGGCGGGACTCCGAGGTGCTCAAGCTCAACTCTCTCACTCTCGATGTCTATATTCATCATGCCAATCAGGACAACACCTGCTGGTTTGATGACGTGGTGATCAGCACGGAGTATATCGGCCCGCTCAAGTAATTCTCTCAGCGGCCGATACAATTGCGGGCAGCATCTGGGAAAATCGCCCTTATAATTCGTGCGGCTGTCCTCAAGAATTCAGGAGTCAGAAGTCAGAATTTAACCTGTTTTTCCTCTATCATTCTTCTGACTTCTGACTCCTGCCTCCTGACTCCTGACTCCTGTCTTCTGACTTCTGACTCCTGTCTTCTGACTTCAGTCTCCTGACTCCTGTCTTCTGACTCCTGTCTCCTGTCTCCTGACTCCTGCTTTAAAATAAAAGGGACCTTCTTGATCTTTCCTCCGTATTATATGTATCCTTAATCAAGGATTTGGAGGTCAATTTGAGAATGTCTTTAATAGTCAGACTGCTGGTTCCGCTGCTGTTCGGCTGCTCCCTGGCCCGCGCTGAAAACTTATTCACCAATTACGACCGCTCAAACGCTGGCTTGATCACCGAACTGGTAAAGTGCGTGGTGATCGATGCGGAAGGCGCCAAGTGGTTCGGCGGCAAGGATCAGGGCGCGATGAAGTTCGATACCACGTGGACCTTTTTCTACCAGTTCAAAGGCGATATCAACAGCGATGCGGTCAAACATATCACTGTCGATTCCAACGGCGATGTCTGGTTCGCCGGCAATCAGGGAGTGAGCCGGCTGTCCGGCACGCTCTGGACTAACTACACCTTCGCCACCGGCTTGGCCAGCGACAATACCTACCATGTCGCTCAGGACAAGGACGGAATCTACTGGGTCGCGACAGATAACGGGGTGAACCGGTATGACGGACGCATCTGGACCACCTTTACCCAGTTCAACGGCCTTGGAGAAAACTGGGTTAATTACATCCTGGCCGACCGGGATAGCGTTCTCTGGTTCGGGCTGAAAACAAAAGGGATCTCGCGCTATGACGGGACGACGTGGCAGACGATCTCTTGGATCAAGGGGGTGGATAAGATAGAAGTGCGGGTGATCTGCCAGGACCTGGAGGGCAACATCTGGGTCGGGACCCGTCTCCAGGGAGTCTCAAAGTTCGATGGCCAGAACTGGACCACCTATACCACCGCCGACGGCCTGGTCAGCAACAATGTCTGGGGCATTGCCATCGACTCCGCCGGCAACAAATGGTTCGCTACTTTCGGCGGCGGAGTGAGCATGTTCGATGGGCGCCGTTGGATTTCCTATACCGAGAAGGACGATGGTTTGGCCCTGAATGTGGTAAATGATGTCGCCGTGGACCGCGATGGGACGCTCTGGTTTGCCACTGATAATGGAATCAGCACCCTGAAACCGGAGAATATCAAGCAGCCGCCCATACCAACCTGCGATATCAACGGCGACCGGCGGCTGAATATCAGCGATGCGATCTCCCTGATCCTGCTCCTGCGCGACCGGCCGGATGTGGTGCTGGCAGATTACGATGGTGACGGGAAAGGCTCGCTTGCGGATGTGATCTGGCTCCTGAAAGACCTCAGATACGGGAACTGCCCTCCGCTCTCCGCGTCTCCGGCCGGAGCTGTCCCTCCGGTCCGAAAATTAAATACGGAAGATGTGGCCTATGTGACCGGCCTGCTGCACCGGCTCGAGCTGGCTTCCGGCGAAATAGCCGAATTCGCCGCCGCCCTTCACGCTCTCGGCGAAACTCCCTCCCTGCCCGCGGCGTTCAGCCTGGAAGGCAATGTCCCCAACCCTTTCAACCCCTCGACCACCATTCGTTACAGCGTTCCTGAGGGAAAGCCGGTTCGCACGAGCCTGAAAGTTTTCGACCTGCGCGGCGCGCAGGTCCGCACCCTGGTCGAGACAGTCCGGGAGCCCGGCCAATACACTATATTCTGGGATGGCCTGGATGACTTTAGCCGGCCCGTCCCCAGCGGAGTCTATTTCTACCGCCTGCAGGCCCCGGAATTTAGCGCTACCCGTAAAATGGTCCTGTTGAAATAGCCCTCCTGTGACTCTTCCTGCTGTTTATTGCCAATTCCCGTTATCCTTCATTCCCGCGCTATTGACAGACCGGTACGGATTATATTAACCTTTCCCGGTATTTAAAGGCGACTCTGCCGTATCGGGAGGCCGGAGCACTTTTCCAGCGCTGACCGCCATCCCCTGACTCACGCTTTTCTTTCTGACTGGATAATTTTTCCCCGGGATCACTTTTGGAGGCATTGATGATACTCAGCCTGTTTTTGCGCGCGGCCATTCTGCTTCTGTTGCTCTGCCCGGCCGCATTCGCCAAAGGCCTATTCCAGACCTATACCACCGCCGATGGCCTGATCGCCAATTCCGTCAAGAGTATTTTCATCGATAACCAAGGCAATAAATGGTTTGGCTGCAAAGACAATGGGGCAAGCATGTTCGACGGGAAGAAATGGACCAGCTACACGCCCGGAGATGGCAGCGGGTTCGCCGGATCTCCGGTCCGCAGCATTACCCAGGACTCGAAAGGCAATCTCTGGTTCGCCACCGGCTACGGCCTGAGCCGCTTCGATGGGAAGCAGTGGAAAACGTTTACTGTGGATGACGGTCTGATAGACAATAACACTTTCCATGTCGCCGAGAATCCCCCCGGCACATACTGGATCGCCACCCATGAGGGCCTGAGCAAGTTTGACGGTTCCACATGGACCAGCTATACCACGGCTAACGGCCTGCTGGACAATTACATTTTCTGGATCTACATAGATCCCCAGGGCAATTTCTGGCACGCCACAAAAGCCGCCGGAGTGGTGAAATACGGCAAAGGCAAGACCGTGGCCTACAATAAGGACAACGGCCTGAAAGTCGATGAAGCGCGGATCATTGTCCCGGACCGCCAGGGCAACCTCTGGGTCGGGACACGCTTCGGCGGAGTCAGCATGTTCGATGGGAAAAACTGGACCACCTATACCACCGAGGACGGCCTGATCGACAACCGGGTCTGGGGTATCGCGGTCGATTCCCTGAACAATAAATGGTTCGCCACTTTCCGCGAGGGTGTCAGCATGTTCGACGGGAAGAAATGGTTCAGCTACACCGAGAAGGATGGGCTCGCGTTCCGGGTTTGCAGCAGCTTGGCGGTGGATCGGGATGGCAGCGTGTGGATCGCCACCGAGGAGGGCGTAAGCGTCCTTAAACCGGCGAATTTCAAGAGATAAACTTCATTGCGCAGCACTGCCGAGCTGCCTTAAGTACAATAATTTTACATCTTTATTTTTCGTATGGGCACCCAGATAAAATCTGGGTGCCCATTTTCATGCAATCAGTCTCTCTAGGGCTGCTGTCTGGAAAAATCCGCTGACTGTCTCCCGTCTCTTACCTCAGGCCATCCGCCAAATTTTTGCAGATAACTTTCTCCGACGGTGCGCCTTGGCGCAGGGCCTCGGCCACTCCCACCGGCACATCCCCGAATATCCGCAGCCGGTCGGACATCAGCCAGGCCACCTCCGGTATATCGGTCACTGTCAGCACCCCCAGGTAATACGGGCCCTCGGTGTGCGAGCCGCTCGGCGATTCGAGCACCACCCGCTCCACCCGCTCATCGAACAGCCCGGCATAGAGCGCATTGACTCCGATCGCGCTCCGCCCGACCAGGGTAATCTTATCCGGGTCCACCTCCGGCTGAGCGCGCAGGAACGCCAGGGCGAGGCGGATCTCCTGCAGCCGCATCTCATCGAAGCTCCGCCCGATTATCATTGCCTCCCGTTTCATCTGATGCCGCAGGCTGTCATCGATCGCCCGCGTGCAGTCATCCAGCAGCTCGATCACCAGCGCGGCCCTGCCGCCCCAGTCATAGCTCTCCTGGCGGTCGATGTCCATCCACCAGACATTTCCCAGGCCGGCATCCTTGATCATCAGAACCGCGGGCAGCCTTTCCCCGGTTTCGCTCTTTTCCGGCACGCTGAAAATTCCCTTGATTTTCATCTCCCCGAACGAGGACAGGCTCACCTCTTTCAGCCGCCGCTGCCAGAGCGTCCACTCCCGGCCTCCCTGCGCCGATGGGGCGGCCACCGGTTCGGCCATGCCGGGGAACACCCGCTCTTTCAGCGCCGCGGCCAGCTCGGATCGCCTGGCCCGGCGGTCCACCGGATCGAGCGGCTGCGGGTTGCAGACCGCCTCGGGCATGAAATCGTGCTGGATCCGGGTCAGCCGCTCATCCAGGGGAAATCCGCTGCGGTAACAGAGCAGGTCCCCGGCTTTCAGGGTATCCACCGGCCCCTGCCCGGTGACCGCCTCTTCCCGGCCCAGGAACTCTTTCAGGAAAAATGCGTAGACCGGGAGACGGATCGCCTCGCTGTCCGCGTGGCCGCCCGGCACGGTGGCCGTGCGCAGCTTGTCCCCGGCTCCGTAGAGACTGTAGATCACGCTCATTTTGTCCACCATTTGCTTGAAATAGGGCATGGGGAAAAGCCCATCCGCAAGGGCGTTGCAGAGCAGGAACGGCCTGGGAGCGACCAGCGCGCCCATCTCTGAGAAAAGCAGCCCGTAAGAGTTTACCGGGTACATGCAGTCGCAGTGCTCGACCGCCAGCCTTCCCTGGACCTGCCCCACCGAGGAGCACTCGCCGGAAACCGGGGCCGCGGCCTTGATCCGGTCATCGATCTGGGCCAGGAAAAAGGTGGTCACTCCGCCGCCGGAGATACCGGTCGCCCCGATCCGCTCCGGGTCAACCTCCGGCCGCGTGACTAGGTAGTCGATCGCCCTTCGGGCATTGTACAGTTCGGCCGCCAGCGGAGAGTAGCCCCGGCTCAGCAGGTCGTACCAGTAATTGCTGTAGAGGCCGTGGTGGGTCACCTTGAGCTCTCCCAGCTCGATCGAGTCCAGGATCAGCACGGCGATCCCCCGGCTCGCGAACCAGGCCCCGTGATGTTTGAAAGCCTCCTTGTTGCCGTAAATCCCCCGCGGGCTGTGGCCGCATTGGTAAATGACCAGCGGGAAAGACCCCTGGCCCTTGGGAATGTAAAAATTGGCGGTGGAGTAGATCTGCGGTGCGGTCTCCAGCACCAGGCACTCCAGCACGTAATCCGGCCGCTCGATCCGGTTGGTGACCTGCGCCGCGGGAGGCTCAGCAGGCCAGGTCCGGTCCAGGCCCAGCATTTTCAGCAGATTCCCTTTTATCCTCGCCCGCTCCTTCTCCCACTGCGCCACGCTCCCGATTCCCTTGAACAGACTGTCGTGCCTGGCGATAGTGCTTTGCTCGAAATACTGCTGAAGTTCCGTGTAGTACTCATTCCAGGCTCGGACGGGCCGGGCCGCCGGGAGGGCGGCCAGCAGCAGGACCGGGAGCAGACAGCGCAGCTTGTTCATGTTCCTTGAACCTCCGCTGAAATTATGAGAGTAATGCTCTTTCTCGCATGATTTCCGTAATTCTTTCCTGTGCCGCCGCCGGCGGCGGCACAATCAATCTAACCCATTCATGGCTCTTCCTCAACCAGTTCGGCTTCGAGCAGGCCCTGGAGCGCATTACTGACCCAGAGACTGTCCGCCTTCTCGAGGTCCTCTCTCCGCAGATTTTTTTCGCGGACAAACGGTTTTCCCACGTTCCTGAGGTATTTTCGGTAAACCCCGGCCAGCAGGCCCGAGCGCACTGGCGGAGTGTACAGTATATCGCCGAACTGCGCATAGACATTACAGATCGTCCCTTCGGTCACCTCACCCCGGCGGTTAGTGAATATATAATCGAAAAGGCCCCTGGCCCGGGCCTCCGCAAAAGCCTTGGAATAAAGCGGCCTGAAGGTAGTTTTATGGTAATAAAAGCGGTCCGCCTGATCGGTGCTTTCGCCGTAAAAAGCAATCCGCGCTTTTCCGGCGAGCGGCTCGAATCCGGCGCACTCGGCGCGAAGGCTTCCCCGGCGGTCAAGAAGCAGCCTGACCCGTTGGGGACCGGACCCGGGAAATTTCCCGGCCTCCGCCAGGATGAATCTCCTGGCCCTCCGCCTGTCGAAAGGTATCCCGAAATAGCGGGCGGAGCCGCCCATCCGGTCTAGGTGGTACTCAAGCAGCGGGAAAGTACCCTCCCGCCTGAGCAGAGTTTCCACCAACTCGAATTCTTTATCCGCCGGGCCGTTACTTAAACCTGAAAGAAACAGTCCCTTAAGACGGCATTCCTCATATTCGGCTGCCGGCTGGCTGTCGGCCACGATACCGCCGCCCACTCCCAGCACGCCCCGGTTCCCGTCGATCTCCAGGGTGCGGATCGCCACGTTGAACACCGCTCCACCATCCGGCGCGGCAAAACCGAGAGCGCCGGTGTAAATCCCGCGCGGCGAGGCCTCCAGCCCGGCGATCAAGCGCATGGTCCGGATTTTCGGCGCGCCGGTCACCGAGCCGCTGGGAAACAGGGCGGTCAGCAGACCGGTCAGGCCGGAGCGCGCAGGCGGCACCCGACCCTCCACAGTCGAGGTCATCTGGAAGAGAGTTTCGTAGCGCTCCACGCTGAAAAGCCGCGGCACGCTCACCGTGCCGGTCCGGCAGAGCTTACCCAGGTCGTTGCGCAGCAGGTCGACAATCATCAGGTTCTCCGCCCGGTTCTTTTCATCCCGCCGCAACTTATTCTTTAGCCGCGCATCCTCCGCCGCGCTCCGGCCCCGGGCGGCGGTGCCTTTCATCGGCCGGGTGACCAATTTTCCAGAGGGCTCGAGACGGAAAAACAGCTCGGGCGAAAGCGAGAGCACCCACCAGTCTCCGCAGCGCAGAAGGCCAGCATAGGGCACTCTCTGCCTGGCCCGCAGGGCGCGGTAAAGGCCCAGCGGAGAGCCGGAAAATTCGAAGCGCCGGCGTGTGGTGTAGTTCACCTGGTATGTCTCGCCCCTGCGTATCAGCTCCTTGATTTGAAGAATATCCCGGCTGAATTCCTCCCGGGATCTCTCCAGGCTCGGATGGTCCACTCGCCAGGAATAATCCTCCGTTGTTTTTACCGCTCGCTTGGGAAGATCAGCGCTCCAGCGGTCAAGCCTATGATCGAATACGTAAGGCCGCTCGTACAGCCCCAGCCAGACCAGCGGCGAAAACTTGGAGGGGCGGGCCAGGTCTTCCAGGGCCGGCTCGAGCGCATACCCGGCCTCATAGGACAAGGCCCCGGCTACCCAGAGACCACAGCCGATAGCCCGCTCCGCTCTTTCGAGCAGCTCGCATACCCGGCGCGGGTCATGGGTCTGCAGCACCTCCCGGGGTTCCAGGAAGAGATAGCTCAGGCGGTTTTCCCGGTCCGGCAGGGCAGTTTCCAGCAGCACCCAGTTGTCCCGGCCCTCGAGCCGGGGCAGAATGTCATCCAGCGGGAATTCGGCGAAAGCGGGCAGGGTTAACGCTCCTTCAAAGGATAGACTACCGAAATCATCCGGAAAAACTTCCTGAAGGTAGCATCATATTGGCGGGGCTGTCAAAGGTGATGAAAGGTGCCGGATCGGACTCGAGACCGAATAAGGTTCATTGGTCTGGCGTATTCCAATATGCTTGAAAGGACTATCTCCCTGATGGACGCCCTGTGTCCCAAGCGCTTGCAATATAATAAAGAAGCTTATATATTTTCCCACAAAATTCATACAAATTCCGCCCCTATAGCTCAGGTGGATAGAGCAGCGGTTTCCTAAACCGCGTGTCGGGTGTTCGAGTCACCCTAGGGGCACCAGATACAGCAAGGGTTTGGCCGCCAACGGTCAAACCCTTGTTGCCTTTAAGGCAACAAGGGCCGGTTCGCCTCGCTGAGCCAGAACCGCCGGGAAGCCCCGGCAAGGCCGGATTGCCATGAACGTAACGGACGATAATCCTTGGAAATGACAAGAGGTGCTGGGGGATTCAGACGCCGCTTTTATCTGCCAGCCGGTGAAGCGCCTCGCCGGCCAGGCGGAAAACCGTCCATTCATCCATCACCCGGGCGCCGAGATTTTTGTAAAAACCGATTGCCGGCTCGTTCCAGTTCAGGACCGCCCACTCGAGGCGGCCGCATTTCCTTTCCACAGCCAGGCGGCCCAGAAATTGAAGCAGAGCCTTGCCGATCCCCTTCCCGCGGAACTCCGGCCAAACAAACAGGTCCTCGAGATAAATTCCGGGCCGGCAGAGAAAGGTGGAGAAATTATGGAAAAAGAGGGCGAACCCCGCAGAACGGCCCTCGAAAAAGGCGAGCAGCGTCTCGGCGTAGCGCCGCCCGCCGAACAGATACTCTTTCAGGCTTGCTTCATCCGCCACGACATCCGCGGAAAGTCTCTCGTATTCCGCCAGCTCCCGGATCAGCGACAGGATCAGAGGCACATCCGCCTCTGCCGCAAATCTTATCTCCAAGCCGACCTCAGCGCGCGATTCAGGCATTCAATTCTCCGGTTACAGTTAATCAGTCCAATTCATCTGTAGTCGCATTTGCAGCTTCAGCTTATTCAGTTTCCGGCGCTTTCTGGCACCTCGAACTCGCCTGTCAGGCCGCCGACCATCACCGCGAATTTGCCCGGCTCCACTACCTCTTCCAGGTTTTGATCCAGGAAAGCCAGTTGACCATAGGACAAATTGAATGTGACTTTTTTCGATTCGCCGGGCTGGAGCGCCACCCGCTGGAACCCCTTGAGCTCCTTAACCGGCGTGGTCAGGCTGCTCACCTCATCGTTGACATACAACAGCACGATCTCCACACCGGGCCGCTCTCCGCTGTTCCTTACCTCGACCGAAACCTCGAAATTCTCATCCGGCTCTATAGTCGCCGGCATTTCGAGATTGCTGTACTCGAATTTCGTGTAGCTCAGCCCGTAGCCGAAAGGATAGAGCGGCTGGCAGCTCATGTATTTGTAGTCGTTCTCCGCCGAGGGAGGATGATTGTACCAGACCGGCAACTGGCCCACCGAGCGCGGTATGGAGATCGAGAGCCTTCCGCCGGGATTGCAGTCGCCGAACAGCACCTCGGCCACCGCGGTGCCTCCCTCCAGGCCCGGCTCCCAGGCCTCGACCAGGGCGGGAATATTCTCGGCGATCCAGTCCACAGCTAATGGCCGGCCATTGACCAGCACCACGACGGTCGGCGTACCGGTCTTGTAAATGGCCTGGACCAGCTCGAGCTGACGGCCCACCAGGGTCAGGTCCGAGCGGTCCACGCCCTCGCCGCCGCTGCGCTCCTTGCGCGGCCGGGCCCAGTTGCCCTGGTCATCGTAACGGGCCTCGCTCTCCCCCACCACCACTATCGCCACATCAGCTTTCCTGGCCTCCCGAACCGCCTGCTCGATCTTTTCCGTGGACTCCTCGAAAACCTTGCCGCAATCCACAAAGCGCACCGCGGTTTTCGGAGAAACGGCAGCCCGAAGGCCCTCGAGCACTGTCGTGACATTCTCAGGCGGCTGGGGCGCGGTCCAGTCTCCGGTCAGCGCATTGTTGTCCGCGTTCGGGCCGGTGACCAGGATCGATTTGAGTTCCTTCTTGAGCGGCAGCAGCCCCCCGCGGTTCTCCAGCAGCACGATCGACTCCCGTGCCGCCTCGAGGGCCTTGGCCCTGTGCTCAGCACAGGCCAGCACTTGAGAGGTGCGCTGCGGATCGACATAATTGTTTTCGAACAGGCCGAGCCGGAATTTGGCGGCCAGGATACGGGACACTGACTGGTCAATCCGGCTCTCCGTGAAAGTACCCTCATGCACCAGTTCGAGAAGCGGCTCGGTCAATCCATCGCCCTGCATGTGCATGTCCAGCCCGGCGGTAATCGCCTGGCGCACCGCCTCTTTCTGGTCCGCGGCCACGTGATGCGTGGAGATCAGCATCTCGATCCCGCCCCAGTCGCTGACCACGAAACCCTGGAAGCCCCACTCATCGCGCAGGATATCGGTAAGCAGCTCTTTCGAGGCGTGGCAGGGAACGCCGTTTATCTCGTGATACGCCGCCATCGCCGAGAAAACCCCCTGCTCTACCGCAGCGCGGAAGGGCGACAGGAAAACTGAGCGCAGGGTCCTTTCCGAGACGTCAATCGGCGCGATATTCCTGCCGCCCAGGGACTGGCTGTGGGCGGCGAAATGCTTGACACAGGCGATTATGTTCTCCTCCGAGGACAGGTTCTCGCCCTGGAAGCCGCGGACCACGGCCCGGCCCATTTGCCCCACCAGATAAGAATCCTCGCCGAAAGTCTCGGCGGTCCTTCCCCAGCGCGGGTCGCGGGCCACATCGAGCACCGGATAAAAGGCCCAGTGCATCCCCGAGGCCCGCACCTCGCGGGCGGTGATCCGGGAGGCCTCCTCGACCAGCAGAGTGTCGAAAGTGCAGGCCATAGCTATCGGCGTTGGGAATATAGTAGAGCCGCGCACCGGACAGAGCCCGTGGACCGCATCGATCCCGAAAATCAGCGGGATCTTGAGCCGCGAGTCGCCGGCGACTTTCTGCAGCGCATTGGCCTCCTCGACATCGCTGACAAAAAGCAGCGAGCCGACCAGTCCATCTTTGAGCAGCTTATCCAGCCGCCCGGAAAAATCCGCCGGCTCGGAGGCTTTGGCATAGCGTGGAGCCAGGTACTGGTTCATCTGGCCGATCTTCTCCTCGAGAGTCATGCGGCCAAGAAGGTCGGCCACTCGCTCCTCCACCGGCTGGCCTGGATCGAGATACAGAACCTTATCGGATTTTTCTGTGCCTGATGGCCCGCAGGAGAAAGCCGCCAGCAGAAGTATGAAGAGCAGAATCAGGTTGGAATTGATTTTTCGGGCCATTTTCTCGCTCCGATAAAAGGAAAAGTTAGGGATTTTTCCAGAACAAAGCTCTTTCGCGGCGGTTACAAAAGATCGCGTCCGGCAGCGACCGGAGAAACACCGAGGAATCCCGAGGCGCGGGGGCGGC
>MFIX01000163.1:24486-27992 GCA_001780825.1 Candidatus Glassbacteria bacterium RIFCSPLOWO2_12_FULL_58_11 | reverse complement strand
ACTCCAGCGGTGGGTAATTTCCTCGAGGGCACGGCAGTAGTCCAGGCCGACGGCCGGATATTGCTCCTCAGCGTTAAAGTTCATACGCAGGAGCCGGGCGGCGGGCCGAAACCCGGAGAACAAATCCCTATCGGCGGCCAGGTCTTGGAGGCCGGCTCCGATTTCCTCATCCTGGGAGGCACGGACCCGCAGACCGGTGAAACTCACCGGGACAGTGTCTTTTTTGACACCGCTACTCTTTTTGTTGACGAGAATCGCAATGCCGTAACCCCCGCGGTCGATAATTTCATCGAGGGCACGGGCGTGGTACAGGCCGACGGCCGGATATTGCTCCTCAGCGTTACAGTTCATACGCAGGAACCGGGCGGCGGGCCGAAACCCGGAGAACAAATCCCCATCGGCGGCCAGGTCTTTGAGGTCGGCTCCGGTTTTCTTATTCTGGGAGGCACGGACCCGCAGACCGGCGAAACCCACCGGGACAGCGTCTTTTTTGACACCGCTACTCTTTTTGTCGACGAGAATCGCAATGCCGTTACCCCCGCTGTGGGCAATTTCATCGAAGGCACGGCCGAGGTCCAGAGCGACGGGCGGTTCAAGCTCCTGAATGCCATAGTCCATATTGAAAAGCCCGGCGACATCGAACCCCAGCCGGGTGAGCAAATCCCCTTCGGCGGGCAGATAGTGACTCTCGGCGACGGCTTTATCGAAATCGAGATGACAGGCCCGGATAATACTGTTGAACGGGAAAAAGGGACTCTGGACCCCGCGATACAGATTCTCGATCAAGATGGTAAACCGGCTGTACTGGCGATCGGTGATTTTGTCGAAGGCACGGTGGAAGTCCTGGCTGACGGATCGTTTAAAATTCTCACGATCCGAAAATCGACCGGCGGCCAGCCTCCGGTTATCCAACCCGGCGAGGAAGCCGAATTCCCCGCCGTAATCAAGAGTATCGAAAGCACCCGCCTGCTGGTGACGATCCTCGCCCCCGAATCCCCGGTCCTGGAGGCTTATGTTAATCTGCTCCAAAATACTCAGATTGCCACGCCTGAGGGGATCGCGCTGGTGATCGGCGACCTGAGCGTAGGCGACCAGATCGAAGTCGAAGGCGTGGTCGCCGCGGACGCCCAATCAGTGGATGCCGCTAGAATCAAGTACCTTTTTGGCAGTTTCCGCAGGCTGGTCGGCCGGGTGAACACCCTGACCAGTGATGGATTCGATCTGGAAACCCGGGACAATGCCAACAAGCCTGTGATTCTGCGAGTGCTGGTGGACGCCTCCACGGATATCCGGCGCGAGGGCACTAATGAAAAGATCAACCGGGACCAGATCCTCAAAGGCCTACTGGTTTCAGTCCTGGGCAAGGTGGGCCCGGATTCCAAGGTACAACCCAAACTCGTGATCGTCTCTCAGGCCGTCAAGCAATTTTATGGCGGCAAGGTTACTAGTATCGCTCAGGGAGGCTTTGTCATCGAGTCCCAAGCCGCGGATAAAACCACCTTTTTCAAAGTCCAGGTTACCACCAGCGGGACGACAGTCTGGCTGAAGTCATCGAATGGCGCTAACCAGCCGGCCTCAGCCGGCGATCTGGCGGTGAATAATTTTGTACGGGCTTTCGGTTCAGTGCCCGCAGCCCTGACTCTTAATGCCGACACAGTCTGGATCGAGGCCACCGAAGAACTCGAGATCGAGAAATTCACCCTGCTCGAGGGTAAGATCGAAAACTTTATTTTTACGTTCAAGTTCAATTTCAACGAGAACCAGCCTGGCGCTCCCCAGCTCCTGGCCAGCGGAAAGTTTACTGTCTCCGCGGATTATAAAACCGCCAAGGGCGAGATAACTGTTACCGACGCTGGAGTGACCGAGAAAATCACTGTCACCATGAACAAGATCTCCGGCGATGCCGGCAAAATGACCGGCCTCTGGAGCGGATTGACCGGTGAGAACCCGGCTGTGCCGATCAGCGCCTCTCTCGTTCAGTCCGGCTCGACTGTCACCGGCAGCCTGACCCACGGCGGAGAGGCCCAATCCGGCACCGGGACTGCGCCCAAACCCGGAGACCAGGTCGTCCTGCGCGGCGAGGTGACCGATGTCAAAACCGGCACCCTGATTCTTTCCTACCGCGATAAACTGAATCAGCTTGTACAGCTACCGGTGCTCACTTTCAGCGGTACGGTAATCAAAGATGCATCCGGCGCTGTGCTGGCTCTTCGGCTCGATTCACTCCGTCTGAAACAGGTCGAAATAACCGGGACCATCCAGCCGGACAACAGCGTGCTGGCCAACACGATTACCGTATCGGTTTCGACTACCGGCCAGACTCCCTCGGTCGATTTGCCGCTAATCACCAACGGCGTGGTGGACTGGGCCGCCGGTAAGGTCGAATTCACGGTCAAAGCGCTTTCTTTCGATCCCACCGCCCAGGGCGATGTCAGTTTCAAGAGCACCTCGTTCAGTTCCCCGGCGCTCAAGCTGCAGGGTGATCTGACATATCCCGACGGCAAGGTTGCCCTGACTCTCAGCCTGGTCCTCACCTCCGGCGCGACCGGCCAGGAAAGGAGCAGCTGGAGCGGCAGCGCCAGCGCCGTATTCAGCGGCCGGGAAAAAGTCTGGCCTGTTTTCCTCGACCTGATCCACACCCAAGGCAAGCTCAGCGGCAACTACCGTGTCGGCGAGGGCCGGTTCAAGAGTGAAGTTGTTGTTGTGAACCATCCGCCCGAGATCGCCTCCCTGGCCGATGTCAACGCGACCGAGGGGCAGGCAATTACTGTAAATGTGACAGCCACCGACGTGGATAATGATTCGATTAGTCTCGGAGTTTCCGGCGTTCAAGTCACCGGCGCGACTTTTACCGATAACCGGAACGGCACCGGAACCTTTAGGATGACCGTTCCCAGCCTCACCGCCGGTAAAACCGAGCTGCTGGTGACATTCACCGCCCAGGACACAAAGGGCGGTAAGACCTCGCGGGTGCTCAAGATCAAAGTAACCCTACTCAACCGTTCTCCGGAGCTCGCCGAGCTCAAGGATACCTTGCGCATAAGCGAGGGGAAAACGTTTGCCTATGTCGTGACGGCCTCCGACCCGGAAGGCGCCGAACTGACTTATTCTTACGCCAATCTTCCAGCCTGGGCCAAGACCTCAAAGAATGTCATTAATTTCAGCCCGACAGCGGGAACCGCCGGAGTCTTTACAATCACTGTCACGGTAAGAGACCCGGCAAACGCTTCAGCCAGCCGCTCTTACATTGTCAAGGTGCTGAGCGCCAACCGCCCGCCGAAATTCGTCAAGCTTCCGACAGTGGAAGTACCGGCCGGCTCTCCGGTGAGTTTCACAGTGGCCGCCATCGACCCGGACCCGGGCGATGTGCTCACTTTTTCCGCGCTGGCCGTTGCCGGCGTCCCGCGTTTGCCGACCGGAGCCTCGTTCAATCCGGCCTCCGCGCTGTTCAGCTGGACTCCCTCCTCCACTCAGGTCGGACCGTTCAAGGCCGCGTTCGAGGTGAC
>MFIX01000163.1:23894-24434 GCA_001780825.1 Candidatus Glassbacteria bacterium RIFCSPLOWO2_12_FULL_58_11 | reverse complement strand
GGCGCCCTGCCGCCGACAATCACCGCGCCCGACTCTCTGACCGTGAACCAGGGCCTGCCGATCAGTTTTACGGTCTCCGGTCAATCCACCAGCGGCAAGCCTTTGATCTTTTATGTCCGGAACCTTCCGAACGAATCGGTTTTCGATCCCGCGGCCCTCAAATTTACCTGGACTCCGGAATACTACCAGGTAGGGGAATTCCACCTTACGGTGGGAGTGGGAGATGGCAGTTTCCGCACCGAAAAAGACATTTTGATCCGGGTCAATGCGGTGACTCTCGTTCCGGTGCTGGTAAAGCCCGAGAACATGACCACAATCGAGGGCCAGCTTTTGCGCTTCCGGGTCGAGGGACATTATCCGGACGGCAGCCTCGTGGTGTTCGACCCGCCAGCCGGCCTGCCGCAAAACGCCAGTTTCGATGTGCTCACAGGCAACTTCCGTTTCCTGCCCGCATTCGACCAGGCCGGAAACTACAATCTGACTTTTTCGACTACCGATGCCGATGGCAAAATCTATTCCGTGAGCGCCACGGTGACTGTC
>MFIX01000163.1:0-23859 GCA_001780825.1 Candidatus Glassbacteria bacterium RIFCSPLOWO2_12_FULL_58_11 | reverse complement strand
TTCGTTCACGGTAACCGATGCGGCTCAGGCCGGCGACCTGCGGACAATGTATATTACTGTCGGCGCTGGCAACCTTCCGCCGGTACTGGGAGATATCGGGGATCTAACGATCAGCGAGGGAGAAACTCTGAGCCTGGAGGTTTCGGCCTCCGACCCGGAGGGCGATCCGGTCACGGTATTCGTCAATTCCCTGCCGGCGAATGCCAGTTTCGACAGCGATAACAATATCTTCTCCTTCCAGCCCTCCTACGCCCAGGCCGGCTCTTTCCGCCTGAGCTTCCTGGCCAGTGACGGAGAACTGACCGCGGAAGAGCCGATCACGATAACGGTGCTCGACATCGAGGTGCCGCCGACGATCAGCGTGACTTCAGACTGGACCTTGAGCGAGGGCGACTCACTCGAATTCACCGTGGATGTCCGGGATGCCGAAGGGCAGCGGCTCGAAGTGGTGACCACCCATCTGCCTGAGGGCTCCTCGTTCAATCCGGCGGATGGGCATTTCATCTGGGTGCCGGATTACGATGAAGCAGGCGATTACCAGATGACTTTCCTGGCCAATGACGGCAGCCAGTCCGCGCAGAAAGATGTTTTCATCCATATCGTTGACCGGAACCGCAACCCGCAGATCTTCCAGATCGCGGACCAGGAGGTGGTCGAAGGCGAAGTCATCAGCTTCGAGCTCAGCGCCACAGATCCGGACGGCGACGCGCTCACGATCACCATCGATTCGACCCAGACGCCATATAGCAATTCGGTCGAAATCCGGAACAACAGCGTATTCGTGTTTGATACCAACCTGCTCGATAAGGGATTGCAGATTCCCTCGGCGGTATTCGTGGTCAAGGCGGATGACGGACGCGGAGGGAAAGCCAGGCGGGCCATCGCCTTCAAGATCATCCGCCGCTCGACTATCGATGTGCCGGAAATTCAGCCCGGGAATTTCGCCGGGCAGACCGGCCCTCTTCTCGCCTCCGCTTTTACTCACAGCTTCCCGGGCACCGGTCTCCAGGTGAGTATAAGTAACCAGGGCGGCGCTCCGGTCAGCGGCAATATCACCGGCAGCGAGGTGTCCGGCTCTCTGGACACCACCCGTCAGACCGCACCCCTGCTGGCCGCCAAATACGAGCGCCTGAAGAAGTCCAGGGACCAGGTGACAGTGCTGCCGTTCCTGGCCGGCGATGGGACAACAGGGGGCGAATTCTACGGTGTGCGCCGCGGCTGGGGGCTTGATCTTTCGAGCGCCTTGCTCGGCAGCTTGACCTCGCTGAAATTCACCCTGACTTTTAGCTACGAGGATCGGGATATCCCGGCTACCGACATCCCGGAGTTTACCGAGGCGGCAGTCTCGGTTTTCGGCCTGAACACCTCTGGCGGCTTCGTCCAGCTCGCCACCCAGCTCGATACTTTATTGAACACCGCCACCGCCGAGGCCGATCTTTCGCTCTATTCGGATTTCACCCTCGGGGTGATTCTCGACTTGTCCGCACCGGTGATCGCCAACACCGCGCAGTTGATCAGCACGGCGGACGAGATCGGCCCCTACACGGTGACCACGACGATTGTGGACAACGTGCTGGTGCGCAACGCCAAGCTGTATTATGCGCTGGAAGGCCAGGCCTTCCAATCCGTGAACATGCGCCCGGACTCACTGTTGATTAACGGGTTCAGCGCCTCGATCCCCGGGTTCAAGGAGGGCAGCACCGTACTCTATTACGTCGAGGCGGGCGATTCCGTGAACACGGTCACCGACCCGGCGGGAGGCTCCGCGAACGCCTACCGCTTCTCCATCCTCTTTGACGGAGTGCAGTCGGTGACTGCGGGGGACCTGGACAGCAACGGAAAGATCGACATTTTCGACCTGCTCGGCCTGCTCAAAGTTTTGGGAGGCAGCCAGCAGGCCTCAGCTGCGGCAGATACCAATGGCGACGGCAAAGTGGATATCTTCGACCTGCTCGAGCTGCTTAAGCTGTTAGCTAAATAAAGGTTACAGACCCTCCAGGGATAAAAAAGGGATGGTCTCGCACATTCGAGACCATCCCTTTTTATATCTGCAAAATTATCTGAAAAGGAAAGTGCTTGTCAGAGCTTCCTCGAGCTTACCCCATCCTCGGCTTCAGTCACATAAAATTTAGCGGTCAGGCTGGTGCTCTTACTGTAGAGGCTGCCGACTTTCTGCTGAAATTCCTCCACGCGGTTTCTCATCACGAGGTTTATCGTGCAGCCTCCAAAACCCGCGCCGGTCATGCGCGCGCCCAGCACTCCGGGCACCATGCGCGCCAGATCGACCAGCAGATCGAGCTCCTTGCAGCTCACCTCGTAATCGCTCTTGCAGCTTTCGTGGCTCTGGTTTATCAGCTCGCCGAATCTTTTCATATCCGGATTTTTCAAAGCCTGAGCGGCCAGCAGCACTCTCTTGTTTTCGGTAACCACATGACGGCAGCGGCGGAAAATCACCGGGTCGATATTGTCGCGATTGACAACCAGAGAATCTTCGCTTACATCGCGCAGATTGCGTATCGATTTGTTGAGTGAATTAAAAAAGAGGCTGCCGCGCTCGCACTGTTTCTGGCGCTGATGGTATTCGGTGGCGCCGAGACCGCGCTCCACGCCGCTGTCGGCAATCACGAAAACCAGCTCATCCGAGGGGATCGGGATCAGCTCATATTCCAGGTTGCGGCAATCCAGAAACAGGCCATGGCCCTTGCGGCTGAGCTTGATCGCAAACTGGTCCATTATTCCGCAGCTTACTCCGACAAACTGGTTCTCCGCTCTTCGGCAGAGCTTGATCTGCTCCAGGGGTTCGAGCGGCAAATCGAACAGCACAGCGCAGGCCTCGCACACCGCCAGCTCCAGCGAGGCCGAGCTGCTCAGGCCGCTGGCGATCGGGATATTGCCGCCGATCAGCGCATCGAAACCCTCTAAATGACAGCCCTGCACGCTTAGCTCCCGGCAGACCCCTTTCACATAATCCGACCAGTGGCGCGTGCGTTTGAGCTCCTCCAGGTCGAATTCAACCAGCTCGGAATAATTTGACGAATAGACTTTCACCGTCCGGGTCCCGTTTTTCGAGGCGAAAAATTTAGTGCTGCGGTTAATCGCCGCCGGAAATACGAACCCGTCATTGTAGTCCGTATGCTCGCCGATAATATTCACCCGGGCTGGAGAGGTCACTGCCACCTCGGCGGCCTTGCCGAACAGTTCCTTGAATTTATCCAGCTCGGTAATATTTTCTTCAAGGGTTTCCATAATACCGTATCGGCTAAAGGGCGGGATAATAATAAGCGCAGCTTTCGCGGGTTCCAAAAACTGAGTTTCCTGGTTCCCAGAAAAAGCCAGAATTATAAATTAGGCACATGTCGGTGCAAAATCAACCTTATCTTGTTCCCGCCAGACACAGCTGGAATAGCGGTCCAGCCTCGGGCGAGAGGCAGGGGAAAAACAAAACCCATTTCCAGGGGATGGTGGATAAGGGCGCTGGGTGCACTTCGGCGAGGTGGGTGAACGTTTCCGGGAGGGGCGGGAGGCTGCTTCGGCCCCCGGCGAGTATACCTGCGGCGATCAGAAAAAGATATAAAGCAGCAGCAGCATCTCGAGCGAAAATAAAAAACCCGCTCCGGTGACTATCTCCAGAAAGCGCCAAAATTTCTTGCTGGCGAACATCCGGTATCTCCTTAGCTGGAATCTTCGTAATCAGAGGGTCCTTCTGCTTAATCGCTAATTCGAAGCATCATCCATGCCAGGAAAAGCCGCTTATTAACACCTTCAAATTACTAAATTTAGGCCAGAACCTGCTATATCCTATCAAGGGAAATGACCGTAATGGGGGAAAATCTTTCCGTATCTCGTCAGCCAGGTATTTGCGTAACAGCGCTGTCTTGACAAGATATTTTCAAATGTGTACTTTTACCCCAGGCTATCTGGTCGGGTTTGGGTCAGCAGAGCGCACGCCGGGACAGGATTGAAATATGCTTAACCTGATTATCCTTTTTGCCGGACTGATCGCAGTAGCGGCCATCAGCTATTTAGTCTTCAAGCGCCTGAAAAAAAGAAGGCTGGCTATCCAGTTCCAGATTTATCAAGCGCTGCTTCAGGACGCTCGTCAAAGCCGCTTACAGTATGTCTCCGCTCTTGAAGTTTCCGAGAAGGTGAAATTTCAGATCGATGCCCTGCAGAGCGAGGTTTCCGCCATGAAGGGTAAGCAGTATAATTGCAGAGCAAATATCAGGAAGCTGATCCAGGACTTGCGTAAAGTGTACGCCGCTAATCTGACAACCCAGTATGACCTGAACATTCGCGATAAGAAAAAAATGGAGCTGTTTCATGCCTGGAGGGCATACGATATTCTAAAAACCCCCTATAACCAGAAGTTTGTGGAAATCCGCACCCACCATGAACAGTACGCCAAGCTCGCCAATGAAGCCAAGGAACGCAGCGAGAAATGGTTCAGCGATAAAAAGAAAGTGATGGACCTTTACGGTTACCTGAGCGGTGAGATGAAACTGGCAAACCCGCGGGAAGTCCTGCTTAAAGGTGACAAGGAATGACTGGAACACGGATTCCGGCCGGAGAAGGAATATTAATAGAAACGGTCTCGCCCTCTTTTCGCCTATCCGACCTCAGGTTAGATATCCAGTTATTTCCCTTCGCCTGCATGCCCCTCTGTTCGACCTGATTCTTCGTTCAGCAATCAGACTTTTTTATCCGCCCGAAATGAAAGTCTTATCCCTTGTCAGGCTCCGATTCCAGCCATAAGCAAGGTGAGCCAGATTACGAGCACGCACCCCAGGACGCCGAGCATAAAACCGACCGTATCTTCCCTGGTCCATCTGGTGAACTCGAACCCGGTATTCGGGAATAATTTCAGGTAATCGAACCGCCCGGGATCGGCATATGACGCCTCGACTTCCCTGGCATCCTCCTTCGGATCAGGCTTTACCGGAGTTTTTATGCGCGCGTAGAACCGGTCGAGAACTTTCTTTTCGACCGGCGCGGTGAAAAGCGAAAAAATTATCATCAGCAAGATCGGCAGAGCGATCCGGAAAGGAAGCCGGAGAGTTTCGATCATCGAGTTGGGCAGAGCCGCCAGATCGACTCCCGCCATATCGA
Source organism: Candidatus Glassbacteria bacterium RIFCSPLOWO2_12_FULL_58_11 (assembly GCA_001780825.1). Classification (GTDB taxonomy): domain Bacteria; phylum Gemmatimonadota; class Glassbacteria; order GWA2-58-10; family GWA2-58-10; genus GWA2-58-10. Next base: position 18,753 of record MFIX01000163.1, on the reverse strand, counting down.
GAAAGGCCATTTCGAAATTGAAAAAACCCTGGCCCGAGCGGCTCCCGTCCGGCAGGACCTTGATGCCCTTGGTCCAATAGATCGGCTTCGAGGGGGGTTTGGTGGTTATTTCGATTTCCTCTCCGAGGTTCAGCGGACGCAGGGCCGGAGTTTTCGCCAGGCCGGCCGCGTCGAGCTGATTCCACTTCTCGATTTCGCGGTTCCTGTTCCAGATGTCAAATTCTTTCGCCCGGTAGCTTCGGACCACCTCGCGGGTCTGAGTCACCGCAAGGAATTTCTGGTTCAGCCGCAGGGCGGGATGTGCCACCGGCAGCAGTATCGGGATGATAAAAAAGAGCAGCGCGCTGGACACGATGGTTATCCAGGCGGCCAGCCGGCTGGCGCGGCGCCAGAACATGGCCACCCAGACCGTGGCGGCGAATATTACCGGAAGCTCCCAGGCGACTTTTAGCTGGTCGAAAACATCGTAGTAGTAAATCGAGAAAAACACTCCGCCGACTATCGCCAGGGCGCTGCACAACCGGGCGACAAAAACGTAGTGTCTTTCGCTTTTTTCAGGAGCCACCCAGCGGTAGAGGTTCCGCACCAGCAGGCTGCTCGCCACCAGGATATAGCAGCTGGCGCTCGACATCAAAGCCGCCATCAGCGACACGATCATCAGCCCGACCAGTCCATAGCCCACCGGGCCGAGAAGGTCGAGAGTTGCCTTGCCCCAGACCAGATCCGGATCGGCGATCTCATGCGCGTAGAGGGCGAGCGCAATCAGGCCGGTCAAGGTCCAGGCGATGGTCAGGAAGCGCTTGATGAAATTCCCGGCCATTATCCCGATCCTGGCGCTCAGCTCATCCCTGGCCGAGCCTCCGCCGACCACGATCATGTGCGGCTGGACCACGATCCCCACTAGATTGATCGTGGTAACCGCCAGCAGGTAGTACCAGGTGAAATCGCTGGCCGTGGGCGAGCCGAGGATGTCGAAAAATCCCTCGGGAATCTTCTGGTGCATGATCCTGAACCCATCCCAGAGGCCCGTCCCGCCGAACCGGAGGCTGATCTGATAGAGGCCGAAGGGGATGAGGATGAAAGAGAGAATGATGATAAATATGCTTTGGACGAAATCAGTCAAATACGCCGCGACCAATCCGCCCGTCCAACTGTAAAGGATTACCACCAGTCCGATGAAAATGATCAGCGCCGGCCCGCTGACATAGCTGAAAGTCCCCCGGGGATGGAGCACGCGCAGTTGTTCCAGCTCCTGCTTTTCACTCTGGTTCAGCAGGCTGTAGTCCCGGCTTTCCAGTTCGCTCATTCGGCTGAACAGGGACAGCTCCCGGCTTTCCGCGGCATTCAGCTCCTGCGCCGCTTTCGGAGTAAGAGCGACAATGGTTTTCGAAGCCGCGGAAAAACCGACCGAGAGCCAGACAATAAAAAAGAAAAGCCCGAAAATCGCATACATTCCGGCCATGGAACGGCTCTGAAAACGCTCCGCGAAAAAATCGCCCATCGTGATCATCCTGTACCTTCTGTACCACAGCCCGATAAACCAGTAAAACGGGGTACAGAAAAGATAATTCAGCACGGTCCAGATACCCGAGAGCCCTCCGGCAAATGTATTGCGGGCGGTGCCTACCGGACTGTCCGTCGAGGTGCCCGAGCCGAACATTGCGAAAATCTGCAGCGCCTTACCGAACGCTCTGCCGCCCATGAAATAATCTTCCTGGCTCTTTATCCTGCGCATCGACCAGTAGCCGATACCGATCATCGCTCCGATGTAGAGTACGATCACAATCAGGTCCGCAATAGTCAGTCCCAGCATGTTACCATCCTTTAGAGGCGGTTCGACGTGCCTTTGCCGTGGGCGCGGCCCCCTATGCGCGGCGGGGACGCCGGCCCGGACAGGTGGAGGATTCCGAAATCTAGAGCAATTGCTAAAAGTATTTTCAGTTTCCTGATAAACTTTATGGGATAAGGAGCACTAATGAGCTCCCGGATCCGGCAATTGCTATAGTATAATATAACTTTGCTGCAAACTCGGGAGCACCTTTCTTCCACTGCAAGATACAATATACCTGACGGCTATTGCTATGCCCCGGCTGCAAAATGCTGCCGGGATGGCTCTCCCGGTTAGCCCGGCCTTTCCAGGTCGAAGCATACTCGTAAGGACTTCTGGCCACCACTATAAATTATTCGCCGGCGAAATGGACAATGGAAAAGACATCGTACCCCGCCAGTCTCTTCCGTCCCGCCAGAAAATCCAGCTCGACCACAAAGGCCGTTCCGACCAGCTCCGCGCCCTGGCCGGCGATCAGCTCGCAGGCCGCCGCGGCGGTGCCGCCGGTGGCCAGCAGGTCGTCCAGCAGGATAACCCGCTCGCCCGGCTTGATCGCATCCTTGTGCATTTCTACACTGTCCGTGCCGTATTCGAGAGCGTAGCTTATCGAAACCGTTTCCGCGGGCAACTTGCCCGGTTTGCGAATGGGGACCAGGCCTGCGCCCAGACGGTAAGCCAGCGCGGAGGCAAAAAGATAGCCTCGCGCTTCGATAGCCGCAACCAGGTCGATCCTCGAGCTTTTATAACGCTCGTACAAGAGATCGATGACCTCCGCAAACAACCCAGCTTTCCCGATCAGAGTGGTAATGTCCTTAAAGAGGATTCCCGGCTTCGGAAAATCGGGCACATCGCGGATGGCGGCAGCCAGATGTCCATATTTTTCCATGTCCGCTCCTTTATCTTTAAATCCGGATAGAATGTTTGGGGCTAAATATAGCGCAGGGATGGCAGCAGGCTGAACGGGTCGAATGGACGCCCATGCTTGCGCACTTCGAAATGCAGGTGCGGACCGGTAGTGCGGCCGGTAGCGCCGATCAAGGCGATAACCTGTCCGCGGTTTACTTTATCGCCGCGCTCCCTGAGCAGGCGGGAACAATGACCGTAGTAAGTAGTCAGTCCCTTGCCGTGGTCGACAATCAGCAGCCGGCCGAAACTGCCGCTTACCCCGCTGAAAACCACCTCCCCGGCCCCGGCGGCATGTACCGGTGTCCCCGGTTCACCATCGAGGTCCACGCCCGTATGGAAATTCCGCATTCCGCTGAGCGGATCCTTGCGCGCTCCGAAATAGGAGGTTACCCTGGCCGTTGTTTCAATCGGCAGCGGCCAGATCAGGCGGTAGTCTTCCTCGTCGAATTTTTCCCTGGCCGCCGGCTGGATAATGGTCTTGCGCGGGGCGCAACCGGTGAAGATTACAAAGAAGGCCAGCCAGCCCAAAAGCGGCAATGATTTTCCCCAGTGTCCGTAAGGGGATTTTAGGGGATGCTCTGTCATCGATGCTTTCGGATTTGGCTTGGGATGCAGGCAGACGCTGAGAACGGAAAATCAAAGGGAGCGGCCGCGGCCGCAAATAGTATCCCGCCCTTCAACGGCTTATCCCGAATGAGTCGTAATTACCCTCTGGAGGCTCGAGATAAGACCTGACCTCGATTATTCGTGCATAACTGGGACCGTTTCCGGCTCGCGCCTGAAATTCCTCGACAACCGCCTGTTCACCCTCAGCGACTATTTCAACATCGCCATTAGGCAGGTTCCGGACATAACCGGTAACCGGAAATTCCTCGGCGAGACGGCAGACAAAATAACGGAAGCCGACTCCCTGTACTCTCCCGCAGACTATCGTTCTCAATCTGTACCGGGCTTTCAAATTCCAGGCTCCTTACGCTTTCACCTCGGCAGGGAACCCCCGACGGGATGGCCGAAATATAGACCCTCGCGGCCGGCTCGTCAAGGCGCAGAGAGCCAGAGTCCGCCCCCTGTAACCGGCTTAGCGTTTAGCCGGTATGAACAGTGTACTGATTCCGCGGCTGTGGTCCGAGCTCCGATTTTTGCGCACTGCCCTCGGGTTGCAAGAAAAGAACCGAGGAACATTTTTTGCGCTGCCCTACTATATTTGCCTCAGGCGGCGGCCCGCCTGGAATACATTGGAATCGGGCAGTCGAAATATTGTTCTCCGCGTTCCGGTCCACTGGAAACCGCTGCGGCAACTATCGAATTATTCTCTGCAATTAATAATCTGTTCAGTATAATAATCAAATATATATATAATGGAACTGTTTGGCGAATTCATTTGTAACATAATCAACTTATTACAGACGGCTTATGTATCGCCATTCCACTTATTATTCGTATTAATTAAGTTATATTTTCTTCTAAATTACTTCTGCAACGATTATTGTGATTTTATTCATAAATACTGAAAAGTATTGTGTTTCTGCGAACCAAATTATCTGGTATAGGCTAAACTAAAATGATTGCTGCTATTTCAATTTTCCTTGACAATTAAACTTGAATATTATAATTATCTAAAAATGGCGGAATGTAATGTTATCGTTACGCCGCGAAATGAATTCGGATCGAGCGGCGGGCCAGGCATTTTCATATTTCCTCATCGCAAACGCAGACAAACCGGATTCGAGGAGGGCTTGATAACGGGCGTTCATGGCTGAGGAAGGACAAATAGTTTCAGCTTAGATTATCCGGTTTTTATGGCAGCTTTTTAGGGATAGGGTTATTTCACACGGAAGGGTGAATAATAATGCAACACAGAGGCGAATATCTATGAATACCACTGTTGACCAGAAAAGAATCATCGGCGAGAATATTAAAGCGGCAAGAAAAATTAAAGGTCTCTCGCAGCGCGCGCTGGCGGAGAAACTCGGGATCGCCTTTCAAAACCTGAGCGTCTGGGAGAACGGAAAAGGCGCGCCTTCGGCGAAATATCTGATGAAGCTGGCGGAAATTCTCTCCATCAGCCTTGACCAGCTTACCTCGAAATCCGGCTTCATTGCCAGTCTGGAACGCGGCTCGATGGAGCGGGCCGGTTACGGGGCTTATACCGGCGGAGGCGAATACGGTCAGGCCGATTCCGCGCTGCAACGGGCCTTGCAGAATGAAATACCGAAGATCGTTCAACGGGAGCTTTCGGATAATCACACCCTCAAGCTGATTATCGCCTATCTTGAGGAAATACTCGGTATTCTCAGGCACGGCAGCCAGGTTCGGCCCGAATTGAGACAAGCGGCCGACAGCCAGGGGCACCGCACTTATTCCCCTGCCGCGCTGCAAATCCCGCTGCCTCCGGTCGATCTGGCGAAAGAAAAAAGAAAGAGCTGGGAGCGCAATGCCGCGACTCTGTTGAAATGGTCCGAATCCGATCAATCATTCTGGGTCCCGGCCTGGGCTCTGGAAAAATACTGCCGGACAGTCGAGCCCAGCCCTTACGGCGAAAACCTCGGTGAAGTTTCCAAGGCCCTCAAGGATTACGTCGAACAGGGCGCCAGGTAGCAGGACCGCGGCGGAGTGCGGCAGCCGGATAGGGCCTGCCGCACCTGTCCGCCGGATAATTATCAAAAGGTTAAATGGAACCGGCCGATATTAAAACCGTAGGATAATTCAGCAGATTTATTTCCGCGACGATTTTCCTGGCGGATAATTTTCTATTACCGTTAAGCCGGTCGGCCGAGTTCCTATGCCCCGGAAAAAAAAAGTCCCAGTCAGGGCCGAGCCGCCAGGCTGAAAGAGCTTGACCGTATAATCGCCAGCCTGGATGGCGAGCCGGATTTTACATTCGACCATCTGCGGGAAGATGAGCGCCGTCTCACTCCCCGCACCCTTTCCGTCTCCGCCGACCGCGAGCTGTTCAACCGTCTGGCCTGCCGGGATTACATCTACCTGAAAAGCCTGCCGATCCAGTCCGACAGCCGCATTCTTCCCCTGCTCCTTCCCCAGTCCGTCTGCGGCCGGGCGCAGAACGGTCACGGCCTGTTCTACGATGAATTCGGCCGCAGTCTGCTGTTTCCCGAAGCCACTATCGAGGATGTTATCCTGGCCCTGGGCTCCGATGAACTGGGCCTGCCCGGCCATCTGATAAAAGTTCTTCGCCAGCAGCTCCTCGAAAGCCTCCAGCGCTTCCTGATCGATTCCCTCGCGCATGAGAAAATAACCTTCGGCAGCGCTTTAAGCGGCGACCGTAATCCTTTCGGCATCACTTTCCTCGAAGGCGTGACTGTCGAGTCGCCGGCGTTTTTCAAGGGTTTCGTTCTAGGAGGGATCATGGACAACTGGCGTGACCGGCAGCGCACCGCCGAGCATTTCAAGGTCACACTCAACGGCGAGCCATTGCTTCTCGGCGGCGGCGAGAGCCTGTTAACCGACCGCGAAAAGTTCCTCCAGGCCGGACTGAGCGAACAGGTGGCCTCCAGCCGTGTATTCAGCGAGGAGGAGCTGGATCACCTGCGCAGCCTTGAAGTGATCCTGCCGGAAAAGGACAACGAGCGCAGCCCCAAACCGGTCGGAATGTTCTACCGCAGGATGTCCGGGCCGGGAGTCAGCGATGATGCGGCGATTATCTACCTGGGCAAGACTTATGGCCGGGATGCGATGTACGGCGTGCTGCTGGCCGATGCCGCGGACACTTACGACAAGTTTGTCGAAACCTACGTCGAGGGCGGCTACGATGAAAAGCTGGTCCGGCTGGTGACCGCGCGCCTTGCCAAAGAGGGCCCCTACGTCACCCGGGAGGAAATCCGCCGGATGATCTATTTCAGCGCCAAGGCCAATGATCCGCCCCTGGATATCAGCAGCAGCCACCGCAGGCTGATCCAGGTCGAATCCGGCGCGAAAGTCCCCACCTTCCTCAACCACCTCGAATATGTCGAGGGCCGCAAGCCCGCGCGGATTCCCCTGGGCTACAACCGCTTCGACAGCGAAAAATTCTATAAAGGCATCAGCCAGCGGGCCGCTACCCTCCGCCTGGGCTGGAATACGCCGGCCTCTCACGCCCAATGATGTTCACCTAATCGGGGAATACCGGTACGCTGGCCTTCGAAGCCGGAAAAACTGTTAACGGAATAGTTGCGTCCAACCGTTGGTCGTAAGGTTGGAAGCCGGGTGGGAGAATCAGCGGAGCCGCTTACAGGCAATAGGCCAGCCCGAGATAGAACCGGCCGGTGAGTTTGTACTTGCTTTTCGGGAATTCGGCGACCGCGCGCAGGTCGCCGCGCAGGTCCAGGCCTCCCCGGAGGATCAGCATCGCCCCCAGTCCGAGGTTGGCCGTTGGATTGAGATCGTTGCCGGTAGCGCCGGTGATAATCTTGTCCCGGACTATCACACCGCCCCCGGCAGCCAGGTATGGCGTAATACAGTTACGGTACATACCGAGCGGATAGAGCAGGCCCAGAGTCCCGTACGGCACGTCCTGGGTCCCCTGCTGGAAAATCAGGCCCCCCTCGGCTTCCAGAGCCAGCGTCCCGCTGAATCCAGGATTCCAAACCAGGGATAAACCGGCGGTCGGATCCTTTCCTTCATATTGGAATCCCGAGAAGAGACTGGCTGCGAAACCGGCTGAACCCAGACTCATTGATGGGACAGCCATCCCGGACACGCCTTTCATAGCCGCTTTTCTCCTGCCTTTTACAGGCATGACAGGCTGCTCCAGCATTTCAAGCATTTTTTCCAGGCTGTCGAGGGTCCGGGCGCTTTGACGGAGCTTTGATTCGGTCTGGTCGAGCTGCTGCTGAAGGTACTGGTAAGCTTCCGAGCCGGGGTCTTGGGGCGGAGTTTCTATTCCGGATGGCGGAGGTCCGACTCGCAGGGATAACTTACGGATGTAGCCCGCGTGATCCGGGTCGGCGGTGCTGACTTTGCACCAGTCCCCGGAAACTTCGACCAGATTTAACCGCGCGCCTTTCGCCAGGATATCCAGCACTGCGGAACTCTCATTCGGCATCTGGAACATCAGGGTTCCGTCCCGGATCACCATCGCCTCCTCTGCGCGCAGAAACGGGACTGCCAGGAAAAATATGGCCGCCAGCACGATGTATCCGTTCCGCGGCATGGCGATCTTTTTCGAGTGTTTAATCCGGCCGGCTGGGCTCATGGTTTAATCCGGGCGTGGTCAATTGCCTGTCTGAAGAATTATTTTTACTTGAGAAATTAGCAAATTCCATACCACGACTCAAAAGCCGCCGGTTCGTCATGCGGATTTCAACAGGGGTTCCCTGTCGGGAAAATAAAAGCGGGCTGGAGAGGGGCAGGCTGCGGGGAGGCTGATCGACTAGAGAGTGTCAGCTTTATTTTCTGCGGAAGCGGTAATGCGCCTGGCAGGCGCCCTCGCTGGAAACCATGCAAGCCCCGACCGGGTCGGCGGGCGTGCAGCGGCTGCCGAAAAGAGCGCAATCCGCGGGCGAGGCTGCCCCGCGAAGCACGCGGCCGCAGATACAGCCGGCCGGCTCCACGGTTTCGGGCAGCTCCGGCTTGAAGAGGGCGAAAGCATCCCAGCGGCTGAACGCGGGCTTAAGCTTCATTCCGGTCCCCGGCACCACCCCGATACCGCGCCAGTTGCTGTCCGCCGGCTCGAAAACCTCATCCAGCATCCGGCGCGCTTTCTCGTTGCCGTTCGGCCGGACGCCCCGGCGGTACTGGATCTCCACCTGCGCCCGGCCCTGCTCGGCCTGCTCCACCAGCATCAGCACGCTCTGCAGAACATCCAGGGGCTCAAATCCTGAGATGACACAGGGCACGCCGTGCCCGGCGGCATAAGTGTACGGCGCGGTGCCGGTGATCACGCTGACATGACCCGGACAAATGAGACCGTCCAGCTTTAGCTCATCGGTGTCGAGCAGGGCTTTAATTATCCCGGGAGTGGTCTTATGCGCGCTGACCACGCTGAAATTTTCCAGGCCGAGTTCCCGGGCCTTCAATACCGCCGCCGCGGTGGCCGGAGCTGTGGTCTCGAAACCGATCCCGAAAAACACCACCTGGCGCCCCGGATTTTCCCGCGCGAGCTCGATAGCATCGTAGCTCGAATACACTATGCGGACATCCGCCCCACGGCCCCGCTCCCCGGCCAGGCTGGCCCCTGATCCGGGGACACGCAGCATGTCCCCGTAGGTGGCCACGGTCACCTCCGGCAGGCCGGCAACGGCGATCATCCAGTCGATTTGCTCCATCGGAGTCACGCAGACCGGGCAACCCGGCCCGGAGAGCAGCCGGACGGTTGGGGGCAGCAGCGACTCAATACCATAACGGGCGATAGTGACCGTGTGGCCCCCGCAGAATTCCATGAAATTGACTGTCTTCCGGCTGGCCTCCCGAATCCTGCGCGCCAGCCCCTGCGCCAGCCCGGCATCTCGGTACTCATCGAGGTGTTTCAAGTCCCGCCGCCTCTTTCAGGATTTCCAGGGTGATCAGCGCCTCCCGCTCATCGATCCGCTCGAGGGCAAACCCGGCGTGCACGATCACGTAATCACCCGGAGTGACTTCCTCGGACAGCAGGTCCAGGCTGACCTTGCGCAGGGTATCGCCGAAAAGAACTTTGGCCGTGTTTCCCTCGAGGCTCTCCACTTTGCCGGGAATACCGAGACACATGAACCCTCCCGCGTTGATGTATTACCTACAATTCCACCCGGGCCGCCACTACCGCCTGGCCGAGGCTGATCCCACCGTCTCCCGGCGGCACGAGCCTGTGCGTGAATACTTTCAGACCTTCCCCGCGCAGCAGCGCGCTTACCCGCCGGGTAAGCAGCCGGTTATTGAATACGCCGCCGGTCAGGACCACCCGATCCAGGCCGCTCCTCTGGCTCAGCGCGCACGAAACAGCCGCCATCACCCGGGCCAGGCCTTCGTGGAAGCCTCGGGCGATGGGAGCCGGGTCGAGCCCGGCGGCGGCGTCCCGGGCAATCCCCTCCAGCAGGGGGTCGAGATCGATCCCCAACCGGCCTTCCCTGTCCGCCAGTTTGAAATCATATCTCGGGGCCTTGCGCGGGTCCGTTTTCAGGGCCAGGCTCTCCAGCTCGATTGCCGGTTGACCTTCGTAAAGGGTCTCGGTGCGCACCTCGAGCAGGGCCGCCACCGCATCGAAAAGCCTGCCGCAGCCCGAGGTTAAAGGGCAGTTCGTATCCGTGGCAATCATCCGGTCCACGGTCTCCACTCGCTGTCGCCCGGCCCGCTCCCAGACCGCCAGGCCCAGGCTTTCCAAGGACTTTACGCCCAGGGCCCGCGAAAAAATACTGCGCGCCATGCGCCAGGTCTGTCTGATCGCGGCCTCCCCTCCTGGCATAGGGGCATAAGGCAGATGGGCCGCCCTTGCGTAGTCTTTTTCATCGGCGATCAGGAACTCGCCGCCCCAGAGCGTGCCGTCCGGCCCGTAGCCGGTCCCGTCCATCGACACGCCGATCAGCCTTCCCTCCAGCCCATGCTCGGCCATGCAGGAGACAACGTGCGCGTGGTGGTGCTGCACGCCGACCACCGGCAGTCCGCTCTGCTGATGCGCCCAGCGCGTAGTCAGGTAGTCCGGGTGAAGGTCGCAACCGATTAGTTCCGGCCGCACCTCCAAAAGCCTTTGCATCTGAGCGACTGTCAGCAGAAAATACTTCCAGGTGTCCGGCCGCTCGAGATCGCCGATATGCTGGCTGAGGAAAGCCTCCCGGCCGCGCAGAATGCAGATGGTGTTTTTCAGGTGCGCGCCGACTGCCAGCACCCGGGGCATTTTTCTTCTCAGGCGGATCGGGCCGGGGACATAACCCCGCGAGCGGCGGACCGGGAAGGTCCTTCTGCCCACCGGCTGCACCACCGAGTCATCGGCGCGCATGTAGATCGGCCGATCATGCAGCAGGAAAAAATCCGCGATTGAACCCAGTCGCTCAAGGGCTTCCCGGTTGTCTATCTCGATCGGCTCATCCGAGCTGTTCCCGCTGGTCATTATCAGGGGAGTCCCGTTTACCGCCGCGAGCAGCAGGTGGTGCAGCGGCGTATAGGGCAGCAGCGCCCCGTAATTGCCGCCATATGGGGCGACCTCCCGGGCCAGCCCATCGCCGGAATTTCTTTTCGGCAGCAGGACTATCGGCCGGGCCGGCGATACAAGCGCCTGTTCCGCAGGCCGGGTCAGAAAGCAATAGCGCCGTACCGCGGACAGACCGGCGAACATCACAGCGAAGGGTTTGTCCTGGCGCTTCTTTCTCTCCCGCAAATGTGTCGCAGCCTCCCGGTTGGTGGCGTCCGCGGCCAGGTGGAACCCGCCCAGCCCCTTGACCGCCAGCACCGCCCCCTCCAGCAGCAGCCGGCTCGCCAGCTTTATCGGATCGCTGTCGCCAGCAGTGATTTCCGCGCCGTCCCTGCCGCTTAAGTACACCCGCGGGCCGCATACCGGGCAGGCATTGGGCTGGGCGTGGAACCTGCGGTCCAGCGGGTCCTCGAACTCCCTGCGGCACTGGGGGCACATCACGAACGCGGCCATCGTGGTATTGGCCCGGTCGTAGGGGATGTCGCGGATAATGGTATATCTCGGGCCGCAATTCGTGCAGTTGATAAAGGGGTAGCGCCAGCGGCGGTCCGCCGGGTCGTGCATCTCTTTCAGGCAATCCTCGCAGACCGCGATATCCGGAGAGACCAGGGTGGTCCTGCCTGCCTGGGGCTTCGAGGCCAGGATAGCGAATGTTTCATGCCCGGCCGGCTTGATCACGGCGCGCCGGACAGAGTGCACTATGGCTATCGGCGGGGCTTCCAGCCGCAGGCCGGCGGCGAAACGCTCGAGAGCGGCTGGCTCGCCCTCGACCTCTATCTTTACCCCGTGGACCGTATTGGCCACCCAGCCCCGTAAATCCAGACGGTGAGCCAGGCGGAAGACAAAAGGGCGAAAACCCACGCCCTGAACCAGACCCGTGACCTGGATTTGCTCAGCCCGCTCATTTCCCCTTGGCGGCAGTGGATTCAGCCCGCTTTTTTTTCTTTCCGGCATGCAACTCAAACCATTCGAGCCAGGCATCGAGGCCCTCTCCAGACCTGACGGATAGCGCCATCACGGTCAGCTCGGACTCGATTTTCAGGGCGTTCTCCCGGCACCTGGCAATACTGAAATCGGTATAGGGCGCGAGATCGGTCTTGGTGATCAACATGACATCCGAGGTATGGATCGCCCCGGGGTACTTTAGCGGTTTGTCATCTCCCTCCGGCGTGCTGATCAGGCTGACCCGGTCGTGCTCGCCCAGATAATAAGAAGCCGGGCAAACCAGGTTGCCCACATTCTCGATGATCAGGGCATCCAGTCGCTCGAGGTCGAAATGGACCAGGAAATCGCCTACCGTGCGGGCGTTGAGATGGCAGGCTCCGCCGGTGATGATCTGGCGCACCGGCACTCCGTGAGCGGCGATCCGGTTCGCATCGTTCTCGGTTTCGAGATCGCCGACCAGGACTCCCAGATTGAGCCGGCCGGACAGATGATCCGCCGTGCTCTCGATGAGGCTCGTCTTGCCCGAGCCCGGCGCGCTGATCAGGTTGACGCACCACACGCCGTGGCGGTCGAACAGGTTGCGGTTGGCCAGGGCATTCTGGTCGTTTTTGGAGAGTAACTTGTCTTTGATTTCAATGGTAGACATCCTCAGTCGACCTCCAGATGAAGGATATCCAGCTCATCCCCGCCGCTGAGCCGCGCGCTCGTGGAACCGCAGCGTTCGCAGAGATAGATCAGATCCTGCACCTCGAAAGAGTTTCCGCACGAACAGCGCGCCAGGGGAAAGGTTCTTTCAACCTCGAGAGAGACTCCCGCATCCGGACCTCCCTCGGTCAAAGCCTCGACGGCAAAGCGCAGGGCCTCCTCATCCACCGCGGCCAGCAGACCGATCCGCAGCCTGATCGAGCTGCAGCGGGTGAATCCTTTTTCCGCGCGATATTTGTCGACAAGTTCCAGAAGATTTTCCGCTATCGAGAGCTCGTGCATGCCTTTGCCTGAGAGGACCTTTGGTTAAAAAAATATATTACATTCGCGGGCAAAAACAAGGAGCAAGAATATCGAACCTCCAATAATCGCCGGACTTATGCCGAGAGGATTGCCAAGCCACGGGGGGCGCGCTATATTGGCGCACATTTGAGTCGCCGCCGGATCGTGCAGTTCAGCAAAAATCACCCGTATAATTCAAGAGCCGCAGGATGAAAAGATTTATCTCCACTGTCCTTAAAATCGCGGTCACCCTCCTGCTGCTTTACTGGATTTTTACCAAATATGAAATCGGCAAGCTTTACGAGGCCGACTTCACCCGCCTGGGCTTGGCGGCCCTGATATTTATCCTGAGCAATTTCCTCGGGGCCTGGCAGTGGCAGAAACTGCTTCAGGGACAGGGTGTCGAATTCCCCTTCAGGCGCTCGCTGAACCTGTATTTCATCGGCCTTTTTTTCAACACCATTCTGCCGGGCTGTCTGGGCGGCGATGTAGTGAAAGTCTACTCGGTGAGCCGTATCGAAAAGCGCGGCCGCGAGGGCTTGGCGGCGACATTTATCGACCGTTTCGCCGGGTTTTTCCTGCTGGCCCTCTTCGCGCTTGCCGGAAGCCTTTATCTGCTGATTTCGCCCCTGTTCGCCGGACAGACAATCCGGCACAATATTCTGCTCTACGTTCTGGTGATCTTCCTGATCTTCCTGGTGCTGAGCGCCGTGCTTTTCAGCCGCCGGATCACCCGCCTGATCTACGAGGGTTTGCTGGCTAATATCAACCCGCTGGGCCTGAAAGACAAGCTGCGAGACTGGCACGAGCTGTTCCACGCCTATCGCCACCAGTACCGCCTGGCCGGCAAGGTTTTCCTGCTCTCATTTTTGATCCAGCTCTTCAGGATCGCGGTGCACTATTACTGCGCCCTGTCGATAGGTTTCGACATCGATTTTATCTATTTCCTGATCTTCGTGCCGCTGATCGCCATGGTGGCCCTGCTGCCGGTAAGTTTCGGCGGCCTGGGAGTGCGGGAAAGCTCGGCGCCGTTTCTCTTTACCTCCGTGGCCGCGGTCGCCGCTGTCGATCCGGAGGGACACCTGGCGGTAACGACGCAGCTTCTGGCCTCGCTGGTGGGCATCCTGGTCGGTTTGATCGGCGGAGTGCTGTTTATCCTCACCCGGACCGCCGACCGGATAGAACCGGCGGCTGGCCCGGCCCGAGACTCGGATTGACAGGCGAAGACTGGCGGGGTATTTTTATAATGCCTTGGTGCACCAGTGTACGGGGCGTGGCGCAGTCCGGCTAGCGCGCCTGCTTTGGGAGCAGGAGGCCGCCGGTTCGAATCCGGCCGCCCCGACCATTAATATCAATAACTTACAGCGTTTTTTGTTACGAAAGGCAACGGGCCGATCCCCTGTCCGTAACCAGGCGCAACAAACTCAAGCCCCCTTTCTGATTTCCGGCATTAAATCCATCACACTTCCCAGAGCCAGGGAGTCCATGCTCGCGTACCTGTCAGTTGTGCCCCGGTCCTCATGGTCGAGAACATGTCTGAGCACATCCAGGGGAACCCCCCGCTGATTCAGCCAGGAAGCCGTAACATGCCGCAGATCGTGGAACCTGAGCTTCGTCCCGTTTACTTTCAGGCCAAGCCTTTTGACCCACCTGTCGAAAGTATGATGGACTGACGTATATCTCAGGCCGGTCTGAGGATTCAGAAAGACATAGCCTTCCGTCCTGGTCCCGATGTTGTGCCGGAGAATTTCAGCGGCCTTACCGCCAAGCGCCTTATGCCGTCTTTTCCCGCCCTTGACGATCAATTCCACTTCGCAGCCAGCGTCCAAATCGTGGAGGGTTACTTGTTGGATTGTCAATCCCAAGATGTTTTCCCTTCTTAGGCCGGTGTAAACCGCAAACTTCACAATATCAGCCATCACCGGCTCGAAACAGGATACCAGCTCCGCGATCTGTTCAGGAGTAATCAGGACTTCGCGCTTTTCGGCTTCCTTCAACATCCGGTAATTGGCAAGCGGATTGTACTTCAGGATATCCCACTCGACCGCCCTGGAAAGAATATTTCTCAACAGAGAAACTTCCCGGTTAGCTGTGGCTGACTTGACCCCATCTTTCTGCATCCTGAGTTCTGCATAGCCAGCGGCAATGTTTTTGTTAATCTCGGATAATCCCCGATCAACAAGCCTTGGACACCGGCAGAAGTTATTAAAAAATCCCCTGTAAAGTTCCCTGGTGTTCTGCCCCTGGCACTCTCCGTGCCGCTTCATGAACATCGGGAAAAACTCTCTTAGGGTCAGGGCTTTTGCCTGGGCTTCCTGCCGGGATTGCTCGATCTCTCGCTCGGGGTCCTTGCCCTCGAGAAGCCAGTCCTGGAAATGCACCGCCAACCGCCGGGCTTGCTGTTCATCGTTCCCGCCCGAAAGCTGCCTCCTTCGGCCTTCAGGATTGATATAGTCCAGGGTCCATGTCCCGGTATCGGGCCGGAGCCTGGTTTTGACTGTGAACCTGCTCATATTCCCCCCTCCCGCGCACCCTTCCTGCACGGGAAGTATGTTTTACCTGTCCAGCAAAATCAAGAAATCTTTTCTTTCGCGGCCCGCTGGATTGCCCGGATTGCTATTCCTTTTCAGGTGTACTTCGAGAAATTGATCCAGATCGGCCCGGCGGATTCTCCGGCAGCGGTTTTTCGTGCCTGGCGTGGGAACTTCCTCAAAAGGGAGAAGCCCGTCATTGAGCCAGTATTCAACCACCGCCCGGCTGTAACCGGTGTATCGAGCCGCCGAGTTTACGGAAAGAACTCGGCCTGAAAGACCTTTTTCCTCTGCGATCATTTTTTAATAGCCTTTATTCGGCTTTGCCAGGTATGTAAGTTTAAACGAAACGGCCCGCCTTGCGTCTTTAGTAAAGAAAGGGTGGATAACTCAAAAAATCGTTTCTGTGCCGCAGGCACGGCGCGAAATTTTTGGCATTTTGACAGCGTTTTTTGCTGTCGGCTGAAAATATTTACTTCTATTAGAGACAAAAGACACAAGAACAAAGACAAGACAGGGGGAAAAAAGAGCGAGACACTATACCGTAAGGTTGTTGCAGCTGATTAGAAAAGCCCCTGGCTGTCGGTGCCAAGCTCGCCCCGTTTCCGCATCCGGCTCCGGGCAACGTTGACCCCCTGCCGGGTAATCTCGTAATCGTTTAATACCAATTTCTGTACGATATCTCTGTCGGTTTTGCCCTCATTTATTAATTGCCGCAGTAGCAGCCTGCGCCCTTTTGCTCTTTCCTTCTGCTTCTGATTTTCTTTTTCTCTCCAAGCCCTGACGGCCGGGTGAACAAGCGCCCCAAGGTTCAGCTGGGCCGATTCTTTCTCTGTAACCCTAAGATACCTGACCGCCGTGTCGCTTCTGAGGCGGATGAGCCTCTTTTCGCAGGCGTAACGTAGCTCTGCCCTGTTGAGCGGGGGGTGGCACCACTTTTCGTTAAGCTCGACTATCTTCTGGTAAGCCTCATCTCTTGCCTGCCTGTCTGCCTTCGCGTCCCGCTTGCCGTTAATCGACTTGTTCAGGTACATGTACCGAGCTCGGCTGAAGGATTGGAAATAGAGCCAGAGGGTGTTATGGCGCGTGCCTTCGGGTACGCCATTCCTATTGTCGATCAGTTTTTGAAGATCATGGCACCTCTGAATAAAAGGCTCGGCCCCCTTACCCTTTTTCACGTTGCGCTTGGGCTTGCCCTCGCGGGCAACATGCTCTTTTCGCCCCCAAGTCTTAGTATGTCCGGGGACGGCTTGGTATTTTGACCTCGCCTCTCGTTGTCTCTGCAACTTTGCCTCGCGGCTCCTTCCGTCCGGTGCGAGGTGCCCGTTATAAACCGGAGCTGCAAACAAATTAAGGGATTTAGATAGCCCTTCCAGGGAGTACCTCGGAGCGTTGGCTGCGCTGTCCACACCGATGGTTAAGTAGACCACCCGATGTCCTGTGTTGGTGTCAATTGTGTCGGGCAGTTTGTACCAGTTAAACAGCCGCTTCGCCAATGGGTCAGATGCGAGGTCTGCCGTCCTTACTAGCAGCTCCTGGCCGATGTTTTCCCACACGCCCACGTTATCTGTCGTGGCCTCAGGGTAGCCCAAGCTATCAGGCTCTTTCAGCTGCCACGCCAAGTAAGCTCCCCGTCCGCTAAAGGCGGCGAAAGAGGGGCGTGGGTATGCTCCCCTCTCGGCCCTCATCAGGGCCAGGTAGACAGCCTCTGCGGCTGTGATCCTCTGTTCTTCCCTGGCGGAGTCGGGCCTGCCAACGTCAAGGTCAATCACAATGCAGGCAAGTTCCAGGATGCAACAGTTTTTAGCAGGGTAGTAGTACGGATCGTTGGGTTTTTCGATTGCACGGTTTTGGTAGTCCTCAACGGTCCTGCCCCGGAGTATCTTATTGCGGTCAACCGGCTGAACGCAGTAGTAGAGCGATGTATTGACGAAATGCTCAAAGATACCCGGCAATTGGTTGTGTCTGTCGGCTGGTTCCAACAGTGTCAGCCAGTGAGGGACTGGTGCCTCCCCAGGGTTGCTCTTGATGGGCCGTCTTGAACCTAGGGCGATCAGGGAGTTTGGCCTTGCATGGCCGCAGATAGCATCAAACACGGCCATAGCGGTCAACGGCACAGGGGGCTTGATGTATCCACCTAGTTCCCAGGCTGCTTCTTCTGCTGCCACACTTTCCTTTTGTGTCTTACAAATTATGCTTTCGCCCATAAAAATTGCCCTTTGCGCTGCTTCAATCATTCACTTTGTGGCCTACCCTTGCCGCTGTTACTATCCGGGCCGGGTCCGGCGGAATCAGGAGTAATCCCCCGCTCGATCTGCGCCGGGCCTTGACGCTTACTTTCCCTCCAAGCCCTTACTTCATCCGGGTCAAAGCGGACTGCCCTTCCGATCTTGTAAAAGGGCAGCTCCCCTGTGCGTATTTTGTTATAAACCGTCTGCCGACCAAAACCGAGGTACTCCGCGACATTTTCCACTTTCCATGTCGTTTCCATATAACATCCTCCCACGTTTAGCTTTTTAGAATAAACACCCCAAACCAATACTTGCATTATACGTGGTTTTATTAAATATAATGCAAGTTGCCTCTGAGTGCAATAGGCGCAACTAAAATATTTTTTGTTCGCGGCAGCCGAATAGGTATTAATTGGTTTTTCTTAATAATTGCTAAATAACAAGTGCTACTTAACTATGCCAACGCAATGTAATGCATTATAAGGTATAAGTCAAGGAAAATTTAATAGTTGACAAAGTAATATATGTTAATATATACTAATATAGATAGGTATTAACCTTAAACCTTTGCCGATGGAGGTGCCGAAATGAACGGCCAGACCGAACCCAAGAGAGCGAAAGTCAACCAGTCAGCGGCCCAGGCCGCAAAACCGAGAGAGGCCCGATAATGACCAGAGCATTAACCATTGAAGAAGAAAAGCGCCTGATAAGGATAATTTCCGAGCGAAAGCACACCGAGCGGGACCTGGTAATAATCCGCTTTCCGCTCGAAACCGGCTTGAGACTCCGGGAGGTTGCAGGCTTGAATTGGCAGGATGTTTCCTCAATGCACGAAGATATTTTGAACAGGTTTAAATTGCGCCCTGAGATTGCCAAGCGGCAAAAGAGCCGGATTGTCGAGCTTAACCGGCATATCCGCATGGAGCTTGAAGCTTACCGTAAATGGTATTCCCGTGAGTTTCACCAAACGACCGGCCCGCTGTTCATCAGCAGGATAGGCCGCAGGCTTTCACCACGCCAGATCGAACGGATTGCCGATAAATGGTTTCAGCTTGCCGGAATAGATGGTGTAACCTATCACGGACTGAGACACACCTTTGCCGTGAAAGTCAATCGCTGCTCAAAATATGGTGTCGAGGCCGCCCGGCGCTTGCTTGGACACGCACGGCTTGAGACTACCCGGCTTTATGTCGACCACCTGGGGCAAGAGGAACTATCCGCAGCCGTTGA
>MFIX01000162.1:5553-6652 GCA_001780825.1 Candidatus Glassbacteria bacterium RIFCSPLOWO2_12_FULL_58_11 | reverse complement strand
TCGGCGGTGATCGCGTCGGTTATCTCGTTCACATTTCCTTCTATCGCCATGTGCGAGTGGGCGTCGATCAGGCCGGGAGTCACGTGTTTTCCTGTACCGTCGAGCACCAGCGCGCCCGCCGGAGCTTCCAGTTCCCGGCCCACAGCGGCGATCCGTCCCGCCCGGACCAGCAGATCGGCATGTTCAATCACTCCGCCGCTGCCGCAGGTCCAGATCGTGGCCCCCTTGATCAGCAGGACCGCGGGCTGGGCGGGTTTCTCCAGCCTGCCGAACGCTCCATCGGGATAAACCACTGTCAGGTCTGAACTACTCTCCGGCTTTTCCGTCGCTGTGTCGGGCTTCTCGACGGGCGGCGCGCTGCGCAGGGCCTGCCAGGTAAGCGCGGAGCCATCGCTCCAGGAGCCCGCGCCGCGGATCGTGTCCCCGATGACAGTCCCGGCCAGGCGGGCGACACCCGGAAGGCCGAGGGAATCCGCCGGGAAGGTGAATGAGAGAGTCCTTTTGTCCAGAGTAATATTCTGTGCGCCGATCTTATGGCTGGCCAGAGTAAGCTCAGACTTCAATTTCGAGATCTCGCCGCTCAGCTCCAGGGAGCCGGAGATTTTATTTTCGCTGCTGGAGACAGTCAAATCCCATTTCCCGCGCGGCTCGGCCAGCGGCTCCTCCACTATCTCGTGGCGCTTTCCCGCGACCCAGGCCTCGAGGATTTTCGTTTTCTTCTCGAACAGGTCGCCATCGGTGATAAAAAAGTTCGCCAGCTTGCCCGGCTCGAGAGTCCCGAGCTGACGGCTCAACCCCAGCCAATCCGCCGGAAGGGTGGTCAAGGCGGCAAGCGCCCGGTCCGCGGGAAGGCCGCGCTTTACTGCGCGGCGCAGCCTGTTCAGAAATTCTTCAGGTTTGGACAGCCCGCTCGCCGAAAGCGTAAACTGGATTCCGGCTTTCGAAAGGCGCGTCGGGTTCTCGGGAGCCATATCCCAGTATTTCAACTCGCGCAGGCTGGTCTCGCGCTCCTCGGCCGGGGCGGATACCTCGGGCGGCTCCGGGAAATCGAGCGGCAGGATCAGCTTGAGTCCCGTGCTTTTGACCGCCTCCAGCCTGC
>MFIX01000162.1:5131-5449 GCA_001780825.1 Candidatus Glassbacteria bacterium RIFCSPLOWO2_12_FULL_58_11 | reverse complement strand
GGAGATTTGCCATCGGCAAAGGGGGCCAGGGCGGCGAGAGAAAGATTTTTTTCCGGCGCGCTCTGGCCGGCTGGAGAACGGTTATAGGCCTGCCAAGCCCTGCCGTACCACCGGGCATCCAGCAGGGTCTGGCGGATCAGGGAGATATGGCCCATCAGCGAGGCAGGGTAGCCCTCCGCGCCGCGGCCCGGGAAACCCTCGCCCTTCTCGAAAGACAGCCCCTGGGCCAGCTCATCGGCCAGGACCACCCCGGCCGCGGTAGTATCCGCAAGCAGAACCAGCGCGGCGCTGCCGGTAAATATGCCCGGCTCGGGAAAA
>MFIX01000162.1:791-5112 GCA_001780825.1 Candidatus Glassbacteria bacterium RIFCSPLOWO2_12_FULL_58_11 | reverse complement strand
CCGCCTTGCGGTAGCCTGCGGCGGCTTTTTCATCCGGCTGGAATAGCTGCGCTGCGCGCAGCTCCGGCCTGACGGCCGGGTTCCAGTGCCGCGCGCCATCTTTATCTACTGCCTCAAGGGCTTTTTTGCGCTCGATCCCGTAATGCGAGTAGAGATCGATAAAGCCCGGATAGATTGTTTTGCCTTCCAGGTCGCGCACCACCGCATCCGCAGGGATTGGGGCATCTATTCCGGCCGCGCCTATTTCGCCGTCGCGCACCACCAGCACCGCATGCTCCAGCACCCGGCCCGGAGCGACAACCAGACGCGCATTTTTGAAAGCGGTCACCTGCGGGGTGTTGGAGTGCAGGCCGGTAACCGGCCTGGTCTGGCCGGAAATGTCCGCGGCCAGGCCGAAAAATAAAAGAGCAGATACCAGACTTAGAGTCAAACCGGCAGGTTTCAGCCTGTTCATCGAGTATCCTCCATGCGGGGACACGGTCCAGCCCGGCCGTTCCCGGGGTTGATTGCGCCGTAGTCCAAAAGCAGCCGGCGGCTTTTTTGCGCTGCCTCAAAAGATACCTGCAATCTTAGCTGTATCTGCGGGCGCGGTCAATGTCATTGCGGGCCTATGGCCGCCGGCTGTCATCCGGCAAAAGCCTGTCAGTCGCCCGGTCCAGAAAAAAATTCACATTTCCAGCGCCCGGGTGTAGATTAAATCAGGCTGCCGCATCCGGCTGAATTTTTGCAGATTAAGAAACAGTGGCAGTCATGGTTTTTGAAAGTGGAAAATAAAATTATGCGCCTGGCGCCATCCAGACTCAGTACAAAAATCATTCTCACCTTTGTCGGCTTTGTCGTGCCGCTGATCGCGCTGAGCGGACTTTTCTACTATGAGACCGCGCGAAGGAGCCTGGACAGCGAACTCGGGCTGCGGCTGGTGGCGGTGGCCCGGACCGCGGCGACCCGCTTCAATCCGCTGATCATCTCGAGTTTCCGGCCGGGGGATGAAACAGGCCGGACCTACCAGAGCTACCGCGGCAGCCTGCTGGAGATCCGCGACCGCACCGGCCTGAAAAGGCTGTTCGTTTTCGACGCCGCCCTGCGCAGCCTGCTGGACACCGAGGACAGCGTGCCGATCGGCACACCCTACTCGCGGCTGAGTTTCCAGCGGGAGGAAATCTCCGCCAGCCTGCGGGGCGAGGCCGGGGCCGGTGTGCTTTTCCGGGGAGAGGATGGGGCCTGGTACAAGACCGGGTTTGCCGCGGTGCTGGATGAGCAGGGTCGGGCGGTGGCGGTGATCGGCACGGATGCGAGCGCCGGTTACCTGGAGCTTATCGCCGGACTGCGGCGCTCGATCATGCTCTTTATCATGCTGGGCGCGGTGGTGGCGGTGGGCCTGGGGTATCTCCTGGCTCGGACAGTCTCCAGGCCGGTAAGCCGTCTGGTCGAGCGGGCGGAGAGGATCGGCCGGGGCAGGCTGGAGGAGCCGGTGGAGATCGGAGCGGCGGGCACGCTGGAAATGGCGGTGCTGGCCCAGGCCCTCGAGCGGATGCGCGAGCGGTTGAGCCAAAGAGAGGAGAACCAGCGGCTGATGGTGGCCGGAGTAGCCCATGAGATCCGCAACCCCTTGGGCGGGATAGAGATGTTCGCTTCCCTGGCCCGTCAGGAGCTTCCGCGGGACAGCGAGGCGGCGCGCTACCTTGAGCGGGTGATCGCCGAGGTGGGCGGCCTCAAGACAATTATCAACCACTTCCTCGAATTCGCCAAGCCCCTGCCGGCCCGCCCGGAAAACCTCGATCTCAAGCCGCTGGTCGAGGCCGCAGCCGGGCTGCTGAGCCGCGAAATGCAGGATAAATCGGCTGCTCTATCTATTGAAATCCCAGGAGAGGCTGGCCAGGTCCGGGCCGATCCGGAGCAGCTCTCGCGGGTCTTTCTCAACCTGCTGAGCAATGCCCTCGAAGCGCTTCCCGCCCAAGGCGGGAAAATCGAGGTCTCCGTGCGGAGGACCGGCAATGGGGAGGTCGGGGTCGTGGTGGCCGATAATGGCCGCGGGATAGACGGTGACAGCTTAAAAAAAATCTTCAGCCCTTTCTTTACCACGCGGGACAATGGTATGGGCCTGGGTCTGGCGATAGTGAAGAAGAGCCTCGAGGAGCAGGGAGGCTGGATCGAGGTGGAGAGCCGGCCCGGTGAGGGCGCACGGTTTACCTGCTATCTGCCGGAGGCCCGGAAATGAGCGCCGCGGGCTGAATTAAGGCCGCGGCCCTGGTAATGTGCGCAGTATGGCTTATGACGATTACAACTTGAGCTAAATGGAATGATACCCTTCAAGGACAATATCCCCACCCGGACCTGGCCGGTGATCACGGTGGCGTTCATCGTCGCCAACTGCGCGGTTTTTTTATTCCAGATCACCCTGCCGAAACAGGCCTATGTGGACTCGATTTACCTGTTCGGCGCGGTCCCCTCCCGCCTGACCGACCTGTCCGCCTGGCTCGCCCCGGGAGCGCACAACGCCGCGGTTTCGGTTTTCACCTCGATGTTCATGCACGCGGGCTGGCTCCACCTGGCCGGAAACATGCTCTACCTCTGGATTTTCGGCAACAATGTCGAGGACTCGATGGGGCACGTGAAGTTTGTCATCTTCTACCTGCTCTGCGGGACGGCGGCCGCCGCGGCGCAGGTCTTCAATGTCCCCGGCTCGACTATCCCGATGGTCGGGGCCAGCGGCGCGGTAAGCGGAGTGCTGGGGGCCTACCTGATCCTGCATCCCTTTGCCCGCGTGCAGACCCTGATATTCATCTTCTTCTTTATCCGGGTGATCGAGCTGCCGGCCATTTTCGTGCTGCTGGTCTGGTTCCTGATTCAGGTGACCAACGGACTCACCGCGCCGCCGGATGCGGTGGGCGTGGCCTGGTACGCGCATATCGGCGGGTTCGTGGTAGGCCTGCTGCTGATCCGCTTTTTCCAGACACGGCGGCCGGTAAGGAAAGCGGCCTACTGGTAAGGCAAATCCTGTTGGCTCATACTCAGAAATTCCTTAATATTTTGCAAATCACTATCCAAAATTCGTGGACCTGCTAATTGCATCCTTGACCGAAATAATCAAAGATTGTCTCTCTGGATAATGAACTTCTCTTTTGGCAAGTATCAAATCCCAAGGTGCTTGACCGCCAGCCTGCGAAACCTTATCATTCTTTTTAACCAGACGCACTTCACGCGGTGTAGATTTTATGATACTTGATAATCAATCGGAGAGTTATAGTCATGCGTGTGGTGGTGATCGGCGCGACAGGGCATATCGGCACCTACCTGGTGCCGCGCCTGCTGAAACTGGGCCACGAGGTGGTAGCGGTCAGCCGGGGCAACCGTGAACCCTACCAGGGATTCGAGCAATGGAAAGGTGTCGAGCTGCTGCATCTCGACCGGGTGGCTGAGGAGAAAAAAGGCGCGTTCGGCAAGGCAATCGCCGCGCTCGAACCCGAGGCGGTAATCGACCTGCTCCTGTTCCACCCCTCCAGCCTGCCGCAGATACTCGATTCGCTCTCCGGCCGGATAAAGCATTACCTCTACTGCGGCACGATGTGGATTTACGGGCCGACCGAGAAAGCCCCGACCACCGAGGAGGAGCCACGCCGGGCCGAGGATGACTATGGACAGGAAAAAGCGGAGATCGAGGCCCGGCTCCTGGAAGAGGCCCGCCGGGGGAAATTCCCGGCCACGGCCCTGCACCCCGGGCACATTGTCGGACCGGGCTGGCCGCCGATCGTACCGGCTGGAAACCTGAACCTCGAGATTTTCGAAAAGCTCGGCCGGGGCGAGGAGGTCTGCCTGCCGGACCATGGGCTGGCCACTCTGCACCACGTGCATGCGGATGACGTGGCCCAGGCTTTCGGGCTGGCCCTGGAGAAGCCCGCGGCGGCAATCGGCGAAAATTTCAACGTGGTCAGCCCCCAGGCCCTGACCCTGCGCGGCTTCTGCCGGGAGGTCGCCGCCTGGTTCGGCGCCGAGGCAAGCTTAAGCTACCTGGACTGGAACCAGTGGAAAGAGACGGTCAGCGAGTACGAGGCCGAGGTAACCTGGGAGCATATCCGCAACTGCCCCTGCGGCTCTATCGAGAAAGCGCGCCGCCTGCTCGGCTATAACCCGCGCTACAGCTCGCTCGAGGCGGTGCACGAATCCCTCGACTGGCTGATCCGCCAGGGTAAGGTCCGCCTGCCGAGCCTGACCCGGGTCTGAGCTTATCGACCACGATGTCCACGGCTTGTCGGGACGGGGTATGTAATGCGGGCGACCCCGATAAAATCGGGGTCGCCCCTACTGTAGCGCTGTCCGCTTG
>MFIX01000162.1:0-749 GCA_001780825.1 Candidatus Glassbacteria bacterium RIFCSPLOWO2_12_FULL_58_11 | reverse complement strand
CCTCTCAACTCCAGGAATCTATTTCAATTACCTCAGTCTCGAGGAACCCATGTCCACCACAGCGCCGGCCCTGATCTACAACCTGTTCCCTCTGCTGGCTGGGCCTTTTACCACCTGGAAGCCGCACCTCGAACGAGCCGGAGAACTGGGCTTCAACTGGGTTTTCATCAACCCGATCGCCTATCCGGGATTTTCAGGGAGCCTCTACGCGGTAAAAGACCATTATGCGCTGAACCCCCTGCTGATCGATTCCAAATCGAAACTCAAGCCCGAAAAACAGCTCGCCAAAATGATCGAGCAAGCCCACAAGCTGGGATTGCGGCTGATGATCGACCTGGTGATCAACCACGCGGCAATCGACAGCCCGCTGACCGAGAGTCACCCGGCCTGGTTCAAGCACGACAGCCAGGGGAAGATCAGTAACCCGGGGTTCTGGCAGGGAGACAAGCTGGTGACAGTCTGGGGCGACCTGGCGGAAATCGACAATGAGAGCAGCCCGGAGCGGGAGGGGCTCTGGAACTACTGGCTCGAGTTGGTCGAATATTACCTGGACCTGGGATTCGATGGATTCCGCTGCGATGCCGCGTACAAGGTGCCAGAGGGGCTTTGGAAGTTCCTGATACCGAAGGCCCGGGAACGCAATCCTGAAATCCTCTTTTTCGCCGAGAGCCTGGGCTGCACGATCGAGCAGGTAGTGACTCTCGCCGGGGCCGGGTTCGACTACGTGTTCAACAGCAGCAAGTACTGGG
>MFIX01000161.1:27797-41597 GCA_001780825.1 Candidatus Glassbacteria bacterium RIFCSPLOWO2_12_FULL_58_11 | reverse complement strand
TGGCGCTTAAAGCGCCCCGGACCGAGCCGGGATCGATATTGTAGGTCTCGGGGTCGATATCCACGAAAACCGGCGTGGCCCCGCAGTGCACCACCGCATTGGCCGTGGCGATAAAAGAGTAGGAGGGGACAATAACCTCATCACCCGGCCCCACGCCCAGCAGGTGCAGGCTGAGGAAAAGCCCTGCGGTGCAGGAGGATACCGCTACCCCGTGCTCTGCACCTACCGCCTGGGCGAATTTCCTCTCGAATTCCTCGACACGGGGCCCCTGGGCGATCCAGCCGCTTTGCAGAGTCTCGCGGACAAGCTCCAGTTCGGCCTCACCCATTTCAACCCTGGTGATCGGTATCGAGAACTTCGGCATATCACCTTTTGTCAGAATTCAGAAATTAGAGTTGAAGCCGTCAGAAGGAGCTTGCGACCGGACTGATGCAATTTTAGTTCCAGTAATGATTCAGATTGCGCGCGCCGGCATTCCCCGGTAGACTTTACCAGGTTCGCGCAGGTCCTGGGTCGCCACCGCTCCCATGCCGACCATGATATCATCGGCCACTGCGATATTGTCCCGGAGTATGCTGCCGATCCCCAGGTAGCAGCGGTTTCCCACAGTTACATAGCCGGCGATCAGCACCCCGGCGCAAACCTGAGTGTAATCCCCAAGGTGGCTGTCGTGGTGCAGGACGGCATTGTAGTAGAGGAATGAGTTCAGGCCGATGCTGGTATCCGGGCCGACCCGGCTGCCGGCATAAAGGATTGCCCCGGGCTCTATACGGGCGCTTGAGGAAATAGTTGCCTGAGGGTGAATTATTTTTGCCCATCTCTCTGGGCTAAGATTCAGTCTTTCACCCACGCGGCCGCGCAGGGCAATATCCCGGTGCGTGGCGATACAGAGGGCCGCCTGGCAATCCTCCGGGATATTTTCCGAGGTGATGGGGCCTAATACAGTATGACCAGCAACTTTTTCCCCGGCCAGGGAAGGGTTGTCATCCAGGATACCGCGGATTTCAAATCTATCCGTAAGGGAGTTGATATCTTCCACCAGGGAGATAACCTCCCTGCACATCCCTCCGGCGCCGATCAGGATAAGTTTTTCCAATACTTGGCTTCCTTTCCGAGGAAAGAGCGCAAACCTCGTCCGGCTGGTAAAATTACCGCCGGGTCCGGCAATTTCACAGGAAAAATAATGGGGGCTTGGAAATAAAAAAAATAATATTTCATTTTTAATTATCTTGCGGATATTTGCCGGATGATAAATTTTAATGCAATAGTCGGAGTAAGCATGGCTTTATAATATTTCGATGATCCTGACAGTGCAACAGTTTGGATGCCTTTTTATTTTGAGCTGATTCTGATTTCAGGCGGAGGCCGCCCCTGCATGCCTGATATTACTTATGAGGTAATCGACGATAACGCCACCCGGCCGGAGCTGGAGGATTTTATTGCCTCCAGCGCCAATGGGACCCTCTTTCACAGCCCTCGTTTTCTGAACTATCACGGCGAAGAAAAGTTCAGAAGCCAAGGCGGAACCGTTCACCACCTGCTTTTCCGGCAAAAGGGCCGCATTTGCGCTTTTATACCGGGAATGATTTTCGAGACGGATAAGGGTCCGGTTTACCGGTCGCCTTACGGCGGCTCCTACGGCTCGTTTGTCTATGACAGCCTCACTTTCAGCGAGACGCAGGAGATACTGGAGCTTTTCCTGGGCTTCGCCAGGGAGAAAGGAATATCGGAGATTCACCTGGTGCCACCGCCGCCCCTGTATTGCCGCGACAGTTTCAGCGACTGCTTCCAGTTCCTGTTCTTAAGCAAGGGTTTCAGGATCGGGAAAGCCGAGCTGCTGATGGTCTGCCGTCTGGAGCCCGGAAAGGATTATCCGCTCAGCGCGATGAAAAAGAAGGCCAAGGAGGCCTGGCGCCAAGCCCTGCGTAAAGGCGTAACTGCTGGTCCCTCAGAGGATTATGCGGCATTTTATGAAATGCTGCTGAGAGACAAGCAGAAATTCGGGACTTCGACCACCCGGACCTATGAGGAGCTGCAGCGGATAATCGGGCTTTTCCCGGGGAAAATCCGCCTCTGGCTGGCCTGGCTGGAGGGCCGGCCGATAGCCGGCGGCCTGTTTTTCCTCTGCAATGAGCGGGCAGCGAATTTTCTCGATCTTTGCCACGATGTCAGCTACTATGACTTCCGGGGCAGTAACCTGATGCTAAAAGTGGCCCTCGAGGAGCTGGCGGCCCTGGGTCTTCGCTGGATGGACTTCGGTCCCTCCAGTTTCGGTTACGAGCCCCACCATACGCTGATTAAATTCAAGGAATCATTCGGCGGGCAGGGTGTGGCCCGGCTTTACTACGAGCTCAAGCTCGACTGAGCCGGACCGGGGCCGGACAATCAGAAAGGGCGAAAGTGAAACAGGCCAAAGACATAAACCTGGACGGTTTCGACTGGGGACAGTACTACGAGGAGCGCTCGCGACGGTTCACCGATCCGCTGGTGGCGAGCGAGTATATCACCCCTGAAGGCAAGCTGGAGAGCGCCCTGATCGAGGCCATGACCGGCTTTGTGATCGAGCATCTGGCACCAGTCTCGACAGACCGTTTCCTCGAGATCGGCTGCGGCTGCGGGGTAATGCTGTCAAGTCTTGCCGATCGCGGAGTATTGGGGCCGGAAACCAGCGGGATCGATGTCTCTCCGGGAATGATCGAAAAGGCGCGGCTTATGGTAACCTTAGCCACGTTCGAGGTAATGGATGCGGCGAGCGTGGGCAAGCTCGGGAAGAAATTCGATAAAATACTGCTCTGGGGAGTCTTGCACTATCTGGACCGCCGTGATTACGTTACCGCGGCGCTGAGAGAAATTACCGATGTGTTGCGCCCCGGCGGAAAAATCCTGCTCGGCTGGGTTCCGGATGCGGACCGAAAAGATGATTATGTCGCCTGGCGGAAGTCGTTGCCCGCGGTGGACCACAGCCTGCGCACGCCTCGCAAGGCCGGACTGGAATGGCTATGGTTCGAAAAAGCCTTTTTCAGGGACCTTGGGAACCGCTACCCGGCAAGCGTGGAAATCCTGGAGCACCGTGGGTTTCCCGGCGGGCTGGAACACTACTTTTTCTCGGTGCTGATTAGGTCAGAAGCTTGATTCAGTGGAGATACCGCGAGTGGCCGGAGCAGAAAAAAACTATAATGAAAAGCCCGTATTCTGCCTGACATTGGACCAGGAATGGGTCAGCGAGGACTGCCTGGAAGATGTGCTTTCCAGGCTGGAGGCTTGGGACTGCCCGGCGACGGTTTTTGTCACACACAGTTCTGCGGCTCTCAGCGGCCATGCCGCGGCCAACCGGCGGCTGCATCTTGGTCTGCACCCGAATTTCCTGCCCGGCTCGACCCATGGCGGGAGCGAGGAGGAGGTGCTCGAGCACTGTTTCTCGCTCGTGCCCGGGGCAGACAGTTTCCGTTCGCACGCTTTTTACGAAAACACCCCGCTGCTGAGACGGCTGAAGGCGCGGGGCATCCGCTACGACTCCAACCTCTGCCTCTACCTTCAAACCGGACTGGTGCCCCTGGCTCATTGCACGGGGCTGATCCGTTTCCCGGTTTTCTGGGAGGATGACGTTCATTTCGGCCGCGATGGTGCAAGCTGGGAACTGAGAGATTACCTGGATCTGTTCCGCGCGCCGGGGATCAAGGTGCTAAACTTTCATCCGATGAATATCTCCCTGAACGTGCCCTCGGACAGTTTCTACCGGAAAATCAAAGCCGGACTGGACGAGAAATGGCGCTCGGTTTCGGCTCCGGATCTGGCAAGTCTCGCCTGGGAGGGTCCGGGCACTCGAACCTTTCTGGAACAGATTCTCGATTTGATCCGGGAGGAAAAACTGGTGTTGCTTAATCTGCGGGAACTTCACGAAAGATGTGCCAAAATAGGCAAGCCCTAGTTCAAACCCTCCTGCCGCAATCCCCCATCCAGATACGCTCCAGCACCTGTCCGGACTGCCGGTCCAGACCATCCGGCAGCGGGAAAAGGACTTCGCGCCCGAGCAACAGGCGGTCGATAAGGTAATCGATCACCCGGCACTCATATTCCTCAGGCAGCGGGTCGAGCAGTGCCGGGTCGGCGTTCACCCGGGCCGAAACTGCTTCGAATCCCGGTCCAAGATGTGCAAAGATGATAGCGTAAACCAGCAGGCCGTTGCCGCTGCGGCAGAAATGCAGCTCTCCCCGCGGTTGAAAGATCAGCCATTTGTCTTCGCAGGAGCGCGGCAGGCATCCCCGCCGGACCTGACCGTACTCGGCCCAGGATAGAAACCGGTTATAGTCCAGGGACCGCATGTTTCCGGCCGGCCGGAGAGATAATCTTTTAAGCAAAATCAGGCTGTCGTTTTGCAGGATCATTTTTCCAATATCTCTGACTATTGTTGCGGCCTCTGTCAATTTGTCATTTCCGGGCGGCTATGGCAAGCGTCACCCGGCCGGCCAGGCTTGCTAATGCGTATAAGTTGATTTAAAATGTAGCAGATTGGCCCGGACAATTGTCCGGCCTAGCTGACAGCTCCAGCGGCAGGGCATCTCTTGTATTTTACGCCATGTCAGCCATTCAAAATAATAGAGAACGCTGCCCGCAGAAGCAGGATCAGTCCGGCAAGGTTAGGCAACCTGTTTAAGTTAAAAAGGAATTGATTATGAGTCAGGCACTAAAAGAAATCGGTCTTAAAAAGTCCTTTAAATACATTCTTGGTCTGTTCCAACTGACAGTGCTCAAGATCGTGCTGCTGCCGCCTAATGTTCGCAGGATGCTATTAAACTTGTATGGAGCGGATGTTGGAATTGAAACGTTAATTCATCCGATTACTTTTATAAATATATATCGCAGAGGATTCAAAGGCCTGGCCTGTGGCAGGTATTGCTTTGTCGGAGAAGAGTGCCTTCTCGACCTGGCCGACGGTATAGAGCTCGGCGATAACGTTACGCTTGCCCCTAGAGTTACCATACTCACCCATATCAATGTAGGCTACAAGCACCATCCTTTACAGGAGTATTTCCCAGCTTCATCCTCTCCGGTCGAGATTGGCAGTGGCTCTTTCGTTGGAGCAAATTCCACGATTTTGCCGGGCGTAAAGATCGGAGAGAATGCCTTGGTAGCCTCGGGATCGCTAGTTAAAGAGAATGTCCGGGAATGGACGGTTGTCGGTGGCGTGCCGGCCAGGCTTATAAGAGAAATTGAGCGGGTAAAAAAGTGACCGGAACAAGATAACCGAATTATTGGCTGCTCAATTCAGGATCAAAAATTGTTCAATGGTTTCCAGGAGCGGAGCAATTCTATCATGTACTGGCAAAATCCCCTCCCACCCTGGCCGTCGAGTTCTTAACCGGATTACGTAAAAGCAGACAGGGAAATTCCCGGAATTTCAGCCGATCGAGATAGTCGATGATCCGCCGCAAATTTGCTTCCAGAATTTTTTTCATTATTGCAGCGGATAATCGAGCTGAGATTTATCACATGTTCACCGGAATAGTTCATTTTCCTGACTTCTCTGAGCCGGGCCGCAGCTTCTGTTAATCTCGTTTCTCCGGACTATTTTAACTAGTGACATCCGTCCGGGCTTTGCTTGCTAATGTGGAATGCTTGATATAGAATGCAGCAGACTGGACCGGACTGCTATACCGCTAATTTAAGAGATTCACGTTGAAGGCAGAGAATGATCTTGCAGAACCCGGAAGTGGTAATTGTCATCCTGGCCGGCGGGGCGGGAACCCGCTTCTGGCCGCTCAGCACCGCAAGCCGCCCCAAGCAGTTTCTCAATCTTTTCGGCGGCCGCAGCCTCCTTCAGCAGAGCTACGACCGGGTGGCCGGCCTGGTGCAGGATGAGCGGATTCTTGTGCTGACCAATGCGGCGCTCTCCGCGCTGGTGGCCGAACAGCTTCCGGAGTTGCCCGAAGGAAATATTATCGGCGAGCCGCTGCGCCGGGACACCGCCGCAGCCGTGGCCCTGGCCGCGCTGATAAGCCTCAGGCGCTACGGCAACCCGGTCATGATTGTCCTGACCGCCGACCACCTGATAAAGCCGAAAGAGCAGTTCCGCGAAACCCTGCTGTCCGCGGCCCGAGCCGCGGCAGTTGAGCCGGCGCTTTACACATTCGGAATCCGGCCTGCCTATCCGGCCACCTGTTATGGCTACCTGGAGAGCGGAAAGAAGCTCTCCGCCGCGGCCAGCCCGGCGCACTATGAGCTGCTGCGTTTCGTGGAAAAGCCCGAGGCGGAGACAGCGGCGAAATACCTCGAAACGGGCCGGTTCTTCTGGAACAGCGGAATGTTTGTCTGGAGCGTGGAGACAATTCTCGGCGAGCTGCAAAGGCAGCTCCCGCGTCACCTCGAATTGCTTGGCCCGTCGGTCGAGCGGGAGGGGGACAGCGGCTGGCCGGAAATCCTGCGCCAGGCTTTCGAGCCGCTCGAGTCTACTTCGATCGATTTCGGGGTGATGGAGGGGGCGAATAATCTGCGCATGCTGGCCGCGGAATTCTACTGGAACGATGTCGGCGGCTGGCTGGCTCTGGAAGAATTTCTCGAAAGCGATGCCTCGGGCAATGCCTGCCAGGGAAAGCTCGAGGCGCTGGATGCCAAAAACAATCTGGTCTTTTGCGATAATCCGGAGGAGACTGTGGCCCTGATCGGCGTGGAGGGGTTGGTGGTGGTGCGCGCCGGGGGAAAGACCCTGGTGGTGCCCAAAGACAAAGCTGAGGAGATAAAAAAGCTGGTCAAAAGGCTGGAGCCGCCGCAAAGCTAAGCCATTGGATAGAGCTCCCAGATAGTTTGATATCTACCGAATCTTAGTTTTCTGCTCACTCTACAAATAGCGGTTTCTGTATGGGCAACCGGCCGGTCTCCCCTACTTCAGGCAAGCACTGGCGTTTGACTGAAATTGTCCTAAAATTTTTGTCTCTTTCAAGGTGAGGCTTAAGCGCAATCAACAGCCAATTTCAAGCCTTACGCCTGAACACATCCAGCCTGCCGCGTCGCCGTACAAGCTCCAGCCCCAGCTCGCGCATGATACTGTAGTAGCGCTCCGCGGTCAGCGGGGCCAGGTGAAGCGGCAGCGGCTCATCGCCGCAGCGCTGTTCCTCGAAATCCACTGCCAGCAGAAGCTTACCCTCCCGCGTGATATGACGGCTCAGGTGACGCAGGGTACGCTCGGGGTCCAGCAGGTGCTCGACCACGAAAATCGAGACAATCGTGTCGTAGCTTCCTGTAAGCGGTTCCTCCCTTTCACAGGCGAGCAGCCTGACCGGCAGGCCCCGACTGGCGAAACGGCTGCGGGCGAACTCGAAC
The DNA here is from genome assembly GCA_001780825.1 of Candidatus Glassbacteria bacterium RIFCSPLOWO2_12_FULL_58_11. Classification (GTDB taxonomy): domain Bacteria; phylum Gemmatimonadota; class Glassbacteria; order GWA2-58-10; family GWA2-58-10; genus GWA2-58-10. Next base: position 34,280 of record MFIX01000161.1, on the reverse strand, counting down.
AAGGGGCCGGGCAGGTCCAAGTGGGTCACCTCGGCGCCCCTGGCCGCCAGGGGGATGGAAAAAATCCCCACCCCGGCCCCGTAATCCAGTACTTTCTCGCCAGGCGCGCACTCCTCCAGCACCGAGTCCACCAGCTCCTCCCGGTCGCCATTATACTCAGTTTTCATCAGCTCGTAGATGTAGAAATCATGACTTGTATAGTAGCGGCGGACCTCCTCCTCGCTCCGTGGGTCGGCCGCGCTCCAGAGCCTGACCGCCTCCAGGCCGGCCAGGTCGCACTTTTCCTCCACCAGGCTCAGTTCCTCGCCGGTAAATGCCGCGATCTCTGCCAGGGCTTGCCTTTTGCGCTCGAGATAAGGCTCGACTACACGCAGTCTTTTCAATTCAAAAAATTCCTTGTCCGCCGGCAGCGCCCGGCCATCCCGGTAGAACAGTACTACCCGGTCCGCGCCGGAGGCTTGCGCTATCGAATCGACATTGTAATACGCCGGATGGAACCTTCGCTCCGTGGCATATGGCACCGCTGCCAGCTCAAAATGAGCGCTTTTAAGCTTTCTGGTATTGACATTCTCCGGTCGGAAAAATCCCTGGTGCGGATAGATCAGGCTTTCACAGCCTTCAAGCTCTCTGCCGGCATGGCAAAGCAGGGTCACTCCGGCCTCGGGCTGAATACCTCGCAGAATCTCCAGAAACTCGAGCAGCATTTTTTCCGGAGCGCTGCGGATCAGCAGCACCCGGCGCAGACCAGGAGGAAGGCTCCGCAGCTCTTCAGCCAGTGTCCGAGTGTTGATGACAGGTTCGCCGGGTGGCATGGCAGTCCTTTTGACGGTCGGGAAGTCGTGGCCGCGGAAGGAGATTAAAGGCTCGGAGACAGCAAAATAATGCTCTGAACTCTGCCGCCCCGGCTCCAGCACAGAAAATGAACTTGAAAAATACTTGAAAATCAGAATCGAACGCTTTATATAATTCTTCAGATTGAGAAAATATTATTAACCTTTCCGCTTCCAGGGATGACAAATCTGCAGAACTGATCCGCGCCGGACAAGAGAAAAAATATTCTGAAGTTATCTGAGATAGAAAAAAATTGAAACATTAAGAGGCGGCGACAGTTTATTTCTCTGTACAAATGATAAAAGGATACAGATATCATGTTATCGCAAACCGGTCAATACGCGCTGAGGGCGATGGGGCGGCTGGCCGCCTGGAGTGAGGATGGAAAGTATCACCTGGCCCGCTCCATAAGCCGGGAGCTGGGGATCCCGCAGCAATACCTCTCCAAGGTGCTTCATGCTTTGGCCCGCAAGGGTTTGCTCGATTCCCAGCGGGGCAGGCAGGGCGGGTTCCGGCTTTCGCGTCCGGCCGGGGAGATAAGCCTTCACGAGGTTCTCGACCCGCTGGAGGATTTGAGCCGTTTCGAGGAATGTCTCCTGGGCGGCATTGTCTGCAGTGACAGCCGGTCCTGTGTCATTCACGATAAATGGGGGGAGCTGCGCGAAAAATACGTGTCTTTCTTAAAAAATACGAAGCTGAATCAATTGGTGATCTCCAGGTAATCCATATTCTTGCTATTCAATCTCCGTATTCTGGCGTGGCAGTTAATTTCTAATTTTACTTCAGGAGGATTATTTATGTCTCTGACCAAGCTCAGATGGGCGGCCCTGATTTCCTTTGTCATCGCTCTGAGTACGCTGATAATCGGCGGGTTCTATGCCCGCGGCGACCTTTCGCCGTACCCCGGCGAGGTGGTGGACCACGCGGGCCGGGTGCTGTTCACCCGGGCCGATATTCTCGAAGGACAGGAGGTTTACCAGCGTTACGGATTGATGGACCACGGCAGCGTCTGGGGGCACGGCTCGCAGCGGGGCACGGAATTTTCCGCCCTGACCCTGCACATGCTGGGCCAGGTTATCAGCGATCAGCTCGCCCACAACGACTATGGCCGGTCCTATGAGGACCTGGACCCGGAAAGCCGGGACCTGATCGCGGTAAAAACCGCCCACGAGATCAAGGCCAACCGCTACGACAAGACCGCGGACCGGCTGGTTTTGACCGCCGGTCAGACCCTGGCTCTGGATAAAATCCAGCAGTATTGGGAGAATACATTTGCCCAGGGTGATCACCGTTATGGCTTCCTGCCCAACACGGTCCGGACCGGCCAGGAACGGCAGCAGATTTCCCGCTTCTTCTTCTGGACCGCCTGGGTGGCCGGGACCAACCGCCCGGATGGGCAGGCTACTTACACCAACAACTGGCCGCCGGACCGTCTGGTCGGCAATGTCGCCTCGACGCCCACATATATCTGGAGCCTGGGCGGGATCGTGTCGCTGTTCCTGGTCCTCGGGCTGTTCATCTGGATGGTGCATCATTTCGAAATCTGGTACGGAGAGCCCAAGGGGATGTCGCTGGCCGCCAAGCTGGTGGACATGCCGCTGACTCCCAGCCAGTACAAGGCCACCAAGTTCTTCCTGGTGGTGATTCTGCTCTTCCTGCTGCAGACCTCGTTCGGCGGGTTGCTCGCCCACTATACTGTCAAACCGTCCTCTTTTTATATCCCGGTAGTCTCGCAGTTGATCCCCTATAGCTGGGCCAAAAGCTGGCACCTGCAACTGGCGATATTCTGGATCGCCACGACCTGGGTGGCCGCGGCGATTTACCTGGCGCCGATTATCGGGGGCCGCGAGCCGAAAAAACAGGGCCTGCTGGTGCAATTGCTTTTCGGGGCGATCCTGCTGGTCGCCCTGGGGAGCCTGGGCGGCGAGATCGCCGGGATCAAGGGCCTGCTGGGCGACTGGTGGTACTGGTTCGGCCATCAGGGCTGGGAGTACCTCGAGCTGGGCCGGGTCTGGCAGATATTGTTGCTGGTAGGCCTGGTGGCCTGGCTGCTGATCGTTTACCGGGCTGTGGCCCACCACCTGACCAGGGCCGGCCGGAGCGAGTTCAGCGAGCTGGTCACTTTTTATGTCCTGAGCGCGATCCTGGTAGTCGGATTTTTCGCTTTCGGCCTGCTGTTTCACCGGGGCATGCACCTGACAGTCGCCGATTACTGGCGCTGGTTCGTGGTGCATATCTGGGTCGAGAGTATCTTCGAGTTCTTCGGCGTGGCAGTGATCGCCCTGCTGATGGTGGCCCTGGGACTGGCCTCGAACCGGGATGCCCTGGTCGTGGCCTATTTCACCGCGGCGCTGGTGTTTCTCTCCGGTATCCTCGGCACGGCCCACCACTTCTTCTGGTACGGCGGGCCCTCCTACTGGCTGGCCCTGGGCTCGGTATTCTCCTCGATGGAGCCGGTGCCGCTGTTCGGCCTGATTGTCCGCGGACTGCTAGAATTCAAGGGAGTGCGCAAAGAGGGCGGAGACTTCCCCTACAAATGGCCCATGTACTTCCTGGCGGCCTCGGCTTTCTGGAACTTCCTCGGCGCCGGAGTTTTCGGCTTCCTGATCAACCTGCCGATCGTCAATTATTTCGAGCATGGGACGTACCTGACCATGAACCATGGCCACGGCGCACTTTTCGGAGTGTACGGGATGCTCTCGATCGGCCTGCTGCTCTTCTCCTGGCGCGGCATGGTCCGCAAGGAATACTGGAATGACCGCCTGCTCAAGGTCTCGTTTTTCGGGATGAACGCCGGGTTGCTGCTGCTCACTTTCGGCACCCTTTTTCCGGTGGGTATCGCCCAGGCCTGGACCAGTTTCACCCAGGGGCTCTGGAAGGCCCGGGATGCTTCGTTCTTCGAGAGCGGCTTCGTCCAGGTTCTCGGTGAATGGCGCATGGTGCCCGACCTGATGATCATCCTGCTCGGCGTGGTCCCCCTGGCCTGGTTTCTCTTCCGCACCTATCCGCATCTGAAAGCGGTGGAGATCAAGGAGGGCGAGTCGGTCTGGGAGCGCCTGGGTATAAAGCTTTAGTGGAGACTGGCTGTCTCTGTTTGCCGTAATAATGCGGGTTTGCCGGTTCGAATCGGCAAACCCGCTTTTTCTTAATATGATAGACAAAAGTCATCCTGGAAGATAAAATATTGTTGCCGTTCAGTTACTGATGACATTTGTTCAAGCTACCCGGAATCGGCCGCCCGGTCCCGCAGGCCCGGATGGACGATCAAACCGCTCACGCGCTTGTAAAAGGATTTTCAAAATGAAGACATCCCCGAAACTGTTGTCCTTTGTGCTGCTTCTGGTTTGCGCCGGCCTCCTTTCCCCGGGGCTGCACGCCGCCGGAAAAGTAAAGCTAGGCCTGCACCTTCAGAAAGGCAGCTCATATAATGTCCGCATGGTCACCGACCAGAAAATTACCAGCAAATTCGGCGACAAAGATATGGAGATGATCCAGAATATCGCTCTCGGCTACACTTTCGCGGTGCAGGACGTGGACGGGGAGGGGAATGCCTCGATCCAGACCACCTATGCCACGGTCAAGGCTCATCTGGAGGGGCCGATGGGTACGTCCGATTACGATTCGGCCCAGCCGTCCGAGGTGGAATCTCCGGTGGGCAAGGTGCTGGCCGCCCTGGCCGGGCAGAGCTTTATGATGAAACTCGCCTCCTCCGGAAAAGTCCTGGAGGTTACGGGTATGAGCGCGCTGATGGAGCGTATCCTGGGGAGTATCGATCTGCCGGAAGGCCAGGCAAGAGAGGGTCTGATAAACAGTCTAAAGAAACAGTACAGCGATCAGGCCGCCCGGGAGCAGATGGGCCAGCTTTTCGCGGTCTATCCCGAGACCCCGGTGAGTGTCGGCGACAGCTGGGCGAAGAGCTTCTCCATGACCAGCAGCCTGCCGATGAACCAGCAGCACACCTGGACCCTGAAAAGCCTCGATTCCGGGAAGGCGGTTATCCAGGCGCACACGGTTATCTCCACCAATCCGCAGGCTCCGCCGCTGGATTTTGGCTCGACGAAACTCGGCCTGCAGATCAGCGGTGAGCAGGATGGTACGCTTTCCCTGGACCCGCTGAGCGGCTGGGTAGTAGGCGCCGTGATAACCCTCAAGCTCTCGGGAGAGTACAAGTTCGAGGGCGGGACGGATGTGCCGGCGGGCATGACCATGCCGATGACTGTTGAGGCGACAATCCGGCTGGAGCCGTTTTAAGCCGAAGGCTCGTGCTCGCAGGAGTCAGGCCCGTTCAATTCATAAAAATTTACGAAAGCGTTTCATGTAGGTGCGCACCCCCGTATGCGCCCGTTTGAGAACGAGAAATTACCGAACACTGGGCGGCCACTGGGGCCGCCCCTGCGGGGTTTACTGAAATTTATGAGAAATCCGGGCTGGAACTGGCGGCTCATAGCGAGCGCCGGAGCTGCAGGATGTCGCTTAGCAGGCCCAGGGCATCGTCCATGCCGTAGCTTCCATCCCCGTTGTAGTCCAGGGCCGGCTCTTCCGGGTGCCTGATCCCGGTCAGCAGCATGGAAAGCACGTCCAGCAGGTTTATCCGTCCGTCCCGGTTGAAATCATAGGTCAGCGGGTCGAGCACCTCAAAGGAACAGGGCTGGCTCTCATAATTCAGTGGAGCATAGCTCTCGTGGTCGAAGCCGTCGAATGCCCGTATATAGTACTCGACCTTCGTCCCGGCCGGCTGGCCCGGAATTTCCGCCCGGAACAAACCTTCCTCCCCATTCATCCGCACGTAGCTGTAATCCGCCTCTCCGGCCCTGCGCCAGTATAAATAAACAGAAAGAATGTACTGGTCGCTTACCTCGACGGTAATCCTGTACGGTCCTGCCGTGTCCGCAATCCTTCCCGGCTCGCTGAGCGCGCCGATTTCCGGCGCGGTCGAGTCCGGCTGGAGGACCGCCGCGGCTGCCTCTTCGCGATATCCCGCCGGCAGGGTTTTTTCTGTTTGCGGCGTATTGTCCACCCAGTTCGTGGCGAACCCGGAGTGCCAGGCGGACCAGTCTGACCAGGCGCCGGAGCTATCGCGCTGGCGCAAGCGCACAAAATGCAAGGTGTTGGGGGCCAGGTCGGTCCGGCCGGCCTGAGGGCCGACAAACCTGCCCGAGATAGTGCCCACGATCATTTGCACCCCGTCGCCCTCCAGCGCGCCCTGCCAGACAAGCCGTGTACTCTATCTCCGGATCCTCGTACTGCGTCGCCACTCCGTCGATCACCTGTTTCAGCGCCAGCGGGTTCTGGACTCCCTGGGCCACTTCCGCTTCCCAGCCTCCCTGGACCTCGCCCTGCGTATCCGTGTTGAACGGGCTCTTGACAATGACCGGGTTCAAGCTCGTGCGCACCGGTCCAATCCTTTCCGTGGAGAGCATCAGGTCATCGTAGAAGCGCGACTGGGTGACCGGGCTCCCCCCGTTCCAGTAGCAGTCCCAGCTCATGCCGTTGAGCGTGTAGTCCTTGTATCCCGCGGCCAGGTCCTCATGCGCCACATCGCCCACCAGCACGCCATCGGCCCAGACTTGGATGCGGTCCGAGCCCGGCCCCTCTCCCAGGCTGACCCGCATCTCGAAATGGATCCAGCGGCCGATATTCAGCGGATCGGAG
>MFIX01000161.1:16373-27745 GCA_001780825.1 Candidatus Glassbacteria bacterium RIFCSPLOWO2_12_FULL_58_11 | reverse complement strand
AACAGTACCGTATAGAAGCCGCTCCACAGGCCCGGAGCGAAGCAGCGCATCCGCGCCATTTTGGGCGGGAAGTACTTTCCCTCCCGTGGCTGGAACCCCTCCTGGAACTTGTGGTACCAGCGGGCGACAACAGTGTTATGGGCGTGCTTCTGGTCGGCGGGGATATTGGAGCTGTAGGTGTTGTCTCCGAACATGCGCCAGATCCAGCCCGCCTCGCCCGGGTCCTCGCCCGCGTTGTACTGGGTCAGCGGGATATAGGTCTGGATGATCGACCGGCTGCCGCTGAAACGGTCCACCTCGCTGATCGCGAATTTCCCATTGGAGATTCCGATATCCTGAAAACTTTCCGAAAAATCACCGATCCCTTCCAGGTTTTCGTAAAAGAATACCCCCGGAGCGCCTTTGGCCGGGTCATCGGCCAGGGGTTTTATCCGGTCCGCTTTAGGAACCGCTGGCCCGGCGGCGAAAGCGGTGCAGTGGAAGCAAAAGCAGAAGGAAAATATTGCGAAAAATTTCCGGGTCACGGAACGGCTCCTTGAATGATATTGATGAGAGGTTCTTTCGACAGGCGCTCCGGCTTCGGACTTTTCGATCCACAAATATTGTGCCGCCGGCGAGAAAATGCCAACTTGTTATATTTTATAGTATTAAAGGTTTCCGGGGTCCGCGGAATTCTCAGTTTGAGAAATTATTTATCAAAATGGATAAATGATTCCGGCATTATAATCGTAACTCAATATAATTTACGCCCTTGCGTTATTGAAGTATTCGGTCTGGCAGGCCAATAGTTGACATAATAGTCAACATATATTAAATTTAGCGCGATTGACGTCAAGCCGGGTAGTGCTCCTGACCGGCCGTGCATAAATAATCTTTAGAAAGGAGGGCTGATTCAAAAACCGGGTATGTTGAGGTTTTTCTGCAAACTTGATGTGAACAGTTATCAGCTTTCCGCCAGGGAAGCTGTTTCGAAAGAATATTCCGTACCGACCATGAACGAAGATGATCTTTCCCGGCGCTGGAGCGGTAAGATCGTTTCCACATTTAATTCGGAGGATAGTATGAGACTCAAACTGTTTATCGCCGCATTGATTGTCACCAGTTGCGCCTGCGGAAAAGCTTATGGCCAGATCGAAAAGGGTGATGTGCGGATCGGCGGGTCTTTCAAGCTGGAATCGTTCGAGAATGAGACAAATTCGGATTTCGGGCTCGACCTGGGCTACCTGTTCATCGACCGGTTTGAGGGCGGCGTAATGCTCGGAATCACCAAGAAAGAGAACGTGGATACGTATGGCCGGGCCGGCGCGGACCTGCTCTATCACTTCACGCCGGAAAGGAGAGTCGTGCCGGGCCTGGGTTTGTCGCTCTCCCGGACCTTCGGCTATGCGGATATCGCGGGCGTGGACCAGAACTCGACCCTCTTTGACGCGTTCGCGAATGTCGAGAGCTTTGTCACCACGGACTGGGCGGTCAATCTGCGGCTGGGCTATGAGCACTGGGACGGCGACTGGGGGAACTCGGACGGGTTAGCGGCAAGAATCGGTTTTGCCACGTTCTTCAAGGCCGGAGAGTAAGCCGGTACAGACTGAAACATCCGTACTTTGACCCATTTTAGCAAAGGCAGGCTTTGGATATATGGGCCGTATCAGTTTTTTTTGCTTTGTGATCGTCCTGGCGGCGCTCACCAGCGCCTGCAGCAATGCGCCGCCCTATAGTTTTATCACGGGTCCCGAACATCCGGGCATGAGCCGGATCGTCATTCCGGCCGGCGGAAGCTTGACTCTGGGAGCGAGCGGAGCGAACACGGTCGTTACCCAAAGCAATATTCCCTCGGTCAGCGGACAGGTTCTGGGCACGGCTTTCTCGGTTTTCGGCCGGGCGCAGAGCACGCTCGCCGGCGCTGGCAACCTGGCTGTTGCCGCGCGGGTCAATGGGGACAGCACGGGCTACGCTGATATCTCGGGTTCATTCTCGAGCGGAGCTTCCGGGGGTTCCTTCGATTTCAGCGCAATCTTCGTCGATTTCTCGGACAGCGGTGCGCTTTTTATCGGCGGGGCCCTGGCCTACCAGGGCGATATTTCGGTCAACACCACCACTTACACGGTGCAGACCGAGATCCGGATCGATGGGACGCTCGATTTTGCCGGGACATTCAGCGGACAGATCAAGTTCGATAATGTCCGAATCAGCGCCGGCACCTCAGGCGCTCCGAGCTACAGCGGCTCGCTGACAGTTACCTCGGGCGGAAGCGCGTTCAACTACAGCCTTTGATTGAAATATGCAAAGAAGGCCGGTAAGAGACACGCAAACTGTTTGAGGGTTTTGTCATCGCGCAGCAGCGGTTAACCGACGCCGCCGGACATATAATTGAATTACAACGAGTTGCTGGAATCTAAAGGGGGCGGTCCGCCTGCGGGACTGCCCCTTGTTTATTTTTCCTCCAGGGTTTTTTCCAGCCGGGGTTTGATAATCGCGGTCCAGATCTTGTAGCCCGCGGCGTTCAGGTGCAGACCGTCCTCGACGAAAATGTCTTTCCGCGGGGTCCCATCCTCTCCCAGCATCGCACTCGCTACGTCGAGATATTCGACCTCCGGGGTTTCCGCGCAGTACTTTTCGACCAGGCGGTTGGCCCTTTTCATTTCGGGCCAGAGCTTCCAGCGCGCCAAGCTGGGCTTGATACTGATAAAATAAACCGGCACCTCCGGCAGGGCCGCGTGAATGACTCCGGTAAACTCCTTGAAATCCGCCAGCACTGTCTCCGCGCTCTTTCCCCCGGCGATATCGTTGTCTCCGGCGTAGCGCACCACCCGGCTCGGCTTGTAGGGAATGACAATCCGCGGCGCGAATTTAACCGAATTCCTTATTTCCGAGCCGCCGAAACCGCGGTTGAGTACTTTAAGCGGCGCAAGATCCTCTTGCAGCGTTTCCCAGGCCCGGATGCTCGAGCTGCCGATAAAAACGATCACTCCCGGCTCCGGGAATTTCTCCCGGTCGCTCTGCTCGAACTGCCTGATCGTCTCCTCCCAGCGGTCCGTGGTCTCGGCTCCCCAAGCAGGCAGGGGCGGAAATCCGGTGAGAAAGACTAGGCCGAGCAGGAAATTGCGCAGGCAGCGGCGGCGGTTCATTTTCATTCCTTCTTGGAGGCGGTTAAGCCCATTCAGGCTCAGTCCCGGTGAAAGTTATATCGATAAAAGCTGCCCGCCAATATGGGCCAGGATTTAGTTCTTGACAAGGCTGAACCCTTACAAGAGTATTTTGCCTTGTAGCTTTTTTAAAGCTGATATGAAATCGCCGAAATTTTCAGGGGGAACCTATGAGGGCTGCTATTTCCGGCAACAAATTTCTCCATAGTACTTCCTACCGGGTTGCGCGGATAATCCCGGCAGCCGCTTGCGCCGCGGCCTGCCTCCTGATACTCCTCTCGTCCGCCTTGGCCGCGCAGAGCTATTTCAAGGCCGATGAGGAAGGGTTCCGTTTTGGCAACAGTTTTCTGGAAAGGGTGTTCGAGCGCTCCGGAGACAGTTTCCGCACCGAGTGGCTGGTCAATAAGATCAGCGGCCACACCTGGCGCGTGGATTCCCGGGAGTTCCGCCTCCGTTTCACCTATGAGCGGCTGGGCTACTGGCCCGGACAGGAGAACCCGCTGACAGTCAGCGCCGGGGACTGTCTCTTCCGCGGCTACCGTGTGGAAGAGCCGCGGGATGGATGCCGCACGCTGGTGCTGCTCTATCACTGGGAGCAGGACCTCGAGGGCGACGGCCACAGCGCGGATTGGGACTCTCCGGGCCTGGAGATCGAGATGCGCTATAGCCTGGCCGATTCGCTCCCCGAGATGCGCAAGCAGGTAGGCTTAAGCTGCGCGGGCGGCAAGCTCTATTTTGTCGAGGAGTTGTCGCTTGAGGAGCTCGAGATCCCCGGCGCGATTATTTCTCACCAGGGTTTCGGCCAGCCGGTGTACACTGAGGAGATGTTTTTCGGCCTGGAGTACCCGGCGGGCAATAACCGGGCGGATCAGGGGCGGCTGTCGCTCTTCTACTATCCCGGTGCGGCAATCGACAGTACGGGGTACAAAAGCTATTCCGCGGTCTGGGGCGTTGCCGGCCGGGGCAGGACCCGGGCGGCTTTCCTCGATTATGTCGACCGTATCCGGGTGGCGCCGGCCCGGCCTTTCCTGCTCTATAACACCTGGTACGACCTGCGCACCGCCGAGCGCTTCGAGGGGCAGACCGGCGGGCTGCTGAACCAGGAGAACAGCCTGGCGCGTATCCGCTCGTTCAAGGAAAACCTTGTCGATAAGGGAATCGCTCTGAACAGTTTCGTGCTCGATGAGGGCTGGGACAAGTACACGCCTTTCTGGGAGGTCAACCGGAAAATTTTCCCCGGAGGGCTGGCTCCCTTAAGCCACGAGCTGAAAAATATCGGCAGCGCGCTCGGCCTCTGGCTGGGCCCGATCGGCGGATACGGCGAGGGCCTGCGTCTTCGCGGCAGCCTCGGCCGGGAAAAAGGGCTTGAGGTGAGCCGCAAGGGCTATCTCGATCTGGCCGGTCCGCGCTACAATTCGATCCTCACCAGCTGCCTGATCGGATACTTGAAACAGGATGAGGTGAACTATCTCAAGTTCGACGGCGTCCTTTACGGTTCTGCGGACACGGACCACGGGATACTCCCCGGGATCTATTCGCGCGAGGCCCAGACCGCGGCTCTGGCCGCCCTGTGCGACACCCTGCACGCGGTCAAGCCCGGCCTCTTTATCAATGTCACCACCAGCCAGTGGCTCTCGCCCTGGTGGCTGATGCACGCCGACTGCGTGTTCATGGGCGGCTATGATTTCGGCTGGCTGCGCGAGCTGCCCTCCCCGAGCAAGCGTGACCTGGCGATAAGCTACCGCGACCGGGTCTGCTACGAGCAGTTCCGGGTACACGATCAGCAGTTCCCCCTCAATTCGATCATGACTGTCGGCGTGATCAAGGGCGAGTACGAGCTGCTGGGCGACCTGGACGAGACTCTGGACAAGTGGACCGATGACCTGGTGATCCATTTCAGCCGCGGCCTGGCGATGTGGGAGCTCTATATCAGCCCGCAGATACTGAAGGAGAATGAATGGGAGAGCCTGCGCGCCTCGATCCGCTGGGCCGAGGCCAACCGCTCCGCCCTGCTGGCCAACACCACCCTGGTCGGCGGGGACCCGCTGAAACGCCAGCCCTACGGCTACTTCCACCAGGGAAAGGACAAGCTGATTCTCACCGTGCGCAACCCGTATATCGAGCCGAAAGTTTTTTCCATGAAACTGGATTACGACAGCGGCTTGCTTGCGCCCGATAATGAGGCTTACCTGCCGCTGACAGTTTATCCTTACCTGGCTGTGGAAAACCCCTGGATGAGCTTCGGCGAAAATCTTGAAATAAATTTAAGCGGGTACGAGACAAAGGTGCTGGAGCTGCTGCCACGGGAAAAGGTCGATTTCCCCTTTGCCCGCAATGTCCGTTTCGATTTCGCAACCGGCGGCTTGGTTATATACCCGGGGAGCGGTACCGAAAAAGTGGCCGTGGAGAATGGCAGCACCGCGCCGCTTCTGCTCTCCGGCGTCTCTATCCCTCCGGGGATCGAGGGGCAGGTGCCGCTGAAGCCGGCCCTGCCAGTGACTGTGCTCACTGTGGCGGAGGAGCGCGAGGAGGACTTCCGGGGCGGAGCGGGCTCCGGCCTGAAAGGCAGCCTTTCGCTAAGCCTGCCGGAGGAGACACTCAGCGCTGAAATCGGCTTCCTGCTGGAGCCGGAGAAAGGCCTCGATGTGAAACAGCCGCGCCTGGAGGTGAATGGTCAGGCCGGGGGCTGGCGCAGCGAGGCCGGCGAAAAAGGAAGCTGGTACTGGTTCCTCTATAGCCTGAAAGGCGGCGGGGCGCACCGGGTGAGCTACGATTTCAGCCTGCCGCAGAGTGCGGGTGTCAATGGCCGGCTCAGCGCCTGGCTTATTCTGCGAAGGAAACTGGAGGGCCGGAAACTCGAGCTGCCCGGAATGAGCGCGGAGCGGGCTGGGGAATTTCTTTTGCCTGCTTCTTCGGGGATAAGCCGCGAGGTGAAATGCCTGTTCGAGAGACCGGTGAAATTCTAGCTCTGTTTCAGGCCATTGCCCTGACACTTGTATGATTGCCTTTTGTGGCTATGAATTCTGGCTTTCAAATCTCCCCTGACCCCTCTTTTCCAAAGAGGGGGAAATGCGGCCTCCTATTCTCTCAAGGTGGGGAAAGCGACCGCGCCACTGCATGAGGGTGGAAAGCGGCCTCCCCCTTTGACAAAGGGGGATTGAGGGGGATTTTACAATAAGCACTTATATTTTAACAAGTTAAGAGATTTAATGCCAATCTCGTATTGCTAGAGCGGAGAAAATATGAAAACTTTCCTGCTCCTCTTACTGTCAAGCGTTTATTCTTTCGCTGCTGCCGGTCCGGCCGATTCGGTTATTCGAAAGCCGGATATCCCCTACAGTAATCTCGATTCAGCCAGGACTCGTCTCGATCTCTACCTGCCAGCAGCTCCGGGTATTTCCCGGCCGGGAGTGCTGCTGGTGCACGGCGGCGGCTGGCTGGGCGGCGACCGTAGTCAGTGGGCCGCTCTGGCCTCTTTCCTGGCGAAGATGGGCTTTGTCTGCGCTTCGGCCGGATACCGTCTCTCGCCGGAGCATTCCCTGGAGGAAATAGTCGCGGATGTCCGTCAGGCAATGGACTGGTTCAAGAGCCACGCCGTGGAATACGGGATGGACTCGCGGAGAGTGGGGGCGGTGGGCTCCTCGGCGGGCGGCCACCTGGTGGCCCTTCTGGCCACCATTCAGCCGGGCGACCGGCTGGGCGATAATGACAACCGCCTCCAGTTTGACACCCGGCCTGCAGCCATGGCCTGCTATAACCCGGTGCTGGATTTCCTGGATGAGCCGCTAATCTGGCCGCACCAGCTTCTGCTTTTCCACGGGATGCCGGAGACCTTATCCGAGGACTACCACAAATTCAGCCCAGCCCGGAGAGTTACCGGAGTGGAGCCGCCGTTCCTGTTCCTCTACGGCGACCGGGATATCCTGACCCCGGAACAGAAAAGCCGGGCCATGCTGACCCGGCTCGCCGCTTATGGCACCTCGGTGGAGGTAGCCTTTTTCCACCGGATGGAACATGGTTTTGGCTACCGGCTCGAAAGCCCCTAGCAGCAGCGGGCGGCCCGGGTAGTGGCGGAGTTTTTCGAGCGGTGGTTGAGGTAGTGATTTTATAATTGCTTAAGTTCAAAATCTACGTTAAAATTGTGATAATATTAAATATCAGCAATTCGACTGACTCCAACGAAATCGCCAATGACCAAGGACATTCCAGCCAGAACCAAGAAGCTAATCATGCAAGAGACAGCAGGAAACTGCGCTTTCTGCGGTGAAGATAATGTTGCCACTTTGGAATTCCACCACATCCAAGGAAAAGATATTCCCGATCCACACAATCCAAATAATTTGATTTATGTTTGTAAAAACTGTCATGGAAGAATTACCGCGGGAGATATTACAAAATCAGAAGTTTTGTTAAAAAAACGGACTTTGAAACACTTTGGCAACATGCAAGAGAAAGAAAACCGGACATCCCACGCAATTAATATAAGTGGCAGTGTGGTCCAAGGAACCATTGCAAATGAAATCCACTACCACGGTCAAAAAAAGCCTTCGTTACATTTTAATCCGCCGATCGGAGCGATAGCCACCGATTTGTACAAGAAAAACTACCTGAAGTATCTTATTGACCTGTATCACGAGTATGCCAGTGCTGAGAAAGGGGATAGTTTCAAATATCCAGTATTCTACCAAACCATCAAGCGATGTTTTGGAGCAAAGTGGGACATGATTCCAATCGAACAGTTTGACGATGTCTGCAATTACGTACAAACAAGAATTGACAAGACGATACGTGGTAAGATACAAAAAGCCCGGAACGAGAAGAATTATAGTAACTTCACAGAATTCCGCGAAAAATACCAAAAGAAGAAAAACTGAGAAACAATATGGTAGTCACCCATTCGGATGAATGTGAATAAAGTTGAATGGCCGATTTACCTTCTTATATTATTCAATATAGCAACTATTTTAATCGAACATTTTATATTATTCCATTATGGTGAAAGAGAGTATTATGCCCAACTTTGGACAGCTTAAAAAGATCGATTTGCGAAAAGTTTGGGCTCATGAAGCCTCCAATTTTACGCCTTGGCTCGCTAAAAATATTAAAGCCTTGGGCGAATCTCTCGGTATGGAGTTGGAGCTTCAGAAACAAGAAGCTTCTGTTGGAGATTTTTCACTTGATCTTCTGGCCCAAGACCTGGGCACGGGTAGCCTTGTCATTATTGAAAATCAACTAACAGAAACAGATCATAATCACTTGGGAAAACTTCTTACATATACCGGTGGTTTTGATGCTCGTGTGATAATTTGGATAGCTGAATCAATTCGGGACGAACACAGACAAGCCCTTGAATGGTTGAATCAAAATACAGGTTCAAACATTTCTTTCTTTGGCGTAGTTATTGAAGTTGTACAAATAGACGACTCAAAGCCAGCTTACAATTTTAAACCTATAGTCTATCCTAACGAATGGCGAAAGAGACAACGGCTGCCAGGAGGATATCAAACTTCCCCAAGAGCGGAAAATTATCGGAAATTCTTTCAACAGCTACTCGACGAACTGCGAGAAAAGCACAGATTCACAGGTGCCAGAAAAGGGCAGCCGCAGAGTTGGTATGCGTTTTCCTCAGGCGTTTCAGGAATTGGTTACAGTGTCAGTTTTACTCTGGGGAATAGGGTTCGAACTGAGTTATATATTGATACGGGAGATAAAGAAGAAAATAAATCACTCTTCGATTGGTTATTGAAGGATTCGGATGCTATCGAGGCTGAATACGGTTCGAAATTTGAGTGGGATCGACTCGATGAAAAACAAGCATGTCGCATTGCAATTTACAGAGAGGGTTCAATTGAAGGTGATACTCAAGCACTTGACTCTATTAGATTATGGGCCATTGAAAATCTCATGAAATTTAAAAGCGTGTTTGGTTTAAGGATTAAAAAGTACAAGCACAAAACTATATAATATTATATCGAAAAATTTCTATTATTCCTTCCCAACATCTTTCTTGTGCGCCGTAGGAGCGTAGCATGCCACGCCCCTACGGCCGTGTACTGCAGACCGCTGTCCTCCTCAATCGCTGTGCGCCGGGCCCAGCAGGACCGCATTGAGCAGCAGACGGTTGATTCCATCCAGCACGGCCCGGAAATCCGGCTCCTCGGTGAACCCGATCACATGGCCCTGGCCCAGCGGGCGGTACATCAGGTAGGGCTTGAACGCAAGCTGTTTCAGGCTCGGGCCTTTCCAGGCATAGCCGCTCACCAGCAGGTTTTTCTCCTCAGCGAAATAGGCCACGTTCCTTCCCTGGCTCCTTTTCAGCGGGGCGTATACTTGATATCCCTCGGCAAAGGCCACCGCCGTGCTGTCATAACCTGCGGAAAGCCAGTGGTCCGGGTCCAGGCGCAGGCGCAGCAGTACGCCGGGCACCGCGCGCGGCTCGGTATTTTCCGCGGTAATCAACTTTTTGAACTGATCTGGGCTTTCAATCGCCGAGCCGGGGACACGGTTAGTTTTCTCTTTTTCCGCTAAGGGTTTTTCAGCTTTGGCGGAATCCTGGCCCAGACGGTACTCCAGGCTGGCCTCGAGCAGCTTGACCTCCGGGTCGGCCAGCCAGGCGGTCGCCCCCTGGATGCCGATCAGCGTTCCGCCCGTCGCGATCCAGCTCCGGATGTTTTCTAGGCCTCTTTTTCCCATGATCTCCCCGAAATTCCAGCCGTTGGGCAGGACCAGCACATTGTAGCGCGCCAGCTCGATCCTTCCCAGGTCCTCGCCCTTGACCGCGGTCACTTTCACCCCGTATTGCTGCTCGA
Organism: Candidatus Glassbacteria bacterium RIFCSPLOWO2_12_FULL_58_11; assembly: GCA_001780825.1. GTDB lineage: Bacteria > Gemmatimonadota > Glassbacteria > GWA2-58-10 > GWA2-58-10 > GWA2-58-10. Next base: position 17,793 of record MFIX01000161.1, on the reverse strand, counting down.
GCACATAGCGGCACCAGCCCGCGGAATTGGAGGAGGCAGGCTCATCCCAGGCCAGCAGCACTTTCGGCTCGGGCACGAAATGCACATTGGGGCTGCCGAAATTCACGCCCTCGCTCATCCAGCCCGAATCGGTGGGGATAAATTCCGCGCCGGTGTGCATTTCCACCTCGGCGATTATCCCAGGCAGGCTCTCCGGGTTTTCTTTCACCGGCACGATCAGGCTGCCGCGCGAAAATTTCCGCGCGCCCTGGGTAAAAGCCAGATCGCTGCTGTAAACCCGCACGCCGCTGCGCACCAGCCCGGCCAGAGCGGCCATCGAACTGTTACGTCCGCCGTCGAGAATGTAAGCCAGGCCGGCTTTCTTGACCCTGGGTGCTTGGGGCTGCGCAGGCTCCGGCACAAGCTCATAATTGCCGGCTGGCAGGTTGTCGGTCCGGTAGCAGCTCACTCCCATGAATGAGGGCAGAGACCAGGCGGTGATATCGTAAACCTGGTCACTCAGGCCGGCGGCCAGGCGGCGCTCCTGCTCGGCGATATAGGCCGGGTCGATAGTGATCTCCGGCTCGAGCAGGTTGGCGGCCAGGGCGAAAGACTCTTGGCGGGCCGGGACAATGAATGTACCCGCCGGGAAGCTCTTGCGGCTCAGTTTGCGGTTGTCCCCGGTGGTCAAAGAGCTCGTTTCCAAAGCTGAGGCGCTTTTGCGCACTTCGAGCCCCTGCTTGAGCAGTATGCCGACCAGCTTTTCCGTGCGCGAGGGGTCCGGCTCAGCGGGGATCAGGTAGGCCCGGCTCGCTGAGAGAGCCGGCGGCGGAGTGCGGGTTGAGCTGAAATCTTTCAGGAGCGCCTCGCGGTTGGCGGCGGCCAGCTCCGCGGTAGCGAGAGAGGAGATGGCGTGGTGACGGACCGTCTCGGCATAGCTCATCTCGGTTTCATCGCTGCGCAGGGCCAGCAGGCCCCGGCTGGAGGCCTGCTCGTAGGTCATGCCGATTGCACCGTTGAGCGAGGGCCAGGTGCAGCCGTAACCGGGGAAATAGGCGTCGAAGCTCTCCCGCGAGTAGTATTTGAAGCCGAAGCGGTCGAACCAGGCGGAGTTGTTCATGCCGAACTTCTCGAACCAGCGGACCTGCAAGGGGCTCAACTGCGGGTTGGTCGGCGGCGCGGTAGGCGGGAAATAGTAGGTGGCGTCGGTTTCCATCTCGTGCAGGTCGAGATAGACCTGGGGCCGCCACTCCAGAAATGCCGCAACTTTCCCTTTGGACTCCGGCTGGGTCATCGCGTACCAGTCGCGGTTCATGTCGAACAGGTAATGGTTGGTCCTTCCTCCGGGCCAGCTCTCCTGGCGCTCTGCGGCCTGCGGGTCCGGTGAGGGCCAACGGCCGGAATTGTGGCGGTTATAATAGACAAACCGGTCGCGGCCATC